>DATJZH010000034.1:0-30423 GCA_035499215.1 Streptosporangiaceae bacterium | reverse complement strand
CAGCTGCGTCGCCGGGGGCATCATCCTGGGATCCTGCGCCACCGTCCGCCAGGTCGGCGAGATCCTGGTCGTGCCCGCCGTGATCTTCGTGATCGCCGCGGCCGGCGGCTGGCGCCAGGCCATCCGCAAATCCATCGCCGTATGCATCGCCTTCGCCGTGCCCATCCTGGCCTACTGCACCGTGTCCTACGCGGTGACCGGGCACTTCTGGCTGGCGCACGCCGGCGTCACGACCACCTACGGCCGGATGGCCGCCGCGGCCGACTGCGCCGCCCTCAGGCTGACTCAGCAGGAGCAGCCGCTCTGCCCCACGCCGTCCCAGCGGGCGCTCGGCCCCGACGGCCTTGAGCACAGCCCGCAATCCCCGCTGCGGCCCTACTACGCCAGCCTCCAGCACGCGAACGCATCGCGCCTGGTGTCCGGCTTCGACACCGCCGTGCTCACCCAGCAGCCGCTGCGGGTGCTGGCCGGGATAGCCGGCGACGCGGCCAGGCTGTTCGCCGTTACCCGCAGTACCAGCCCCGGCGACACGCCCGTCTCCCGGTGGCAGTTCCAGGCTTACTATCCGGCTTTCGCGCCGCACGCCACCCGCGCCGAGATCCGCGGGTTCATCGCGCAGTTCGGCGGCGGGCAGCCTGCCGTGTCCCGCCCGCTGGCCACCGTCCTGCGGTCCTACCAGCTCGACGGCGGGTACACGCCCGGTCCGCTGCTGCTGCTGGCCACCGTGGCCGGAATGACCGGATCGGCCGCCGTGCTGCGCCGTGACGACGGGGCCGGCCGGCGGCAGCTGGCTGCGGCCTGCCTGCTGTTCACCGCCACGGCAGCAGCGGTGCTGCTGGTCTCTGACGCGTTCGAGTTCTCCTGGCGATATCAGCTGCCGGCCCTCGTCCTGCTGCCCGCCGCGGGGGCGCTCGGACTCAGCGTGCTCGGCCGCCTCGCACGCCGCCGTATCGGCGGCTCGGCGGCCGGCCCGGCCGCCGCTCCGGACTCAGCCGGCCCGTGATCCGGCCCGCCGGGCAGGACCCGGCGCGCGCGCCGCGAGCGAGCCGCTGACCAGGCCGGCCGCCGCGCCCATCCCGGGTGCCCGCGGCCCGGCGGATCACTGACTCGGCCGCGATGATCGCCTCGGCCGCCAGCCTGCGCGCCTCCCTGGAGTTCTTGATGGCCGTCAGGGTCGCGCGGATCCGCTGCACCCCTTCCGTGCCGTCCCGCGAGCCGGCCAGGTAGCCGGCCACGAATCCCCCGCGCAGCGCCGGCGGTGCTGGCCCGCGGTCAGGGTGCGGCCGCTGGCGTGCCGCCCGGCCCCGCGGCCTCGAGCGGCTCGACCTCATCGGGGGCAAAGTAGAGGAACCTGCCGTGGCTGCGCTGCAGATCGGCCGCCGGGTCGTCCTCGGGCGTCAGCGCGAGGTGGGTCTGGCCGTCGACGTCGCGCAGGACGGCCTGCACGACCGCCGGCCGGCCCGCCAGGAACAGGTCCTGAGCGTCAGCGCGGCGGGTACCTGGCCGCATCAGCACCCGGCTGCCGCGGCGGACGCGGACTCCGCCGACCGCAACGTGATCTGTCTGCGGCGAGACCGAGGCGTCAGATCCCGGATCCCACCAGGGCATCGCACGCCGGCCGGTGATCTCCGGCGCTGGCCAGCCGGCCCGCTCGTCCAGCGGCTGCCCGGCACGGGGAAGGGCGCCGGCCCCGGCCGGCTCGGAGTTCAGGTAGCGGATGGCGCCGTGCATGCGGTCGAGCATCTCCGGCGGCATGCCGTCCAGCCGGTCCATCAGCTCGGCGGCGCGCGGATCCGTCGCGCGGACCTGGCGTTTCTCCGATTCAGTCAGTGCCAGGGTCCGCAGTGTCAGGATCTCGTCGATCTCGGTGGCGTCGAAGAGGTCTCCCGCGCTCTGCGCGGCGACCTCGGGATGGTCGCAGAGAATCACTGGCGAGGAAAGCACCAGATCAGCGCACTCCGGCGGCCCCGCCAGCACTGGCCAGGTCCCGGTGTTCTGGCACCGGGCCACATCAGCCGCCGCCCATTCCGGCGGATCGGTCATCGACAGGAACCGGCCGCCTGGCACTGCGATCATCGAGTGCGCGGCGATCAGCGCGCGGCCCAGACCATCTTCCCTGGTGCGCGGCGAGTTCTGTGCCGCGGTGTGGTTCTCGACCCGCACGCGCAGCCGCAGCACGCCGTAAGGGCCGGCGACCCGCTCGGCGTGCAGCCCGATAAGACCGTCGATCGCGTGCCAGCTGCGGATGATCCGGCCGGCCGGCTGCCCGCCCGGCTCCCGCAGGTCTGCTGCCAGCTCACCCGGGCCGGCGCGGAATTCCAGGTTCCTGTCCTCGTCCAGCAATGCCCCGATCGTGGCCACGACCGTCCGCTCTCGCTCGGTGGCCTCGTCCCACGAGGTGTGCTCGGTCCCTGCCACCTGCAGCGAGTCCACCTCCTGCAGCTCGCCGGTGCCCGGCGAGATACGCTGCACGGTCCGTCGCTGCAGCTGCAGGAACCGGACCAGGACCCGGACCTCGGCATCGGCCGGGCATTCCAGCAGGCACTCGGTCTGGCTGGCTGACGGCTCCTGCGGGTCGACGGCAGCGTAGCCGGGCGGCATGAGAACGCCGAACTGGAACCTGACCTGGTTTTTCTGCGCGGACCGGTAATAGGGGTACAGCAGGTAGCCCTCGTAGAGGATGGCGTTGGCGACCTTGCGCGCGTGCTCGATGTGCGCCGGGTCGAGCCTCATCGCCGGGGCTCCGCCGGCCGCGCCGTCGCCTCCGCGAGCAGGGCCAGGATCGTCGCCTCCCAGGTCGGCAGTGCGTGGCGCGCCTTGAAGCGCTGCAGCTCGTCCAGGGTGTGCAGGCTCATCCTGATCCAGGCGCTGTTCGGGAAGTGCGCGTCGACCGACTCCCGCCACACGCTGATGGGCAGCCGGCAGGACGCTTCGTTGCTCCACGGCACCTGCTGAACTGACAGCCGGCCGGCCGCGGTGGCGAAGACGGAGCCGCTGAAGAGCAGCAGCAGCGGGACCTCGCCGGCTTCCAGGCCAGCGAAATACCGGGTCGAGCCGATCTCGAGGTCATAGCTCAGCGGCACGGGCAGGTCGATCTCGGTACTGCCGGTAAAGCCGGGTACCATGATCGACACGTGGGCGAACTGAAGCGGCTTGAGCGTATCCGCCCAGCGCCGGGTCTCCCCGAACAGGTCATTCAGGCGCTCCGCCTCGGCATCGGTATAGCGGCGCCGGGCGGGCTCGATCCTGATCTGGCAGCGCAGCGCGATCGCGTCGACCCGCTGCCCGGTTGTCTCGCTGATCCGCAGCGACACAGACATCGACGGCGCCACCGCGTAGCGGTCGGCGTGCGCGCCGGTGCACTCGAAGACAAGCTCGGCCACCTGTCAGGCCTCCCTGCTGACGGCCCGGGCACGCGACCGGACGTTATCGAGGAACGCGTCGATGCTCGCGCGCGCCTGCGCGCCGCCGTCAAAGCCGCGCCAGTGCAGCCGCATCCGCCCGGCCAGCTCGTAGCAGGCGTCGACCGGCACCAGAAAGTACTCGACGCCCGCTCCGGCGCGGCAGATCAGGGCCGCCTCGACGTCGGCTTGCGCGGCCGCGAGCAGCGGGTACCTGGCCGCCAGCCGATCCCATGCCGTCAGGTCGAGGATGCACTCGGTCGCGCCCGCCGGGCTGGGATAGAACCCGGTCACCTCACCCCGCCGCGAGCTGTGCAGGAAGAACGCAAGCCCGACCGGGATCTCGAGCTGGTCCCACTCCGCGGCGGTCAGCGGGCGCTGCGGGTCATGCAGGTACCGGTCGGGCACTGCCTTGTACCGGCCGCGGCCGCCCTGGGGCTGGGTGAACAGCAGGTAGCAGGCGCGGCAGGCGCAGATCAGGGTCGCTGACTCCAGATCGGCGACATGGCCGTGCCCGGCGGGGATCCCGTCCCGGCACAGCTCGCACTTCTCCTCGGCCGGCCAGGCCGGCGGCTCGCGGCTGCCCGGCCCCGCCGCGGCCGGCCAGGCTGAGTCAGCCGGCCGGACCGGGACAGCCGCCGGGACTGGCGCAACCTGCGGGACTGGCGCAGCGCGCCGGACTGCCGGGCCGTCCGGCGCGGCGCCGGGGACGAACCTGCGCAGGCCCGCGTTGCGCGGGTTCGCGTTGCGCGTCATGACCGGACCGGCTCGGGCATCGCCACCCGGACGCCCTGGCTGTCGGTGAGCAGCGGCAGCGGATCAAGGTGCAGTGCCGGATCATCGAGTGACTTGCCTGCCAGCCGCACGTTGTAGCGCGCGCCGCAGTCCGGGCAGGTCAGCCGCTCGCGGTCGAGCAAGCCGCCGGCCATCGATTCCCCGCAGCGCGCGCAGGCGTCAGCGTAGGCGTACAGAGTGCCGCGAACTGAGCAGACCAGCACCGGCGTGCCGTCGGCCGATGCGCTGACCGGCCGCGCACTGGGCGGGCCGATGCCCGGCAGCGCCACCCAGGTGACGTTCCCGCGGCCGCCCGCCTGGCCCGCTGCGCCGCCCGCCTGGGCCGCTGCGCCGGCGCCCGCCGGGGGCTGCCGGCCGATCTGCAGCAGCCCGGGCCCGGGTGCCGCGGTCATGCCCTCGACCGCTACCTCGGTGACTTCCGGCGCGGCATCCTGCACGGCGCCCTGAATGGCCAGCTGGACAGTGACGGTCGAGGACGGGCAGCCCTGGCAGCTGCCCTGGAGCCGCAGCCGCGCCACCCCGTCGGCGACGCCCAGGTACTCAACTCCGCCCGCGTGCGAGCCCAGGTACGGCCGCACCCGGTCCAGCGCCCGCTGAATCCGGGCGTCGACGTCCAGCGGATGCAGGTCATGCAACAGCAGCAGGCTTTCCACCAGCGGGTCATCGGCCAGCTTCGCCAGCATCTGCGGGCCGGCGCCGTCGTGCTCGCGCAAGATCGCGACGATCCGGCCCAGGCCGTCGCCGTAGAGGCCGACCAGCAGGCCGACCAGTTCCTCGGCAGCGGGGGCGGCGTCCCGCAGGCCGCCCGCCCGCATCGAGTCGAGCAGTTCCTCGATCCGCTCGCCGACACGCCGTACGCCGGTCATTGCCTCGCCTCCGTCTGCCGGGCGGTGCAGGCCCCGCCCGGCAGATCAGGCCCGGCGGGCTGGACTGGGACCGGCCGGGTCCTCGCGGCGGACCGGTCCAGGGACATCAGGTGGACAAGGTGACCGTCATCGGCGAGTGCACCTTGTCCAGCACCTTGCCGTTGCCCAGGTACATGTGGACACCGCAGGGCAGGCACGGGTCGTAGCTGCGGACCGCGCGCATGATGTCGATGCCCTTGAACCGGTCCGGCGGGTTCTCCTCGAAGATCGGCGTGTTCTGCACCGCGTCCTCATAGGGACCCGGCGTGCCGTAGCTGTCCCGGACGCTGGCGTTCCACGGAGTAGGCGGGTACGGGTGATAGTTGGCGATCCTGCCGTCGCGGATCACCATGTGGTGCGAGAGCACGCCGCGGACGGCCTCGGTGAAACCGCAGCTGTTCGCCTCGTCCGGGACGGAGAACGGCTCCCAGGTCTTCGTCCGGCCGGCCCGGATCTCGGCGAGGCCCTTCTCCATGAAGTGCAGCGCGCAGGCTGCCGAGTATGCCTGGAAGTAGGTCCGCGCGCGGTCCCGCTCGATCGCGTTGGACAGCGGCCCCCCGGCCGAGTCCGTCGGGATCTTCCACTCGAACGTGACCTCCGGCTTGGTAACCGTCCGCGGCAGGCTGATCAGCACGCTGCTGCCGGTGGACTTGACGTAGCCGAAGTCCACGAGGCCGCCCAGCGCGGTCGCCCACAGCCGCGCGAGGGGGCCGCCGCCGGTGTCGGCCGCCAGGTGATTCGTGCCGTCGAACCAGCGCGGCGACATGACCCAGCTGTACTTGCCGTCGAAGTCGCGCTTGGCCGGCCGCGGGATCGTGTGCTGGTTCCACGGGTGCCTGCGGTCTACCGGATTGCCCAGCGGGTCGCGGGTCACGAACATCTCCTGGTCGGCCCAGTCCTCATAGTAGGAGCTGCCGAGCAGGATCCGTATCCCGAGGTTGATCTCGACCAGGTCGTTGGTGATCAGCTGGCCGTCCCGGATCACGCCGGGGCTGACGAACATCTTGCGGCCCCAGCTGGTCATGTGGTCGTAGCGGAAGTCGCAGTGCTCAGGGTCGTTGAGACTGCCCCAGCAGACCATGTCAGCGCGGCGCCGGCCGACCTCCTCATAGCCGGGCAGGGCCTCGTAGAAGAAGTCGAAGAGGTCATCGTGCATCGGGACGACGCGCTTCATGAACTCGACGTAGCGCATCAGCCGGGTCAGGTAGTCGGTGAACAGCTGCACGGTCGGGGTGGTGCCGACGCCGCCCGGATACAGTGTCGAGGGGTGCACGTGCCGCCCCTCCATCAGGCAGAACATCTCCCTGGTCGAGCGGGATACCTGCAGCGCCTCCCGGTAGAACTCGCCTTCCAGCGGGTTCAGCGACCGCATGATGTCGCCGATGTGGCTGTAGCCGTGCTCGGCGGCGTGCCGCGCCTGCGTCCGGTTTGCCAGCTCGAGCACGCCAGGGTTCGTCTCGCCGACCATCCGCTCGCAGAAGTCAACGCCTACCAGGTTCTCCTGGAAGATGTTGTGGTCGAACATGTACTCCGCGGACTCGCCGAGATTGATGATCCACTCGGCCAGGCGCGGCGGGCGGACGCCGTAGGCCATGTTCTGGTTGTAGACCGAGCAGGTCGCGTGGTTGTCGCCGCAGATGCCGCAGATCCGGCTGGTGATGAAGTGCGCGTCCCGCGGGTCCTTGCCCTTCATGAAAATGCTGTAGCCGCGGAAAATCGACGAGGTGCTATGGCACTCGACGACCTTCTTCTGCCTGAAGTCGATCTTGGTGTAGATGCCCAGGCTGCCGACGATTCTGGTGATCGGGTCCCAGGCCATCTCCACAACGCCGGAGTCATGCGCCGTCGTCATCGCTCATCCCTCTCCCTGCTGGGGGCGTGATCCCTGCCCGGGGCCAGTGCCGCCGGGCGCGCGCTCGCCGGCCGAAGTCACCAGGTCTTCTCGTAGCCGGTCAGCAGCTCATCGCCTTTCCTGCGCCATTTCGGCTCCTCGTCGGCGGTCTTCGCGGTGAAACCGCGCAGCGTGCGGATGACCGTGCCGTAGAGGCTGCTCGCGCTGGTGGCGACCCGTGAGCCCGGCGGCTCGTCCATGAACGGCATGAACTTGTCCGGGAAGCCGGGCATCGTGCAGGCGATGCAGATGCCGCCGACATTCGGGCAGCCGCCCACCCCGTTGATCCAGCCGCGCTTGGGCACATTGCACTTCACGACAGGCCCCCAGCAGCCCAGCTTGACCAGGCATTTCGACGATCCGTACACCTCGGCGAAGTCGCCCTGCTCGTAGTAGCCCGCCCGGTCGCAGCCTTCATGCACAGTGGCGCCGAACAGCCAGGTGGGCCGCAGGGCCTCGTCCAGCGGGATCATCGGGGCCTGGCCCGCTACCTGATAGAGCAGGTAGAGGATCGTCTCGGCGAGGTTGTCCGGGTGGGTCGGGCAGCCGGGCACGCAGACGATCGGCAGCCCGGCCTTGGACCGCCAGTCCCAGCCGAGATAGTCCGGCACTCCCATCGCGCCTGTCGGGTTGCCCGCCATCGCGTGGATGCCCCCGTACGTGGCGCAGGTACCCACCGCCAGGATCGCGGTCGCCCTGGGCGCGAGCCGGTCAAGCCACTCGCTGGTCGTCATCGGCTGGCCGGTCGCCGGGTTGTTGCCGAAGCCGCACCAGTAGCCCTCTTCCTTGATGGCCTCGTTCGGGATCGACCCCTCGACAACGAGCACGAACGGATCGAGCTCGCCGCGGTCGGCCCTGTGCCACCACTCGATGAAGTTGTCGGCGCCGGTCTCCGGGCCGCACTCGAAGTCGATCAGCGGCCAGTGCACGGCGACCTGCGGCAGGCCCGGCAGCGCTCCGAGCGCTATCTCCTCGATGCTCGGCTGGCTGGCCGCGGTGAGTGCGACGGAATCCCCGTCGCAGCCCAGGCCCCCGTTCATCCAGAGGATGTGGACGACGGGCCCGGCGGCGCCGCCAGGCGGCGAGCTGGCGGCCCCGTCCGCCGAACTGGCCGTGCCATTCTGCGAATTGCCAGCCGTCTGACCCTCAGCGGCCATCGCGAGGCCACCTCCTCGCTGCTGGATAGGCTTGACGCGGGCGCGACGCCGGGTGGGCGCGGCAAGCGCCGCGGATGGGCTCAGCGGCGCCGCGCGGCCTGCCTCGCGCCGCCGCGCCAGTGCTGTAGCCCACGAGTACCTCGGCTTTCGTGGCTTCGTCACGCCCAGTTCCCAGAGATGCTAGACCCGCGACGCTGCCACGACAAGACTGAACAGTTGTTCACCGGACATATGTGTCCGGTGAACTGCGGCCGGTCCTGTCCGCCTGCCTGCCGCCCGGCCTGCCGCCAGCTTGCACAGAGGGTTCCGCACCGCCGCCGCGGGCACGTACGCTGGCTTCACCTCCCGTCCTGCGCCACGGGGGGTGCCGGCCAGAGGGAGACACTTGTGGCAGTGCCCAGCGAGAATCCCGGCGGGGGGCAGATCGAGGTTGTGCCGGTTGTCGTACTGTCCCAGGTCTTCACCGCGCGTCCGTCATCGATCCCCGACATCAGGGACTTCGTCCGCCGCTGCCTCGCGGAGTCGCCGCTGACCGAGGAGGGCACCCGCGAGGTCGGCCAGACAGT
This sequence comes from Streptosporangiaceae bacterium, assembly GCA_035499215.1. GTDB lineage: Bacteria > Actinomycetota > Actinomycetes > Streptosporangiales > Streptosporangiaceae > DATJZH01. The sequence continues at coordinate 21,708 of DATJZH010000034.1, read as the reverse complement.
GTTCCGCGCGCTGCTCGACGCGGCCGGCCCGACCGGGTCAATCCAGGTGGCCTTCCGCATCTTTCCCGAGCATGTCGAGGTAGACGTGCTGCACTCTGACACGGCGATCCCGTCACCGACAGTGCCGGGGCCGCCCGTCACCCGCGCCGCGCCTGCCGCCGGCCCGCAGCCGGCCGGCGGCAGGCGCGAAGCCGGCATGGCGCGGCCTGGTCCGGCTGACGTCCCCGCGGCCACACCGCGCGCCATGATCGGCGGACCCCGCCATCCGGCCACGTTCGCGGACTGGATGTCGAGCACGTTGCGGCGCGAAGGGCTGACGCAGGAGGCGGCGGCGCGGCAGCTCGGGGTTTCGGTCAAGACCGTGAGCCGCTGGGTCGGCGGCGCGACCGAGCCCCGGATGCGGGACCTGCGGCGAATCCAGGAGGTCTTCGGTGCGGTGCCGCTCCCGTAACGCGCAGTTAGTCTGGCCTGCCCGAAAGCCAGCGAAAGGTCAGATCTGGCCGACCGGACCACTAGACGTCCCCCCACTTGTGTCCTACGGTGCTGGCATGGCGATTCAGCCGGGACGTAATCAGCTCGGTACGGACCGCGGCCACATTATCGTGCGGACCGGCCGCGATGGGCTCGCGGCAACCGCCGGCCACGATCTGACCATCGAGCTGACACGATGGTCCGGCGTGCTGACGGTGACGGAGGACCTGTCGCCGGGCAGCCTCGAGGTGCGGATTGACATGCGGTCACTGCTGGTCCGGGACGGCACCGGCGGCCTCAAGCCGCTGACCGACAGGGACAAGCGCGAGGCCGCCCTCACCGCGGGCAAGGTGCTGCGGACGCAGCGGAGTCCGGAGGCGGCCTTTTCCGCGGCGGAGTTCGGGCCAGGGATTGCCGGCGGCGGAGTCATCAGCGGGAACCTGACGCTGGCCGGAATAACCCGGCCGCTGCATCTGCAGGTCAGCAAGACCGGCCAGGACGCCTACCAGGCCACCGCTTCGGTAGTGCAGAGCCACTTCGGCATCAAGCCCTACAGCGGATTCCTCGGCGCGCTGAAGGTGCGCGACAATGTCGATATCGAGGTCAGCATCGACTTGTCCGGGCCGACGGCAACTCGGGAGTTACCCGGGGGGGAGCGAACATGACTGCTTCGCCGCCGGGCGGATCCTGCGCCGAGGTCAGCGCGCTGTTCGAGCGCCGGGTGCAGCCCGTCCTCGACTTCGCCGGGCAGGCGGGCGAGGTGGCCGCCGCCTGCCACGACATGGCGAGCCGGTTCCACCAGGGCGGCAAGCTCGTGGTGTTCGGCGCTGGCGGGCCCAGCACCGATGCCGCGCACGTGGCGGTGGAATTCGTCCATCCGGTCATCGTGGGCAAGCGGGCGCTCCCGGCCATCTCGCTGACCTCTGATATCGCCACGGTGACGGGGATAGCCGCGCAGGAGGGGATGGCCAGCATCTTCTCCCATCAGCTCCGCTGCCTGGCCGAGCCCGCCGACATCGCGCTCGGCATCTCCGCCGACGGCAACTGTGCCAGCGTCCTGGCCGGCCTGCGTGCCGCGCGGGAGCTTGGCATGCTGACGATCGCGCTGGCCGGCGCCGGGGGCGGCGCGATGGCAGCCAGCCCGGCCGTGGATCACGTGCTGGTCACCAGGTCGGCTGACCCGCGGATCGTCAAGGAGATGCACGTGACGACGTACCACGTGCTGTGGGAGCTCGTGCATGTCTTCCTGGAGCAGCCGGGCGTGCTCGGACCGGGGGTGGTCGCATGACAGCAGCCCCGGGCCTGCCCGCTCCCGGTCGCCGGGCGGCGGCCGCGCAGTGTCCCGCCGACGTCTGCATCACCTGCTCCGACACCGCCGTCGCCGTGCCGGTCGTGCGGCTGCTTGCCGACGGCATGGCCGTAGTGGCCACCGGCTCGGGCGAGGAAGAGGTCAGCGTCGCGCTGGTCAGCGCGAAGGCCGGCGACACGATCCTGGTGCACGCCGGGGAGGCCATCTCGGTGGTGGGGTCATGACACCGCCAGCGGCGCCGGGCCAGGAAGGCCAGCCCGCCGCCGGATCGGTGCAGTCGCTCTATCCGTTCCTCTACCAGGGCAGCACCGATGTGCCCGCCGTGCTCGACCAGGTGCGCCAGTCGACGGTGGCGAAGGCCAGCGAGATCATCGAGCTGCGCCGGGTGGTGCTCGACCGCGACGGCCCGCGGCTGATGGAGTGCGCCGGTGACATCGCCGCGCGGTTCGCCGCAGGCGGCCGGCTGCTGGCCTTCGGGAACGGCGGCAGCGCGACCGACGCGCAGCAGCTGGCAGCCCTCTTCCTGCACCCTGGCGGGGACCGCAGGCCGCTGCCCGCGCTGAGCCTGGCCAGCGATACCTCGGTGATCACGGCGCTGTGCAACGACATCGGCGTGGACGTCGTGTTCGCCCGCCAGATCGCGGCGTTCGGCAGCAAGAGGGACGTCGTCGTCGGGCTTTCCACCAGCGGTAACTCGGAGAACCTGGTACGGGCCTTCGACGAGGCCGGCCGCCGCGGCATGCTCACCATCGGCATCGCCGGCTACCAGGGCGGCAGGATGGCGGAGCTGGACAGCATTGACTACCTGTTCGTCGCGCCCTCGGCGTCGGTCCACCGGATCCAGGAAGCGCAGACGACCGTCTACCACGCGCTGTGGGAGCTCACGCTCGCCACGCTCGGCCGGGAGCAGGTGACGCCGTGAGGGGGGGGATGCTGATTGCCGGGGTCGGCAACATCTTCCTGGGCGACGATGGCTTCGGCGTCGAGGTCGCCAGCCGCCTGGCGGCGCGGGACCTGCCCGGCTGGGTCCGGGTGGCGGACTACGGCATCCGCGGCATGCACCTGGCCTACGACCTGGCCGGCGCCTACGACAGCGCGATCCTGATCGACGCAACGCCGCGGGGCGGCGAGCCCGGCACTATCTATGTCATCGAGCCGGACCTGGCTACGCAGCCCGCCGCCGACGCGGCACTCACCCAGAACCCGCTGTTCAACGCCCATGGCATGCAGCCGGACGTCATCTTCGGCATGCTTGGGGTGCTCGGCGGGCGGGCCGGCACCGTGCTGGTCGTCGGCTGCGAGCCCGCCAGCGTGGCAGCGGGCATGGGCCTGAGCGAGCCCGTGGCGGCGGCGGTCGACGAGGCGGTCGCGGTGGTGCTGGACCTGGTGGCCGCCGCGGGACCGGCCGGCGGGCCACGGGAACCGGGCGGCGGGCGAGGCAGCAGGCCGGGCCACGCGTCGCAGCGCCCGCGCCCGGCCGCCGGCGATGCACGCGGATCAGTCAGGAAGGGATGGTCACATGTGCCTTGGCATACCCGGTGAGGTGATCGGCTTCCTGCCGGGCCAGCCCGACCTGGCCAGGGTGGACGTCAGCGGGGTCCGGCGGGTGATCAACGTCGGCCTGCTCGCCGACGACCCGCCCGAGCCGGGCCAGTGGGTGCTCATCCACGTGGGTTTCGCGCTGTCGAGGATTGACGAGGACGAGGCTGCCGCGGCGCTGGCGTTCCTGGCGGGAATCGGCCAGGCGTATGAGGACGAGCTGGCCGCCCTGCAGGAATCACGGATCGAGTAGGAGGGCGGGAAGATGCGGTTCGTCGACGAGTTCCGGGACGCGGGCAAGGCCCACGCGCTGGCCGCGAAGATCGCTGACCTGTGCGAGCCGGGGCGTCAGTACCAGCTGATGGAAGTGTGCGGCGGGCACACTCACACCATCTACAAGCACGGGCTCGAGGACTACCTGCCAGAGCAGGTCACGCTCGTGCACGGACCCGGCTGCCCGGTCTGCGTGATCCCGATGGGCCGGGTCGACGATGCCATGGCCCTGGCGGCCCAGCCGGACGTCATCATGACCTCGTTCGGCGACATGATGCGGGTGCCGGGCAGCAACGGGTCGTTCCTCGACGCCAAGGCCCGCGGCACCGACATCCGGATGGTGTACTCGCCGCTCGACTCGCTGAAGATCGCCCGGCAGAACCCGGACAAGCGGATTGTCTTCATGGCCATCGGGTTCGAGACCACCGCCCCGTCAACGGCGATGACAGTGCTGCGCGCAGCGGCCCAGGGACTGACGAACTTCTCGATCTTCTGCAACCACGTGACCATCATCCCGGCCATCAAGGCCATCCTCGACTCACCCGACCTCCGGCTCGACGGCTTCATCGGGCCAGGGCACGTCTCCACGGTGATCGGCTGCCGGCCCTATGAGTTCATCGCGGGCGATTACGGCAAGCCGGTCGTCGTCGCCGGGTTCGAGCCGCTGGACATCCTGCAGTCCATCTACATGCTGATGCTCCAGCTGTCCCGGCGGGAGTCGACCGTGCAGAACCAGTATTCCCGGGTCGTCCCGTGGGACGGCAACGCGGTCGCGCTGAGGGCGATCGGCCAGACGATGGAACTGCGGCCGTATTTCGAATGGCGCGGCCTCGGCTTCATCTCGCACTCCGCCCTGAAAGTCCGGTCGGAGTACGCCGCATTCGACGCCGAGCTGCTGTTCTCCGTGCCCGGCGTCCGGGTCGCCGACCCGAAGGCGTGCCAGTGCGGCGAGGTGCTGAAGGGCGTCCTGAAACCGTGGGAATGCAAGGTCTTCGGCACCGCGTGCACGCCCGAGACGCCGATCGGCACCTGCATGGTATCGCCGGAGGGCGCCTGCGCAGCCTATTACAACTACGGCCGGCTGACCCGCAGCCGGGTGAGGGAGGCGAGCCGGTCATGACCCAGGCCGCCGACAGCCAGGACGCGGGCTGGATACAGGAGGCGCTCAGGGAGCACGGCGAGCAGGTCAGCGGCGAGCAGCCAGCCGCGCAGGGCCGCCAGGCCGCCGGCGACGCCGGCCAGTCCGGGGAGCGCGCCGGGCCGGCCGGGCACATCCGCCGGGGCTCCCCGCAGCCGCTGCCGGGGACAGTTCGCGAGGAACTGGTGCTCGAGCGGATCGACCGGGCCCGCCGCAGCCGCCCGCGGGTCAGGGAAGACCGGGTCACGATGTCGCACGGGGCCGGCGGGAAAGCCAGCCAGACCCTGATCGAGGCGGTGTTCCTCGACGCGTTCCGCAATCCGCTGCTCGCGCCGCTCGAGGACGCCGCCCAGCTGCATTTCAATGGCTCGCGGGTGGCGCTGACCACTGATTCCTATGTCGTCTCGCCGCTCTTCTTCCCCGGCGGCGACATCGGCGACCTGGCGGTCAACGGGACAGTGAATGACCTGTCGATGGCCGGTGCCGTGCCGCTGTACCTGTCGGCGGGATTCATCCTGGAAGAAGGTTTTCCCGTCGCTGATCTGACCCGGATCGTCGCCTCCATGCGCGCGGCGGCCGACGTCGCGGGCGTCCAGGTGGTCACCGGCGACACCAAGGTGGTGGAGCGCGGCAAGGCGGACGGCTGCTACATCAACACCGCCGGGATCGGCGTGATCGAGCGCGACGTGATGCTGGGCGTGGCCCGCGCCCGGCCGGGTGACGTGATCATAGTGTCCGGCCCGATCGGCGACCACGGCGTCACCATCATGCTGGCCCGCGGCGAGCTGGACATCGAGGCCGACGTGGTCTCGGATACGGCGCCGCTGAACGAGCTGGTCGGCGGCCTGCTGGCGAAGACCGCCGGGGTGCGCGCGCTGCGCGACGCCACTCGCGGCGGTGTCGCCACCATTCTCAACGAGATCGCCGCCGCGGCCGGGGTCGGCGTGCTGGTCAGCGAGGACGACATCCCGGTCCGGGCACAGGTGCGCGGAGCAGCCGAGCTGCTCGGGATCGACCCGATGTATGTGGCCTGCGAGGGCCGGCTCGTCGCCGTCGTCGACAGCGCGCAGGCCGATACCGCGCTGGCCGCCATCCGGGCCCATCCGCAGGGCGGGCAGGCGGCGATCATCGGGCGGATCCGGGCCGAGCAGCCGGGCATCGTCCAGCTGAAGACCGCCTTCGGCGGCACCAGGATCGTCGACGTGCTGGTCGGCGATCCGCTGCCGCGGATCTGCTGAGCGGGCGAGCCGGACCGACGGCGGCAGCGGAAAGGTACCGACAGGCCGGAAGCCAACTGATCGGAGGGGGGAGGCTCAGGTGCATGAACTGGCGATCACCGAGAGCGTCGTGGATGCGGTGACCGGACACCTCCCGCAGGCGCGCATCACCTGCGTGCGCCTGGAGATCGGCGCGCTGTCCGGGGTAGTCGCAGACTCCGTGCGGTTCTGCTTCGACCTGGTCACCGAGGGCACCAACCTGGCTGGCGCGCGGCTGGAGATCAGCCAGCCGCCCGGGCGGTGCCGTTGCCGGGCATGCCGCGCCGAATTCCGGCCCGACGGGCCGATCGCCCTGTGCCCGTGCGGCAGCGCCGAGATCGCCGTCCTGGCGGGCCAGGAACTCAAGATCACCTCGGTACAGGTGGCGTGACCTATGTGCGGGACATGCGGATGCAGCGGCGGCGCGGTGATCAGGCTGGCAGCCGGCCGGCCTGACGACGGCTCGCTGCCGGGCGCGGCTCTGAGCGACCACGGACCCGGGCACGCGCCCGGCCGCGACCACGGGCACGGGCACGGGCGCCAGCACGCGCCCGGCGGCGACCGCCCTGGCAGTCACGACCGGACAGTCGAGCTGCAGCAGAAAGTGCTGGCGAAGAACGATGCGATCGCGCAGCGCAACCGGGAGTGGCTGGCCAGCCGGGGCATCCTCGCGGTCAACCTGATGAGCTCGCCGGGCGCCGGCAAGACGACACTGCTGGAGCGCACCGCCAGGGACCTGACCGGAAAGATCGCGATCTCGGTGATCGAGGGCGATCAGGAGACGGCGCTTGACGCCCGGCGGATCCTGGCCGCCGGCAGCCAGGTCGTGCAGGTCAACACCGGGGCGGGCTGTCACCTGGACGCCGAGATGCTGTCGCAGGCACTGCCCGAGCTCGACCCGCCGGCCGGCTCCGTCGTGGTGATCGAGAACGTCGGCAACCTGGTATGCCCGGCGCTGTTCGACCTCGGCGAGGCGGCCAGGGTAGTGCTCGCCTCTGTCACCGAGGGCGCCGACAAGCCGCTGAAATACCCGCACATGTTCCGCCAGGCCGATCTGGTGCTGCTCAACAAGACCGACCTGCTGCCCTACGTGGACTTCGATCCGCGCCATTATGCGGCCGATCTGCGGCGGGTCGCCCCGGCCGCCCTGCTGCTGCAGCTGTCGGCCAGCACCGGCGATGGCATGCGACCGTGGTACGACTGGCTGCGCCGCCGCACGTCGGCGCCGCACGAGTGACCCGGCAGCGCCGCCGCCTTCGCTCGCCTGCCCGCCGATCCGGTGCTACGGCTGGTCTGCTGCCACCGCGGCCAGCCGGTCCCGGGCCGCGGCGATCGCCGCCTGGCCCAGGCTGATTCCCCCGTCATTGCAGGGAACCCGCGAGTGGACCAGGACCGTGAAGCCGCGCCCGGTGAGCTCGCTGACCACGGCGCGGGACAGCAGCAGATTCTGAAACACCCCGCCGGACAAGGCAACGGTGCGCAGGCCGCAGCGGTCGCGCAGCGCCGAGCAGACGGCCGTGATGATCACGGTGACGCCGTTGTGAAAGCGCCCGGCAATCGTGGCGGGCGCGATTCCCGCCGCCAGGTCTTCGGCCGCCGCCGCCACCAGGTCGGCCCCGGCGACACGCAGCATCCCGTCCGGGCCGCCTGCGGTGAGCGCAGCCTGGTAACTGCCCCGCTCGGCGGGGTCGGCCAGCTGCTCGAGCTCGATAGCCGCCTGGCCCTCGTAGCTGACGACGTCCCGCACGCCGAGCAGCGCGGCGACCGCGTCGAACAGCCGGCCCGCACTGGAAGTGACGGGCGCGTTGATGCCGCGCCGGGCCATGGTCAGCACGTTCGCCCAGGCACGCTCGTTGCGCCTGGCCACAGCCAGGCCGCCGGGCGGCGCGCCGCGGTATCCGGCGTCCAGGTAGACCGCGGCCATCCGCCACGGCTGCCGGATCGCGGCCGCGCCGCCCGGCAGCGGTACGCCGGTCAGGTGCCCGGCTCGCTCGAACCTCGCCAGGTCGGCGACGAGGAACTCACCGCCCCAGATCGTGCCGTCGGTTCCGTAGCCGGTGCCGTCGAACGCCACCCCGATGACCGGCCCCCGCTGCCCGTTGTCGGCCAGGCAGGAGGCGATGTGCGCGTGATGATGCTGCACGCCGACGAGCTCGGCTCCCGCCAGTTCCAGCGCGTACTTGGTGGACAGGTAATCCGGGTGCAGATCGTGCGCCACCACCTGCGGATCGATGTCGAAAAGGCGCCGGAAGTGCTCGATGCCCGCCACGAAAGAGCGCAGCGTCTCGGCGTTCTCCAGGTCGCCGATATGGTGCGACACGAAGGCACGATTTCCCTTGCCCAGGCAGAACGTGTTCTTCAGCTCAGCCCCGCAGGCAAGCACCGGCCGGGCGAAGCCGGCCGGGACGGCCAGCGGCTCGGGCACGTAACCGCGAGACCGGCGGAGCACCGCCGGCCTGCCGCCAGCCGCCCGCACCACGGAATCGTCGGTCCTGACGTGAATCTCACGATCGTGGCTGAGGAACGCGTCCGCGATGCCCGCGAGGTGCTCCAGCGCCTCGCCGTCGTCGTACACGATCGGCTCGTCCGACACGTTCCCGCTGGTCAAAACGATTGGCCTGGCTGTCTCCCGGAGCAGCAGGTGATGCAGCGGCGTATACGGCAGCATCAGCCCCAGCTCCCGGTTCCGCGGCGCCACCGACGCCGCGACCCGCCCCGGCCAGCCGCCGTCGGCCGGGGCGGCGCCGGCGGCGCGGGCCGGGCCGGCGCCGGGTGCCGCGTTTCGCGGCAGCAGCACGATCGGCCGCCGGGCGCTGGTCAGCAGCGCCGCCGCGGCGTCGTCGACCTCGCAGAGCGCGCGCGCCGCCGCGAGGTCTGGCACCATAACCGCGAAGGGCTTGTCCGCGCGGTGCTTACGGGCCCGCAGCGTGGCGGCCGCCTGCTCGCTGCCGGCGTCCACCGCCAGGTGGTAGCCGCCGAGCCCCTTGACCGCGACGACCTTCCCGGCGCGCAGCAGCGCGGCGGCCGCGGCGACAATCCCGTCGGCCCGCTGCTCTGCGGACAGCTGTGTCCCTGCCGGGTCGAGCAGCCGAAGCCGGGGGCCGCAGGCGGGGCAGCATACCGGCTGGGCGTGGAACCGGCGGTCTGCCGGATCGTGATACTCCGCAGCGCACAAACCGCACATGTCGAAACGGGCCATCGTGGTCAGCGGCCGGTCATAGGGCACGCCGCGGACGATCGTGAATCTCGGGCCGCAGTTCGTGCAGTTGATGAACGGATAGCGGAACCGCCGGTCCGCCGGGTCATCGAACTCGGCCAGACAGTCGGCGCACGGCGCGCTGTCGGCCGACACCAGTGCCCGGCGCGGGCCGGCCGGCTCGCTTGGCGCGATCGTGAACGCCGATGACCCTTCTGGCGGAATGTCCCTGGTGGTGACCCGCTCGATCCTGGCCAGCGGCGGTGCCTGCCGCTCGAGCCGGGCCAGGAATGCCGCCACCGCGGCGGCGGGTCCCTCGACCTCAGCGAATACCCCGCCCACGTCGTTGCCCACGAGGCCGCCGAGGCCAAGGCCTGTCGCCAGCGAGTAGACGAACGGGCGGAAGCCGACCCCCTGGACGATCCCTTCGACCCGCACTGCTGTCCGGACACGCTGGCTCACCCTTCTCAGTGTGACCGGATGCCCGGCACGTCGCACGCCGGAGCCTGAGCCGGATCTGCGAATCCGCCGTGTCACCGCGTGACCATTTCGCGCAGGTGCGCGAAACTGCCCAGCGGGTAAGAGAAAGCCGACGATTCGCCAGGTTAGCGGACGCGACGGAATGCGGGGCAGCCGGACATGATCCTTTCCGCGGCTTCGGCCGGGGCGTCGACCGAGACGTTCACCGGGGTGATGGATCACGTTGCCCAGGGCTTCGAGGCGCTGGGCGCCGCGATCCTGGTAGCGGGCTTCGTCTGGTCGTTTGCCCTGGCCGCGATCGCCTGGCGGCGGTCGCGTCAGCCGGCGAAGGCTTACCTGGCGCTGCGGCAGGCATTCGGCGGGACCCTGCTGCTCGGCCTGGAAGTCCTCGTCGCAGCCGATCTGGTCCGTACCGTCGCAGTCGCGCCCACCCTCGCCAACGTGCTCGTGCTCGGGCTGATCGTGGTCATCAGGACGTTCCTCAGCTTCTCGCTGGAGACCGAGATCGAGGGCGTTGCGCCGTGGCGGCGGGCGCTGATCAGCGGAGCGGGGACGATCCGCCGGGCCGCGGCCAGCGCGCTGGAGTCCGACACCGCCCCCTGACACCGGACTGGCAGACTTGAGCCGTGCCCGATCTGGATGACGCCGGCAGCTCAGCCCGTGCCGCGGCAGGCACCGGCCGGGCGGCAGGCACCGGCCGGGCGGCAGAGACTGCCGCGGTCACGACATTCTGGCGGAAGCTCGGACTCCCCGGCCTGGTTGATGTGCACACCCATTTCATGCCGCCCAGCGTGCTGACAAAGGTGTGGGCCTTTTTCGACGATGGCCATGCCGCCGTGGGGCAGGACTGGCCGATCGCCTACCGGCAGCCCGAGCAGGAACGCATCGCGCTGTTGCGGGCGTTCGGGGTGCGCAGGTTCAGCGCGCTGTCCTATCCGCACAAAGCCGGCATGGCTTCCTGGCTCAACTCGTGGGCGGCTGATTTCGCGGCGCGGACCCCGGATGCCCTGCACAGCGCCACGTTCTTTCCCGAGCCCGACGCCGCGGCCTACGTCGCGAAAGCAATCGGCGACGGCACGCTGCTGTTCAAGGCGCACCTGCAGGTCGGCGGCTATGACCCGCGGGACGAGCTGCTGGAGCCGGTCTGGGGGCAGCTCGCGGAGGCGGGCGTGCCCGTCATCGTGCACTGCGGATCGGGACCGGTGCCCGGGCCTTACACCGGCCCTGGTCCCATCTCCGAGGTTCTCGGCCGCCATCCGCGGCTGACGGTGATCATCGCCCACCTCGGGACGCCGGAGTACGGCGAGTTCCTCGCGCTCGCGCAGCGGCATCCCGGCGTTTACCTCGATACCACGATGGCCTGTACCGATTTCATGGAGCGCCTGGCCCCGTTCCCGCCGCGGCTGCGGTCCCGGCTGGCGGCGGCCGGCGACCGCGTTCTGCTGGGCACTGACTTCCCGAACATCCCCTATCGCTATCTGGAGCAGCTGCAGGCGCTGGAACGGCTCGATCTCGGCGCGGCCTGGCTGCGTGCCGTCTGTTACGACAACGCGGTCCGGCTGCTGCGCCTGTGAGCCGACGGCGGCCTACTCGCCCGTTTCGGCCGCGCCCGGCCGCAGCCCGGCGAACAGGTCGTCCTCGGGCAGCGGCGCCCCGGTTGTATCGCTGGCCCGGATGAAGCTCTCGCGGCCGAATACCTCCGCGGCAATCTCCGGCGGGATCTTGCTGAACCACGAGTCGCTGATCTGGCTGGCATGGGTGAGCAGCGCGTCGCGCTTGCGCTCCAGCACCGGGTGGATGTCAACGGTGGTGGTGATGCGCCCCTCTTCTTCTTCCATCTGGCGCCGTTCCCCGGCGGTCATGGCCGCGGCGTCGGGAACGTCGACGCCCGCTTCGCGCAGCGCCGCCATGACCTTCGTCCAGTCGCTGCGCCGCATGGCGGTCAGGTACAGCTTCGCCGGGATGCCGGTGGCAGCGACCGCGGCAGCCGCCGACTTGCTGGCGTGCACGTGGTCGGGGTGCTGGTAGGCGCCCTTGTCGTCGTAGGTGATCACTACCTGCGGCCGGTAGCGCTCGATCAGGGCGCCGATCCGGGCGGCCACCTCTGCCTCGGGGACGTTGCAGAACGCGTCCGGCCGGTCCTTGTACTCCCACTCGGGCATGCCGGAATCGTGATATCCGAGCAGCTCGAGCTCGTTCACGCCGAGGATCTTGCTGGCTTCCCGGAGCTCAGCGAGCCTGGTCTGGGCGACTTCCGCCTCGTCATGCCCGTCCAGTCCTGGCTTGACGCCGCTCGGGCCGTCCCCAAATTCCCCGTTTGTGCAGGTCACGACGACGGTCCGGATACCCTCGCCGGCATATCTGGCGAGGACGCCGCCGGTGCTCGACGCCTCGTCATCGGGATGCGCGTGCACGGCCATCAGGGTCAAAGTTTCTGCCATGCCCCAAGCCTGCCCGACCGCCGCCGATAGTGCCCACCCGGACCCGCCGGCCGGGCCGCCCGCTGCTCGGAGGTAATCCGCCGTCGCGGGCCCGTCGCTGCCGCCGCTGGACGAGGCCGACGGAGCAGCGAGGTATAATCGAACACACCATCGACAGGTGCCGACGCGGCCCGGCGTCCGGGCCCAGGGACAGGGATATGCAGATGAGCACCGATCCAGCGCAACGGGGGGCGCACAGCGGCGCACGGAACTTGCTCAGCGCCGACCAGTGCGCCGCCCTCGCCAGGGTGACCGCGCTCGAGCGCGAGCTTGACGGCATTGTCGAGTCGTCCGGATCGGGCGGCACCGACGACGAGCACGACCCTGAGGGCGCCACGATCGCGTTCGAGCGGCAGCATGTCACGGCCCTGCTCGGCCAGGCGCGCGATCAGCTAGCCGCGATCGGCCGGGCGCTGCGGAAAGTCGATGACGGCAGTTATGGCGTCTGCGAGAACTGCGGCCAGCCGATCGCCGCTGAGCGGCTCGCGGCGCGCCCGGCGGCCGTGGCCTGCATCGCCTGCGCCGGGGCAAGCCGACGGCGCTGACATCAGGCGCTCCGCACGTCCGGGCCCTCCTGCGCCTCCTGCGGCTCGGCGACCCAAGCCGAGAACACCGGGATGCCGTGCCAAGGGCCGCGCCTGATCTGGCCCGTCGCACGATTGCGGTGCTCGTCAAGGGTCACGGCGACCACCGCGTACGGGTGGCCGTACCGCAGCTCGGCTACCCGCCGCAGCCCGCGCCTGGGCGCAACCACGGTCATCGCCACTGCCAGTCCGGTCACGGCCGCGGCCTCGAAACCAGTCCGCGAGTACCGGGCCATCGCCGCCTGCCGCGCCTGCCATGGGTCGCCGCGGCCAAGCGCGCGGGCGGCGGCACCGAATCCCAGGTCCAGCGCGCCCAGGTCATGCCTGCTGTTCGCCGACCATGCGGGCAGCGCCGCCCGGCACAGCTCGCTGCCGGCCCGATCGGACATCTCCTCCCGCAGGGACCACAGCGGCCCGTCGCCAAGCGGCAGGTCATACAGCGAGCGGCGCGCGACATCTGCCCGCACGGCCTGGGCGATGGCCAAGGTGTGGGCGGCAGCGATGACCTCGGCCGCCGGCACTGCGGGCAGCGCCGCGACCGAGGCGACCAGCAGGCCCGCGCGCGCCCGTGCGGTATGCGCGGCGACATCCCCGGCCGCGGTGGCGGCGACGAACTGGGTGTGCCCGCTGCCGCCCGCCGGGGTCCGCAGGACCTGGCTCACCGCAGCTGCCCAGGGGCTGTCGGGGCCGAGTGCGCTGGCGGGCGCGAGGTCAAACGGCTGCTCCCAGGACACCCGGGTCGCCAGCGCGCTCGCCAGGATCAGGTAGATGGCAGGATCGGCCGTGATGGGGAAGCGGTCGATCAGGCCGAGGGTCTTGCGTCGTGCCCACGCATCGGACTCGGCCTGGCTCGGGATCGGGCCCCGCTCGACCACACCCGGCAGCCCGGCCAGCCACTCGGCGCTGACCGCGCCGTGCTTGCACCACACCGCCGCCGCGGCTGCCACCAGAGGATGCGGGCTGTTCAGCAGCTCGGCGGCGGTCTCGGCCGCGGTCTGGCAGTCGCATCCGAGCACCCCGGTGAGCGCCGCCAGCTCATCGCCGCCGGCGGCCGGGCAGGCCAGCGCCAGCAGCAGCCACGCGCTCAGCGGTGAGGCGACATGGTGGCGGCTGCCGACTGCGGCGTGGAACGTCTTCGCGTACCTGGCTATGTGCGCGGCGAGCTCGGGGGCGATTGTCGTCACACCTGCACTGTGCCCGACAGATGCTGCCCGTGCACGTCACGGCCGGAAAACTGCCGCCCGCCTCCGCCCGGCTGCCGGGCTGGTGATTCGATAGCTAGGCACGGCATGCGGAAGGAGCACGGCATGAACAGCGCTGACCTGCTGATCGACGCTTTCGGCCGGGTCCAGGAGATCACCACGCAGGTGGTGGGGGGCCTGACGCCGGAGCAGCTGACGTACCGTCCCGCCGCGGACGTGAATTCGATCGCCTGGCTGGTCTGGCACCTGACCCGGATCCAGGACGACCACGTGGCAGCGGCTGCCGGGTCGGAGCAGGTCTGGATCTCGGCGGGCTGGGCAGAGCGGTTCGAGCTTCCCTTCAGCCCGGCGGCGACCGGATACGGGCACGGGCCGCAGGAGGTCGCCGCGGTCGTGGTGAAGTCCGGTGGCCTGCTGACCGGATATCACGACGCGGTCTGCGGGCGAACGACCAGCTACCTGCGCGACCTGACCGACGCCGACCTCGACCGGGTGGTGGACGAATCCTGGCATCCGCCGGTGACCCTCGGCGTCCGGCTGGTCAGCATCATCTCCGACGATCTTCAGCATGCCGGCCAGGCGGCATACCTGCGGGGCATCATCACCCGCTGGTAGCGCTGCGCCGCCCGCGGCGCAGGAGCACGAAGGCGAACAGGCCGGCCGCGAGCACCAGGATCGCGGAGAGGTACAGCGCGGCGTGCAGCCCGGCGTAGAAGGCGCTGTAGGCCGCGTGGATGACCTCGTTCACCAGGGTGCCCTGTCCCGCTGCCGCTGCCCCGCCCGCGCCCTTGCCGTGGCCGTTTGGCGGCACAGTGCCGGTCTCGACCGCATGGATCACGATGGACTGGAAGTTGGCCGGGATGCCCAGGTGCTGCAGCCTGCTGGTCAGGCTCGACCTCAGCTGGGCATTGACCAGCGCGCCCAGGACCGCGACGCCCGTCACCGCGCCGATCTCCCGGCTGGTGTTCGTCGCCGATGCCGCCATGCCCGATCGCTGCGGCGGTACCGCCGACAGCGCCGCGGAGGTGATGGGAACCACGGTGGTGCCGATGCCGATGCCGGTCAGGGCGAGAGCGGCTGCCAGCGGCGTATAGGCCGGGCTCTGGCTGAGCGTGAGAGTCGTCAGCAGCAGGCCGGCGCCGAACAGCAGGCAGCCGATGAAGATCGACCAGCGCGGGCCGGCTGCCGCGGTCCAGCGGCCGGCCAGCAGCGAGGAGCCGATCATCAGCGCGGTCATCGGCAGGAACGTCAGCGCAATCTGGTACCCGGTGTCGCCGACGACCTCCTCCAGGTACAGCGCCGTGAAGAAGAAGATGGCGAACGTCGCGAAGTAGGCGCAGAAGGCGACGATGTTGGCCGTGAGGAAACGGGGGACCCGCAGGAACTTCGGGTCGAGCAGCGGATGGGCGGCACGGCTCTCCCACCAGAGGAACCCTGCCGCGGCCGCGGCGCTGACGCACAGCAGCGCGATCACGCCGGGCGAGGTGAAGCTGGTGTACTCGCCGCCGATCACCGCGAACACCAGAGCTGCCAGGGCGGCGGCGCCGAGTGCCGTCCCGCCGATGTCCACCCGGTGCGCGTCGGGATCGGAATTCTCCGGGAGTACGAGGAGCCCGGCCACCAGTGCCGCCGCGCCGAAGAACAGGTTGAACCAGAAAATGGCACGCCAGTCGTACACGCCCACCAGGGCGCCGCCGACCACCGGGCCGAGGGCGAGAGCCAGGCCAGCCACGGCTGTCCAGACGCCCAGGGCCCTGGTGCGGGTGCGCTCGTCGGTGTAGAGGTGGCGCAGCATGGACAGGGTGCCGGGCTCGCTGGCCGCCGCGCCGAGGCCCATGACCGCCCGCCCGGCGATCACCAGCTCGATATTCGGCGCGAGCGCGGCCAGCACGGATCCGGCACAGAAGATGGCAACCCCGGCGAGCATGACCTTCTTGCGGCCGAACTCGTCGCCGACCATCCCGAAGGCCAGCATGGCGCTGGCGAACGTCAGCGCGTAGGCGCTTACCACCCACTGCAGGGCGGTGACGCCCGCGTGCAGGTCCGCCTGCACGCTGCCGAGCGCGACGGCGACGATCGTGTTGTCGAGGAACGTCAGGAACAGCACCGTGCACAGCACTGCCAGCGCTAGTGCCCGGCCCCCGTATCGTGCAGCTGGCGCCTGCCCGGCGGACACGCCTGCCGAGCGGACCACCAGGCTAGCCTGCGCTCTTGCACAACACCGGCAGCGAGGTCGTCTTGCCGCCGTTCTCGATGGACAGCAGGCCGCAGAAGCTCGCGATGCCGACTTCCCAGGTGCCGTTCCGGTACACCGCGACACCCTTCTGGTTCGTCAGCTCCGGTTTGCCGGCCACCAGGATCGAGTACGTGACGTCGGCCTGCTTGTCGGGTGACACGATCGTTACCTTGGTGACCTTGGCGGTCGCCTGGGATGCCAGAGCCGAGCCGGCCTGGGCCCTGATGATGGTGGTGAACGCGCTCCCGTCCTGCAGCAGCGTGACCCGCTTGGTCACCGGTGTCTTCGCGTTGAAGAACGCCTCCCAGTTAGCCTTGATCGCCTGCTCGCTGGCGGTCGGCGCCGACGCCGAGGGCGATGCCGATGCCGATGCCGACGCCGATGCCGATGTGGGGGAAGCGGACGCCTTCGGGGTCGGGCTAGCCGTGGAGCTCGTGCTGCTGCTGCCGCAGGCGGCCACGCCCGCGCCGAGCGCGCATACGGCGGCGATCTGGGGAAGTGACCGGTAAGCCTTCATCCTTCTATTCTCCGTCTCTCCGCCCTCTGGGCGGTCACCCGGGTATCTGTCAGCAAGCGACCAGGCTAGGCCGACGGGCGTCCCGCGGTGCGGCCGCCCGTCCCCGGACCCTGGCCTGCCGCGCCGCCGCCCGTCCCCGGACCCTGGCCTGCCGCGGCACCGGCGGGCCTGGACCCTGACCGGCGGCGCCGCCGCCCGGCCTGGAACTGGCTCACGGCTCCGCCGCTCGGGGACAGTCGCTGACCTGCACCGCAGTGGCCCGTGACCGGTAGCGCGCAGCAGTCCGGCGGCCGGGCTCGTCGAGCATCGCGCCCGCGGCAGATTCCATGATCTCGTCAGGCTGGCGGCCGCCCGCGGAGTCGGGGAATTGTTGCACGAATGGAATGTTCACCGATTCGGGCGGCGGCACAATGTCAGCGTGGGTGATCACCTGCTTGAGCCTGAGCGCCATGCGGCCTATCGCGCCTGGCTGGTCAGCCGGGGCCCCAGAGGGGCTCCAGGGCTCGGTCGATCGTCTCCGCTAGCGGCGCCAGCACGGGCATGGCCGGCCGGGGCGGCGCAGCGTCGATGACCTCGCAGCAGGCCATCGCGGCCGCGTCCAGAAAGCGCGTCAGCGGCGCGTAGCCGTGCCGATCGTCACGGGCGATGCGATGGTGGTGCAGCCGCAGCGGCGCGTACAGATACAGCTGGTCGCGCGCTCTGGTCACCGCGACATAGAACAGCCGCCGTTCCTCGGCCAGCCCGGCGGGCGCGGCGAGCGCCATGTCGCTGGGCACCGCGCCGTCGACCAGCTGGGGCAGGTGCACGACGGGCCATTCCAGGCCCTTGGCGGAGTGGATAGTGGAGATCACCAGGAAGTCGCCGTCGAGCCGGGGCGGCCCCGCGAGGCCGGCGGCCGAGGCCGGCGGATCGAGCGCGAGCTCTGCCAGCGCGTCATGCAGCGACGGTCTGCTGGCCGCCGCATCGGCCAGCCGCCGCAGATCGCCGATGCGGACGCCGGCGTCCGGATAGCGGGCCCGCAGCGGATCCTCCAGCGCCGCGAGAATGGCCGCTGCCCGCTCGGCCGACGTGGCGAGCGCCGCCGCGGCCATGAGCCCGCCCACGGTGGCGGACACTGGCGCCCTGGACCGCCGCGGCGCGAGAGCCACTGCCTGTGCCCAGCGGTCCAGCGAGCCCGGATCGGCCAGCCGCAGGGCGCCGATGATGTGCCGTGCGTGCACCGGCCCGATGCCCTCGTGCAGCCGCAGCAGCCGGAACCAGGCGATGTCGTCGGCGGGATTGGCGACCACTCTAGCCGCGGCCATGAAGTCCTTGACGTGGGCCGCTTCGGTGAACCGCAGGCCGCCGTATTTCACGAACGGGATGCCGCGGGCGGCCAGCTCAAGTTCCAGCACGTCGCTGTGGTGCGCGGCGCGGACAAGCACAGCCTGATCTTGCAGCTGCAGGCCGGACTCGTGCGCCTCGAGCACCCGCAGGCAGATTTCCCGCGCCTGCGTCGCCTCGTCATGGCAGCGCACAAGCAGCGGGGCCTGCCCGGTCCCGCGACCGGCAGTCAGCGCGAGCTCGAGCCCCGGCGACTGCGGCCGCAGCACCCCGGCCAGCTCGAGGATCTGCCGGCGCGAGCGGTAGTTTCGGCCGAGCCGGGCCACCGCCAGCCCCGGGTAGCCGTCGGCGAGCGCCCGCAGGTGCGCCGGATCGGCTCCGCGGAACCCGTAGATCGCCTGCGCGTCGTCGCCCACGCAGGTCAGCCCGCTGCCGTCCGGCTGAAGCAGCCGGACGATGTCTGCCTGGACAGAGCTGACGTCCTGATACTCATCGACCAGCACGGCATCGAACATGCCGCGCAGCATGGGCCCGGCACCAGGATCGGCCAGCGCGGCGCGCCACAGCAGCAGCAGGTCATCGAAGTCGACCAGGCCGTGCCGGCGCTTGTGCGCAACGTAGCCGCGGAACAGGGCGGCCAGCTGGTCGGTGAAGCCGGCGCACCAGGGGAAGCTGGCCTGCACCACGTCGGCTACGGCGGAATGGGTGCTGACACAGCGGGTGTAGACATCGGCGCAGACCGGTGCCCTGGGAGCGCGCCGCTGGAGCCCGACCAGGCCATGCTCCTCCCGCAGGGCGTCCAGGATGTCGGCCACGTCGGCTGGGTCGATCACGCTGAAGGCAGCCGGCAGCGAGAACGACTCAGCGTGCGCACGGATGATGCGGTGGGCGATGGCATGGAACGTCCCGCCGCAGACCCTGTCGGCACTGCTCCCGACATCCGGCGTCACGCGGGCGAGCATGTCATCGGCGGCCCGCCGGGTGAAGGTGAGCAGCAGGATCCGGCTCGCCTGGATGCCCTGTCCGCGCAGCCAGGCGGCCCGCGCCACGAGCGTGCCGGTCTTGCCCGTCCCCGCCCCGGCCAGCACGAGCAGCGGGCCCCCAGGGTGCGTGGCGGCGCTGCGCTGATCATCGTTAAGCCGGTCGAGCACGGTCCCCGGGTCGAACATGGCCACGAATGTAACCGCCGCCTCGGACACTGGCATGCCCGTCAGCGAGAAGACCGCGGTGGCCAGGACGTCACCGGACTCCCGGCGCCGCGCGGCTGCCTGGCCGCAGGGCCGGCCCGCGCAGCACCAGCTGCCCCGCCTGAACGGTGATAGTCAGCTGGCCCGCGCGGCCCATGGGCTCGCCGTCGATCTGCCATGGCTGCTCGGCCTCGAGGTCGACGTGCAGCTCCCGGAACGTCATCCGGGCAATCTGGGCGCTGCCGCGCCGCAGCAGCAGCTGAGTGCCGACTGCCATCCAGCCGGCCAGTCCCTGCGCGGTCACCGCCACGACGTCGAGCAGGCCGTCGTCCGGCCGGGCGTCGGGCAGCAGCGCTATGCCCGCCGGCAGCGATCCGACATTGCCGATGATGACGGCACTAGCCCTCAGGTCCACCGCCGGCCTGCTGTCAGCGCGCAGCAGCACCCGGATGGGCTTATCCCGCAGATGCCCGAGCGCAGCAAGGTAGTACGCCGCCCAGCCCAGGTGCTTCTTCAGCCGCTGGCTGCTGTCCAGCGCCCGCGCGTCAAATCCGATTCCGGCCATGACGAGGAAATGCCTGCCGTTCGCGATGCCGAGATCCAGGTACCGGTCAGCTCCGGTGAGCGCGACCGTGACTGCGTCGTCGAATGCCATCGGCAGGCCGAGGTTGCGGGCGAGCAGGTTGCCGGTACCGGCCGGCAGCACCGCGAGCGGGATGCCGCTGCCTGCCAGCGTGGCGGCGCAGGCAGTCACCGTGCCGTCACCGCCACTGGCGAGCACCAGATCGACCCGAGCTTGCGCGGCCATTCGTGCCATCCCCGCGCCCGGATCGTCGGCCGTGGTCTCCAGCCACAACGGCTCGTCCCACCCGCGGCGTGCCATGGCCGCGCACACCGCCGCTCGGATCCTGGCATGGCCGCGATGTCGTGTCGGGTTGGCCACCACCGCTGCACGGCTCATCAGCGGCGCCGGTCACTGAGCCGGGCAGATGCGGTCGCCATCGCTGGCGGCGAGGCCATCACGCATCGCGCCTTCCTGCCCGGGCTGTCCCGCGGCTTCATCTGCCCTCGGAAGCCTGGCTGATCAGACGTCCCGGCTCAGCAGCTCTGCCCACCGCTCGCGCCGGACCACCAGCCGGGCGGTGCCCCGATCGGCGAATGCCACCGGGATCCGGCGGGCGCCATTGTAATTGTTCGACATCGTGTAGCAGTAAGCGCCGGTTACCGGGACGACGAGCAAGTCCCCCACCCTGGGGTCGCGCAGCGGGACTCCCGCGCTGAGCACGTCACCGGACTCGCAGTGGCGCCCGACTACCGTCACTGGCTGGCCGCCGCCGACGCG
This sequence comes from Streptosporangiaceae bacterium, assembly GCA_035499215.1. Lineage (GTDB taxonomy): Bacteria > Actinomycetota > Actinomycetes > Streptosporangiales > Streptosporangiaceae > DATJZH01. The sequence goes on along the minus strand of DATJZH010000034.1, from coordinate 1,175 downwards.
GCCGGCGATCGTCGCCTCGAATCGCTGCCCGACCAGTGCCACCTCGAGGTTGTCGCCCATTCCCCCGTCGACCGCGACAAAGGTTGTCGCACCGGGCTTGATCGTCGTGACCCGGTACACGGTGACCGCGCCGGGCGCCACCATGCTGCGTCCGGGCTCGATGAGGATGCGCGCGCCGGCCGGCAGATGCTCACGGGCGGCGCCGATCAGCGTGTCGAGGTACTCCCCCAGGCTCGGCGGGTGATCGGTGTAGGTGTACCGGCAGCCGAGGCCGCCGCCAAGGTCGTAGACCGGGTAGTCGCCGAGCGCGCCCAGCGGCGCGACCGCCGCGGCAAGCTCCTGCGCGACCAGGATCTGCGAGCCGACGTGCGTGTGCAGGCCGTCCATTCGCAGCCGCGCTGATGCCTCGATCCGTGCGATGGCGCTGCGGGCGGCCGCCGGGGACAGCCCGAACTTGGCTCCGGCATGCCCGGTCGCGTAGGCGGGATACGTCGAGCTCTCTACTGCGGGTATCACCCGGACCAGGCATCCCTGCACGCTGCCCGGCGGTACGGCGGCCTGCAGCCGGTCAATGTCGTCCTCGTTGTCGACAACGACCGTGCCCACGCCGCAGTCCACCGCGAGCCCGATCTCCTCGGCGGTCTTGGCGTTGCCGTGCAAGACCAGCGTGGCCGGATCCGCCCCAGCTGCCAGCGCGGTCACCAGTTCCCCGCCGCCGGCCACATCGAGCCACAGGCCCTCGGCCGCCATCAGCCGCTGCACAGCCGTGCACGGAAATGCTTTCGACGCGAACGCCACCCGGGAGTCCGGCCACCGCGCAGCGAGCTGCTCCCGGTAATCTCGGGCGCGCTGCCGGATTGCCTGCTCGGCCACCACCAGAACCGGCGTGCCGTACCTGGCTGCCACCTCGTCCAGGCGGCAGCCGCCCACCCGCAGCATCCCGTCGCCGTCCTGCCCGGTGCCCGGCGGGAACAGGCGAAGCAGCTCATCCGCCTGGGTCATGAACGTCCCCTGCCGTGGTGCATCTCAGCAGGTTAGTACGCCCCTGGATCGGATCAGGGCGGCGCGACCTCGGCCGGGACCGGGCGGCCGGGCGCGTGCCAGACTTGGCCGCATGTCATCGCGACGACGTTGCCTGGTCACCGGTGCTTCGGGGTACATCGGCGGACGGCTGG
>DATJZH010000033.1:0-3373 GCA_035499215.1 Streptosporangiaceae bacterium | reverse complement strand
ATCGGCGACAGCAAGGATCTCGAACGGACCGGGGGCTGAGGTGTGCGGGATCGCGGGGTGCTACCAGCAGGTCGACGGTCAGAAGCTGGTGGACATCATGAGCGACCGGATCGCACATCGCGGTCCGGACTCGGCCGGGATCTGGAGCCACGAAGATGACCGGGTGGCGGTGCAGCTGGGCCACCGGCGGCTCTCGATCATCGACCTCAGCGCCGCGGCCGACCAGCCGCTGTCCAAGCATGGCATGACGATCGTCTACAACGGCGAGCTGTACAACTACAAGGCGCTGCGGGCGGAACTGACCACCCGCGGCGTCCGTTTCGTCACCGGATCTGACACCGAGGTCGTGCTCGAGGCCTGGCGATGCTGGGGACCTGATGCGCTGGGCCGGTTCCGCGGCATGTTCGCGTTCGCGCTGCTGGACGAGGGCAGCGGCGACATCATCCTGGCGCGTGATCCGCTCGGCATCAAGCCGCTGTACTACCTGCCCCGCGGTGCCGGGGTGGTCTTCGCCTCGGAACTCAAGGCGCTGGTGGCGGCGGTGGGTTCCGAGCTGCGGATGGCGCCGGGCGCCCTGGTGGCCTCGATTCTGTATTACTGGGTGCCCGAGCAGCTGTGCGCCGTCGACGGCGTGCAGAAGCTCCCGGCCGGCTCGTGGGCGCGCTTCCGCGCCGACGGCCGTTCCTCGGTGCGGTACTACTGGCGTCTGGCGGACGTGGCGGCGAAGGCCGCGGCCGGGACGCCGGCGGACCTGGGTCCGGTGATCGAGGAGTCGGTCGCCGCGCACCTGGTATCGGACGTGCCGGTGTCAAGCTTCCTCAGCGGCGGCCTGGACTCCAGCATCGTCACTGTCCTGGCCCACCAGGCCGAACCGGGGATTGACGCCTACACCATCACCTTCCGCCCCGAGGACCAGCGGCTGGAGGCCATGCCCGACGACGCCGTCTATGCGCGGAAGGCCGCGGCGCGGTTCGGCATCGACCTGCACGAGATCGAGATCTCACCCAACATCGTCGACCTGCTGCCCCGAATGGTCGACGCGCTCGACGAGCCGATCGGCGATCCGGCCGCGATCAACACGTTGCTCATGTGCGACGCGGCGCGCGAGCGGGGCATCAAGGTGATCCTCTCCGGGATGGGCGCCGACGAGCTGTTCGGTGGCTACCGCAAGCATCTCGCCTGCGTCATGGCCAGCAGGTACCGCCAGCTGCCAGGCTTCACCCGGGCCTTTGCGCGGTCCGCCGTGGACCGGCTCCCGGTCAGCGTGCGGGGCCGTGGCCTGCGCTACGCGCGCTGGGCCAAGCGCTTCCTGACCTTTGCCGAGCTGCCGGAGGAGCCGCGGTTCCGCCGCAGTTACACGCTGTATGACCGCGCGGAGCTGGCCGCCCTCGTCAGCCCGGACCTGGCCGGCTACGTCGACCAGGTCGTCGAGCAGCACAGCGACATCTACCACGACAACTCGCTGCAGGACGAGGTCAACCGGATGTGCCTGGCCGACTCGCGCATGTTCCTGCCGGGACTCAATCTGGCCTACACGGACCGGGCGAGCATGGCGGCCTCCGTCGAGGTGCGCGTCCCCTTCGTCGACCCCGTGGTGGCGCAGGCGGCGTTCTCCATCGAAGGCAGCGCGAAAATCCGGCGGCGGCAGGGGAAGGTTGCGCTCAAGCAGGCTGCCGAGAGCTGGCTGCCGCGCGAGATCGCGCACCGGCCCAAGGCCTCTTTCAGCGTCCCGCTTCGGGCATGGGTGGGCGGCGAACTGCGCGAGGTCATCCGCGATGTGCTCGTGGGAGGCGAGCTCGTGGAGTCAGGGATGATTCGCCGGGAGGCCCTGTCGCGCCTCATCCAGGACGAGCAGGCAGGCCGCCAGGACCGTTCCAAGCAGATATGGCAGCTGCTGTCGCTGGAGCTGTGGTATCGCAACGCCCAGTCCAGGGGCGTGTCGGCGTGACGACGAGGACACCCGCCGCACACGCCGACCGCATAGCCGACCAGAGGATGCGATGAAGCAGATAGCGCAGAACTACAAGTCCGGGGAGCTGAGCGTCCTGGAGGTGCCGGCGCCGGTGTGCCGCCCCGGCGGCGTCCTCGTGCGCTCGCTCTTCTCGCTCATCTCCACCGGCACGGAGATGATGAAGCTGACCGAGGCGAGGCTGTCGATGGCCGGCAAGGCGCGGGCGCGGCCGGACCAGGTGCGCAAGGTCCTCGACTCGGTGGCGCAGCAGGGCGCGGTCACCACCTACAAGAAGGTCATGAACCAGCTCGACTCCTACACCCCGCTGGGCTACTCGCTGTGCGGGGTGGTGGTCGAGGTGGGACGCGGCGCCGAGGAGTTCCGCGTCGGCGATCTCGTCGCGGCAGCCGGCAATGAGTACGCCCTGCACGCCGAGTACAACTGGATTCCCACTAACATGTGCGTCGCCGTCCCCGGTGGCGTCTCGCCTGAGCATGCCGCATTCTCGACCGTCGGGGCGATCGCCATGCACGGGGTGCGGCGCGCCGAGGTCGCGCTGGGCGACACCGCGTGCGTCATCGGCCTGGGCCTCGTCGGCCAGCTCGTGGCCCGTCTCCTGGTCGCTTCCGGGGTCCGGGTCATCGGGCTCGACATGATCGAGGACCGCTGCCGGCTGGCCGAGAAGGCCGGCGCATTGCTGTGCACGGCGCCCACCGAGGAAGGCCTGGAGGCTGCCCAGCAGGCGCTCGCGGAGATCTCCGGCGGGCGCGGGGCCGACCATGTGCTGCTGGCCGCGGGCGGATCGTCCAACGGACCGGTCGAGGCGGCCGCGAGGCTGGCCCGAGACCGCGCCCGCGTCGTCGACATCGGCAAGACCCGCCTGGACCTGCCGTGGAACGCCTGCTACGACAAGGAACTCGACGTCCGCTTCTCCAGATCCTACGGACCCGGGCGGTATGACGACCGTTACGAGCTTGCGGGCATCGACTACCCGGCGGGCTACGTCCGCTGGACGCAGCGGCGCAACCTTGAGTGCTTTCTGGATCTCATCGCACGCGAGGAGATCGAGGTCGGGTCGCTGGTCTCGGGCATCTTCCCGATGGAGAACGCGACCGCCGTCTACGGCGACCTGGCCGCCGGCGCGCTGGCCGCGGTAGGGGTCCTGCTGGAGTACCCCGCGCGCTCCGCGGACAGCCAGCCGCGCGCGGCGAGCCAGTCGCGCGCGGCGAGCCAGCGCGTGTCAGGCGGGCGCTGCGCGCCGGGCGGCACAAACGAAGATCAGCTGGCGGTCGGGTTCATCGGCGCCGGCAGCTACGCGTCATCGATGCTGCTGCCCCACCTCGCCCGGATCGAGACCGTCCGCCTCGCCCACGTCGCGACCACCCGGTCGCTGTCGGCGGTCAACGCGCAGCGGCGGTTCGG
>DATJZH010000032.1:0-3357 GCA_035499215.1 Streptosporangiaceae bacterium | reverse complement strand
GCTGGCCCACCGCTCCGCGCGCAGCTGCCGGTCTACTGAACTGCCGCGCGGCAGCTGGATGATCAGCTCGACGTCATCCCCCATCGCTGGAGCATACCGCCGTCCGCGAGCGGGCATCGCGGCTCAGCCGGACGGCCGGGGCGCAGCCGGGGAGCATCGCCCGGCTGCCTGGCCGGGCCGGATCCGCGGCCTCTCGCTGATGCCGGCGCCCGTCGTGCCCCTGCTGCGCGCCGTGCCCGCCCTTGTCACCGCCATGGTGATGATCACCGTCCGGCGATCCGCCCATCATCCGCAGCATCGGAACCCCGCCAGTGCGGGCGAACCGGACCAGCAGGATCGCGGCAAGCAGTGCCGATTGAGCAGACGAAGCTGAGCATTGCCACCACCGGGCCGATCAGCGGCCCCACAGTGCGGCCGCCAGCGGGTGCCCGCTGGCGAAGAAGCTCTGCCAGAACGCTTCCGGCACCCAGGCTGCGATAGCGCCGGCGGCAAGCAGGCCGATCACCAGATCGCGCAGTATCGCGGCCCACTCCATCACGAACACGTGCGACACCGCGGTGAAGCCGTCGGCGGACCACAGCCGCCGGGCGAGGGAGCCGTCCCGCTGCACTGACATGTCCATGGCCGCGTGCCCCTCCATCGAGCCGCCCAGTCCCCTGGCCGCCTGCTCGCGCGCGCCGCGCAGCAGCCGCTCGCGCAGCAGCACCCGGAAGAGCAGCGCGGCACCCAGGCCGGGCGAGATCGCCAGCGTCCGCCATCGGTCATCGCCGAGCATGCGGACGATCACCGACCTGCGGACCACCGCCTGGATCATCGCGGACAGCGTGAAACCGAGGATCAGCGCCCAGGTGATCGCCCAGGTCATCGTGTCGGCAATGGCCAGCGCGTGCCCGATCGCGTGCATAAGCCTCCCGCCCGGCCCGTCTTCCCGAGTATACCCCCCAAGGGGGTCGGGGCATCAAGGCTGGCTCGGCGAAGGTCATCGCCGGGCGGCGCCGGCCCGATACCGGCGCGCGGCGCCGGCCTGAGCTACCGGCGCGCGGCGCCGGCCGGCCGCACTCCCGCCGCCGGCCGGCCATCTTCGAGGTACACGGGCACGGCGGCGCGCGATGCCCTGGCCACCCGCCGCCGGACCGGCCCGCTGAGCAGTTCCAGCGCCTTGCGCAGCGGGACCAGCTTGTACTCGGAGATCTCCGCCGGCTGCAGCGTGACCGCGGCGAGCGCCGCGTCGTCCAGGGCCCCGCAGTCGAACAGGAACCGGATGCCTCCCGGCCTGCCGGGTCGGCGCGTGCGGAAGTCGACGCAGGCGAGGGTGCCGGCCCGGACGTCAAGGCCGCACTCCTCGCGGACCTCGCGGCGGCACGCCTGCCATGGCGTCTCCCCGTCAGCCTCCATCTCGCCGCCAGGAATCGTCCAGCCGGACTTGTACGTCGGCTTCAGGATGAGCAGCCGACCCTTGCGGTCGAAGATCATCGCCCCGGCCGAGGCGGGGACAGCCGGGACGATCCGCTCCCCCGCCTCATGATTCACAGTGCGCACGACCGCCAGGTTACGTTCCCGCGGCCCGGTGGCCCGCGGCTGTCCCATCCCCCGGCGGGCCTGCGCCGGGCTTGCGGCCGGGCTCGCGTAGGCGCCCGGGCGCACGTGTCGGGCTTGCGGCATCGCACCGGCGTCCGGACCGGCTCCGCCGGCCCGCCCGGCTGCGCCGCCTCAGCCAGCCTGAGCGGTTTTCGTTAGTAAACGGCGAATTCTTCCCCGCCCGTGGCGACCGTCCGCCAAAATGATTCTAAGATTGGCCCGGATCGCGGCGCCATCGGCTCTGGCTCTCGACAGCTTTCTGGATCGGTACGGTACCGCCGGAGCCGGAAACGCGAGAAATGGATGGGAGGGAAGATGGCCGGGAACCAGCTTCAGTCAATTCAGCACATAGTCCAGCTCATGCTCGAGAATCGCTCTTTCGATCATATGCTGGGGTTCCTGTATGCCAGCGCGGGGAATATGTCGCCGACGCACCAGGCGTTTGCGGGCCTGACCGGAACCGAGTCAAATACCGACGCCAGCGGCAGGACGGTGACGGTTTACCAGATCGATCCCACCGCACCGGGCGCCTACTTCATGCCGGGCGCTGATCCCGGTGAGGGCTACGCGAACACCAATGCGCAGCTGTTCGGCACCGGCAGCCCGCCGAGCCCGCCGGTCGCGGCCAACTCAGGCTTCGTCACGAACTTTGCCGACGCCATCAGCTACGACCAGCGCTCTGGCCACAGCGTGCAGGCCGGCACGACGGCCGGCGACATCATGGGAATCTTTCCGCCGGCGGCGCTGCCCGTGCTCTCCGGCCTCGCCGCCGGCTTTGCCGTCTGCGACCACTGGTACAGCTCGGTGCCCACCGAGACCTTCCCGAACAGGGCCTTTGCGTCCGCCGGGACGAGCCAGGGGCACATGAACGACGGCACGGCGGTGTTCACCGTGCCGAGCATCTTCGGCCTGATGACCGCGCACAGCCTGAGCTGGAAGATATACGGCTACGACGAGGAGCCGCTGACCCGCAAAGACTTCCCGGACACCACCGGTGCCCCCGATTCCTGCTTCGGGCTGTTCACTGACTTTCAGTCTGACGCGGCGGCCGGCACGCTGCCCCGGTACGCCTTCCTCGAGCCGAGCTGGGGATCGACAGGAAACAGCCAGCATCCCAATTACGACGTCGCGCTCGGCGAGAAGCTGATCCAGGACGTCTACAATGCTGTCCGCACCGGTCCGGGCTGGGATCAGACCCTGCTGTTCATCACCTACGACGAGCACGGCGGCCTGTACGACCACGTGCCGCCCCCATCGGGAGCCACCCCGCCGGACGCCACGCCCGGCGAGTTCGGATTCGACTTCACCCGGTTCGGGGTGCGGGTGCCGGCGGTTCTCGTCTCGCCGCTGATCCCGGCCGGCACGGTGTTCCGCGTGCCCGCCGGATCCACTCCGCTGGACCATACGTCGGTGCTCAAGACCATCGAGACCCGCTGGGGGCTGCCGCCGCTGACCGCCAGGGACGCCGCCGCGCCCGACGTCGCAGATGCGCTCAGCCTGGCTGTTGCCCGCACCGACGATCCGCTGGCCGGGGTGACCGCGCCGGTATCCAGCGGCACCAACCCGGCAGCGGGGCAGGTCTCGCATATCCAGCTGATTAACGCCCAGCTCACTTCGCAGCTGCCAGTCACGCTGGGCGATCTGCAGTCCGCGCCGCTGCTGTCCGCCCAGCGAACGCCGTCGGACTACGATGAGTACGTCGCAGCGCGGACGGCTATCTGGAAGGCCGCCAGAGCGCAGGGCCAGGCTCCGCCCGGCTGACGACGCAGCAGTCTCACC
>DATJZH010000031.1:0-3508 GCA_035499215.1 Streptosporangiaceae bacterium | reverse complement strand
CGGGCAGCCGCTCGTCAGGCCAGCCGAGGCACAGCCAGCCCAGTGTCACCACGCCCTCGGGAAGGCCCAGCAGAGCGCCCAGCTCATCAGGGTCGAACAGCGTGACCCAGCCCAGCCCGAGCCCGTGCGCACGAGCGGTGAGCCAGATGTTCTCGATCGCGCACGCGCAGGACCACAGATCAGAGTCCGGAAATGTCGCACGGCCGAGGACGCCGGCGGGACGGGCGCGCCGGTCGCAGCAGACCACGACACCCACCGGGGCCTCGCGGATCCCCTCGAGCTGCAGACTGCGCAAGTGCCGTGCACTGTCGGTGTCAAGCTGCCTGGCCTGGTCGAGGCGAGCGCGGTCAGCCATGACCGCGGCGCTGGCCCGCAGTTGCGGATCCCGCACGACGAGGAAGCGCCACGGCTGGGAGTGCCCGACGCTCGGCGCCGCGTGCCCGGCGGCCAGGACCTCGTCCAGGATCTCGGTGCCGACCGGGTCCGGCCGGAACCGCCGCACGTCGCGCCGGGCCGCGACGACCTCTGCCAGCGCCGCTCGCGTCGCGGCTGGCAGTGCCCAGCTCGCAGGATCGGCCGCCCGCTCGGCGCTGCTGGTGCTGTCGCCGATCAGCGGCCGTGGCCGCGGCCAAGTGCTCATGGGATTCCGCTCATGGAAATCAGTGCTCATTGCCAGCCGCCGCGGTGTTGCGTCATGTCTGGGCACCGAGGATCGGGACCGCGCCGGGTCATCCCGGATCCTCGCTGAGCGTCGTGGTCCTGCTGAGACTGCCTGGTGCCGCCCGGCGCGTCAAATCGGCGTGGTCAGCTTGATCTCGACGGGGATACCCGGGCTGAGCAGATGCGACTCGCCCCGGATGGTGACGCTCAGCGGATGGCCCTCTTCCACGAGGTAGCGGTCCCCTTCGTGGGTGAGCAGCACCCGGATCTGCCGTCCCTTGAACCGCAGCGAGAATGCGAGCTCGTTCCAGGCGCGCGGCAGGCTGGGCGCGAACGACAGCCTGCCGTCGAAGTCGCGGACGCCGCCGAACCCGAAGACCAGTGACGACCACACGCCGGCTGCGGACGCGATGTGGACTCCGTCCGAGGCGTTGCCAGCGACGTTGCCCAGATCCATGAGCACCGCATACTGGAAGTACTCGAGGGCCTGGCGCTCGTTGCCCATCTCGGCGGCGATGATGCTCTGCACGCACGCCGACAAGGACGAGTCGCCGGTGGTGAGCGGGTCGTAGTAGTCGAAGTTGCGGCGCTTCTGTTCGGCGGAGAACTCGTCACCGAGCAGGAACATGGCCAGCACGATGTCGGCCTGCTTCAGCACCTGGTGCCGGTAGATGACGAGCGGGTGGTAGTGCAGCAGCAGCGGGAACTTATCGCGCGGTGTGCTGTCGAGGTCCCACAGCTCGCGGCTGAGAAACGTGTCGTCTTGCGGGTGAATGCGGCGTTCCTCGTCGAACGGCACGTGCATGGCTGCCGCTGCGCGCTCCCAGGACTCCAGTTCCGCGGGCTGCAGCCGCACTGCGTGGACGAGCGCGGCGTAGTCCTCTGGCCGCTCCTGGCGCAGCCGGCGGACGGTCGCGGCGGCGAAATTGAGGTTCAGCCGCGCCATCAGGTTGGTGTAGGTGTTGTCATTTACCACGGTGGTGTATTCGTCGGGCCCCGTCACGCCGTGAATGTGGAACCTCCTGCCGGCGCCGTAGAAGCCTAGGTCCTCCCACAGCCGGGCAGTCTCCACGAGGATCTCCGCGCCGATCTCGCCGAGCAGGGCGACGTCTCCCTGGACGTCCGCGTAGCGCTTGATCGCGTAGGCGATGTCCGCGTTGATGTGATACTGCGCGGTGCCCGACTGGAAACTGGACGAGGCCTCCTCGCCGTTGATGGTCCGCCACGGGAAGAGCGCGCCCCGCTGGCTCACCTCGCGCGCCCGCTCCCTGGCGCGACCGAGCATGCTGTGCCGGAAGCGCAGCAGGTTCCGGGCGATCCTCGGCTGGGTGTAGGACAGAAACGGCAGCACGTAGATCTCGGTGTCCCAGAAATAGTGACCCTCATAGGCCTGCCCGGTCAGTCCTTTCGCGGGAACGCCGGCCCCCTCGGCCCGCCACGACGCCTGCGCTACCTGGTAGAGGTTCCACCGGATCGCCTGCTGCTGGCGCTGCGGACGGAGCCGGGCCTGGACGCGGACGTCTGCACGGTCCCAGAACCGGTCCAGATTCGCGCGCTGGCTCGTGACAAGAATCTCGAATCCGTCCCGGACCGCGCGGTCCAGGGTCCGGCGGCACCGATCGACGAGCTCAGGCACCGGGATGCTGCGGGACGTCTGGTAGGTCGCGTACTTGGTGATCCGGATCGGCACGCCCGGCACCGCATCCGCCGTGACCAGGACCTCGCTCGCACCCTCGTCGATGGACCCCACTGCCTGGTAGGAGCACGCCGCGTCGATCACGTGGTCGACACCGACGCCGAGCGTCATCCGGCTGTTGGTGGTCTGGTAGCCGAGCAGAATGCGCCGCCCGGCCACCTCGGCAGCCTGCACGTTGAGCACCCGGTGCGGCAGCACCGTCGCCAGGCGGGGATCGCCCGGCTGGTACTCGGGCAGGCCTGCCACGGTATGGGCATCCTGGCGCTCGAGCACCATCGAGGAGATCACGACGGGTGCTGAGTGGTCGGTCAGTGTCACCTCGTAAGTCATCGCGACCAGGTGGCGGTACTCGAGCGAGACGATCCGGCGCGAGCGGATCCGGACGTGCTTGCCGCCGTCAGTGGCCCACAGCAGGCCACGCGCCAGCGTCCCGGCCCGCATGTCGAGCACCCGCGAGTAATCAAAGATGCGCGCCGTGGGCAGGAAGAACGGTTCGTCGTCCACGTAGAGCTTGAGTATCGTCGTGTCCGGCACGTTCACGATCGTCTGGCCTGTCCGGGCGAGCGCGGGCGCCTCTTCCGCGTGCACGATCGGCCAGGTCTCGTGGAAGCCGCTCACGAACGTCCCCGGGCACAGCGCGGGACGGCCCTCCTCGAAGCTGCCACGGACGCCCACGAAGCCGTTGCCGAGCGAGAAGACGGTCTCGGTGCGGTCCACGAACTCATCCGAGTACCGTGCCTCGACGATGCGCCACTCGTCCGCCGGGTAGAGGTGCTCCGGCGGCAGGACGATCCGATGCTTGAGCATGACTCGACGGTAGACCGGCGGGCACGATACGGACAGCGCAGATCGCGACTACCACGGTCATCAGCCGTGCCTGCCAGTCCGCCGCCTGCGTTTGGCAGGATCGTGGCATGGCGACGGCAGCAGCCCGGACGGTGGGAATTGAGGAGGAACTGCTGCTGGTCGACCCGGCCAGCGGCGAACCCCGGGCAGTGGCCGCGGCGGTCGTGCGGGCCGCCCGGGAATCGGCGAGGCAGTCGCCGGAAAGGGGCGGCGGCAGCGAGCCTGCCGAGGTACTGGAGTTCGAGCTTCAGCTTGAGCAGCTCGAGACCGGGACCCGGCCGTGCTTATCACTGCCGGAACTGCGCC
>DATJZH010000030.1:0-4312 GCA_035499215.1 Streptosporangiaceae bacterium | reverse complement strand
ACTACGCCGTTCGGAGCTCGTCTCACGCAGGCCTGGAACGCTTTCACCGCAGATTCTGTCGCCGGGCCGAAATTTCCGTCTACTCCGTTTTGGTAGAAGCCGAGGTAGTGAAGTCGCTGCTGAAGCTCGGTCACGTCCCGGCCCGCGGAGTTAAGAGAAAGGTCTCGATCGCCGAGTCTGCACGTGCTCGTATCGGTCCTGCACTTCTTCAGAGGATTCGAGGCGACCGAAGACCGTTGGATGCCGGAATTGACGCTTGCGCTGGTCGGCCCGCCGCGTCCTCGTCCTAGGAGCAATATCACCGCTACGGCGGCAAGCACGAGAGCAGCTGCCAGCCCAGCACCGACGGCGGCACGCCGACGTCGAGTAGCCGACGGGCTCTCGGGTGGCCTTGGCTCCTCCTGCGAGCCGTGCGCCGCGCTTCCCGTGCCCGCGCCCGCGGTAATGCCATCGCCGCCTCGCTGGGGCACCGCCGCCGGCAGTGTCCCGGAGGTCGGCGTCACGATCTCGGTGGCCGGCCCGCGCAGCGGCTGACTGCGCGGGCCTGCGCCGGCCGGACCCAGGCCGAGCGCGGCGCGCAGTGCCGCGGCGAACTCGCGGCAGCTGAGGTAGCGGTCCTCCGGCCGCTTGGCCAGCGCCCTGGTCATCACCTCATCGGCCGTGGCAGGCAGGTACGGCCGGCGGCTGCTCAGCAGCGGCGGTGACTCCGACAGGTGCGCGTACATCACCGCCACGCTCTGCTCACGCTGAAACGGCGGAGCGCCGGCCAGCAGCTCGAAGGCCGTGCACGCCAGGCCGTACTCGTCTGTCCGGGGATCCACGCCGCGGCCGTCGATCTGCTCGGGCGCGACGTAGTCGAGCGTGCCGAGGAACTGCCCGGTCCCGGTGAGCCCGCTGGCCGCCAGCGACGTCTTGCTGAGCCCGAAGTCCGACAGGTACACATGATCGGGCCGGTCCTGCCCGGCGCTGGCGTCCAGCAGCATGTTGGCCGGCTTGACGTCGCGGTGCACCAGCCCGCGAGCATGCGCAGCGTCCAGCGCGGCGGCCACCTGCGAGATGATCTCCGTGACGCGGGCGGCGGGCAGCGGCCCCTCCCGGGCCAGCAGTGACCGCACATCGCCGCCGCGGACCAGCCGCATGGCGATGAACAGGACGCCTCTGGCCTCGCCCGCGTCGAAGACCGGGATGATGTGCGGGTCGTCGACGGCCGCCGCGGCATGTGACTCTCGGATGAAGCGCCGCCGGAACGCATCATCGCCCGCGAGCGCCGGCGCCAGGATCTTCAGCGCCACCTGGCGGTCCAGCCGCGTATCGTGGGCACGGTAAACGGCGGCCATCCCGCCGGCGCCGATCTGCTCCTCAAGCCGGTAGCCGGCGATCACCGAGCCGATCGCGAACCCGCCGGGTGTGGTCGGCGCCTGGTCGCTCACCGCTCCTCCAGCGCTTCCCGCGCCGTCAGGTGCCCCCGCGCGGGCTCGGCGCTTTTGCGGACGTCACCGCCGTGCAGCGGGACGCCTGTCGTCGTGTGCCTGGCGACCGCTCCGAACGCCGTCCGGTACTCCGCCGCTGTCATCTCGCTGCCGGTGCCCACGTTGCTTCCCCCCTGGTCCGCGCGGCGCAGTCCGGGCCCGTCAGCCACCAGGATGATGACAGCAAACGATGGCGACACAGCACGAACTGGTGACTACTGCCTAAAAACAGTGTGCGCGCTCTCTGCGCACGCGTCCAGCCAGTGGTCTTCTGCATCGAATTCCCCTGTGAGTAGAAGTGCATCAGGGGTATCCCGTTTACCAAGCCCGCAGAGGCCCAGGTCAACTGCCGTGCCTACTTCTGGAACTGTCCGTGCCGAGACCTCGTCCACGCCATGCGACCAGGCGATATTCGTTGATCGGCACCGGCGCGAGTGTGTCTTCGGACGCGGGACTCGTCGAGATCGACCGGTTCGGGCAGCGGCTTCAGCGGCGCGGCGCCGTGCGGGAGCGGTGCGGCCGATGCTGGTTGTGGTGGATCTCGTACGCCTTCGGGGCGAGGTGTTCGCGGTGACCCGGCAACGCTGCTCGCCTGGCACCGGCGACTGGTCGCGGCATGATGCCAGATCAGTCCCGAACCCCTCCATCAGGACATTGCGGGCCGCCTGTATCGTCCGCGCGCCGTCAGGATTCGCGGGGGATTCTCGCCAGCCCGCGCGCCCAGAGCGAACGCGATCTGCGCGCGAGTCATCGGTGCCCCGGGCCGGGAGCTGCTGGACCGGTCGCTGATCGTCAGTGAGCATCATCTGCGCCGCATGCTGGCCGAGTACCTGCGGCCTTGCAACAGCGCCCGGCCGCACCGCGCCCTCGGGTCTCCTGCACTACCGCAGGCTCGCCCTACTGTAGTGACCGAAGCCGTCCGGCCCTCTGCTCCCGGCGGATGGCGACGGCCTCCTCGATCGCCGCCAGTGCCTCCTCCCGCCGCCCGAGCTCGGCCAGCCGCAGGGACTGGTTGGTCAGCGAGATAGCGAGGCCGGGCCGGAACTGATCCGGCTGGGCCGCGCTCAGCTCCCGGTAGGCGGTGACGGCCTCCTCGCTGGCGACCAGCGCCTCCTCCCGCCGCCCGAGCTCGGCCAGGCAGTCGGACTGGTTGGTCAGCGACATCGCGAGGCCGGGCCGGAACGCATCTGGCCGGGCCGCGGTTAGCCCCCGGCGGATGGCGACGGCCTCCTCGCTCGCGACCAGCGCCTCCTCCCACCGCCCGAGCTCGGCCAGCCGCACGGCCTGGCTGGTCAGCGCTGCCGCGAGGTCGGGCCGGAACGCATCCCGCTGGGCCGCGCTCAGCTCCCGGTAGGCGGTGACGGCCTCCTCGCTCGCGACCAGCGCCTCCTCCCGCCGCCCCAGTCCGGCTAGCTGCACGGACTGATTGGTCAGCGCTGCCGCGACGTCGGGCCGGAACGCAGCTGGCTGGGCTGCGATCAGCTCCCGGTAGCGGGTATCGGCCTTCTTGAGGCCGACATGGTGGACCACCACCACGGGACACGGGGCGTGGTGGGTGCAGTAGGACGCCACCGTGCCCAGGTGCACCCCCGGCAGTTCGCCGCGTCCACGGCCGCCCACCACTAGCAGGTCCGCGTCCGCCGCTGCCTCAACGAGAGCAATGGCGGGGCGTTGCTGGACCAGCCGGGCGACGACCGGGACGTCTGGATCAGGTCCCAGGGCATCCCGCACCGCGGTGTCAAGGGTTTGCCTGGCGTCACCCGCGTAATCGGCCTCGGTGTAGCTCGGCATCGCGTATATCCGGAACGGGACCTGCCAGGCGGTCACCGCATGCACTTCCGCGCCGGTGAGACGGGCCTGGCGGGCTGCCCATCGCAGCGCTTCCTTGCTGTCGCTAAATCCGTCCACCCCGACGACCATCGGACGGGCTGTGGCTGCCATGGCCGCTCAGCCGCCCTCGCCGCCGCGCGACCCGCGCAGGCGATCCAGCTCTTCGTGCACGAGCCGGATCTCGTCGTCTAGGTCACGCAGGTATCCGGCCGGGCTCTCCTCGACCATCGCCCAGCGCCTGCACCGTGGTAGCCCGTATCCGTACTCCGGTCCGTAATCACGCACGAATAGTGGCGGACCGTAGCCGTAACCCCAGCGATGCCACCGCCCGTTACCACGCCAGCAGTGTCCCATGCCACTTCTCCTTCAGCCCTTCACGAACCGAATCCGGCGACAGCAAACCCTCCAAACCCGGTCACTTGCTCCTAGCGTCTCCTGGTGTCCAGGATCTCCAGTGCAGAGCGGTTGTCCAGGGGCCCAAGGTCCCATCGCCGCAAGAATCCTCGGGTGTCAGGCGGCACGCGGATCTTCGTTGATCAGGCCGTCCGGGATGGGTTTGGCAGACGGCGGGACCGCCACGCCGAGCCAGGCGAGCGACCAGGCGGGCGGTGATGCCCGGGCTGTCGGCGGTCGGTCCGGCCAGCGGCGGGACGCCGGCCGGCGCGGCGGGCATGCGCACGCAGCCGCGGCACTACGCTGCGCCGCACCGGGGTCGGTCACGCGAGATCGACCTGAAGGCGGTGCTCGCCCGGTCCCGGTCTGGAGTTCCCCGATAAGCTCAATAGATGCGCGTCTGGCCAGGAACTGCTTACCCGCTCGGGGCCACCTGGGACGGATCGGGCACGAATTTCGCCCTGTTCTCCGAAGTCGCGGACGGGGTGGAACTGTGCCTTTTCGATTCCGGCGGCTGCGAGACGCGCGTCGAGGTCACCGAGGTGGACGGCTTGGTCTGGCACTGCTACCTGCCGGGCGTCGGCCCCGGCCAGCAGTACGGCTACCGCGTGCACGGCCCG
>DATJZH010000029.1:0-4736 GCA_035499215.1 Streptosporangiaceae bacterium | reverse complement strand
CAGGGAGCGCGGCGGCCGGGCGATCAGCTGCTGCCGCCGGCAGTGCGGCAAGTGAGGCCCCTCCATCTCATACATGGGGGGCCTCACCCTGTTTGCCCGGCGGGGCATCACCAGCGCGGACACCGGCACGCTCGCGTCATGTCGCCAGCCGGCCCGGCGCCCGCGGCGAGGTGTCACCACAAGGGCATTCCACTGCGTCACGCATAGCAAACACCATAGGCGGCCCTTGTGTCACGGAAGTTCGTCATCCGCATTTGCGGTGCGATGACCCGCTGAGTCTGCGCGGCAAATCCGCCGCATCACAGTCGGCTGCGGGCCAGCCGCCGGGTGCGCTGGTTATCCAGATATGTCGCTCACTCGGCTTGTCGGTTATCCAGATATGTCGGTCATCGGCGCGTCGGTCATCCGATGTCCCGGTTATCCGGCGCCTCGTCATCCGGGGTTTGTCGGTCCTCCGGGGTTTGTCGGTCATCGGGTACGCCTGTCATAGTTGCCGCGTGGAACCCCCGCGGCCGGCCGAATCCCCGCTTGAGCAGACTGCGCGGCTGCCGCGCCAGCAGGCCCGGGCGTGCCGCGCGCTGGGCAGCCCGCTCTACGCGTACTTGCTCGGTCATGCGGCTGAAGATCTGCTGGCCGGCGGCCCGACCGCCGACGTGCTCGACGGCCACCTGACCGACCGGGGGCCGAGCGTGCTGGCTCTGCGGATGCTCGGCGGTGCCCACGCGCTGGCGCTTTCCGGCGCGGCGCCCGAGCTCGCTGGCTTCTATCCGTCAGCCGGCGGCACCGCTGACCCGGGGCCGGGCGGCGCATACGCGTGGCAGGCACTGCGGCGGACGCTCGGCGGGCACCGCGACGTGGTGCGGGAATGGCTTGGGCGGCCCCCGCAGACGAATGAGGTGGGGCGCGCGGCGGCGCTGCCGCGGCCTGCGTCATGCCGCGGCAGAGGCGGCCCTGCCCGTCCGCCTGGTCGAGGCCGGGGCAAGCGCAGGCCTTAACCTGCGCGCCGACAGCTTTCACATCGCCGGGGACGCCGGCGGGTACGGTGACCCGTCATCGCCGGTCGTGCTGCGTGGCGCGTGGCAGGGGCAGCCGCCGCCGGCAGCCCGGCTCGAGGTGACGGGGCGCACCGGCGGGGACGCTGATCCGATCGACGCGACCACGCCGGAGGGCCGGCTCAGGCTCACCGCCTATGTGTGGCCGGATCAGGCGGACCGGCTGACGCGGCTGCGCGGCGGGCTCGCCCTGGCGGCCGCACTGCCGGCGGACTTGCGGCGGGAGTCGGTGGCGGCAACTGTGGCACGCACCACCCTGGCCGACGGCAGCTGGACGGTCCTGTGGCACTCAGTCGTCCGTCAGTACCTGGACCCGGGGGAGCGGGCTGCCCTCGCGCAGCGGGTCAGCGCGCTCGGCGCGGCTGCCACGCCGTCTGCGCGGTTCGCGTATCTCCACCTGGAGCCGTCCACAGACCGCGGATTCCTGGTCACGCTCACTACCTGGCCCGGCGGCCGGGAGCGCGTTCTCGGCACCGCCGCGGCACATGGGATTCCGGTCATCTGGGCGCCGCACCGCGCGGCCCCAGCTGAGTAAACACGGTGCGCGCTATCGTCTCGATCGTCGCGATCCCGTAGGCCTCCGTCGGGCTGCCGCGGGTCAGCACCGCGAGCACGTAGTTGCGGCCGCGGCCCGAGATCCACCCGATGCTGTTGACCTGCCAGTCCGACGGCCCCAGCGGAAGCCAGCCATTCTTCAGGGCCACGGTCGTGCCAGCGGGAACACCGGCGGAGACGCCCCAGCTTTGATCACCTTCGACGTTTTCCAGCAGAGCCAGCCCGTATTCCCGGGAGGAATCGGACAGGACCGAGTTGGGATAGGCGAATTCCGACACCAGCCGGACCTCATCGAGCGCGGTAGTCGTCGTCAGGCCCCAGCCCGGCAGGGAGGTGCCAGGAATCAGCGCCAGCCGGGACGGCGTCGTGCGGGTGAGCCCGGCCGATCGGTCAAACCGCCCGATCGCGCTTGGGCCGCCCACGGCGGACAGCAGCGCGGTCGCCGACTGATTATCGCTGTTCTCGATCATCGAAGGCATCAGCGCGGCCTCCGATCCGGGCAGGTTCCGTCCGGCTGCCGCCGCCTCGCGCAGCGCAGTGCCCATGATCTCGACCTTCACGATGCTCGCGGTGTCCTGCACGTTTCCCGGATGCAGCAGCCAGGTCTGCCCGCTGCGCGCGTCATGCAGGGCCGCGGTCACCTGACCGGACCGGCTGGCCACGTAGCTGCCCAGGCTCGCGAAGGGAGAGGCCACCGCCCGCGGCGCCGCAGACGGCGGCGAGTGAGCAGGGGCCGGCGAAGGTGACAGCTGGCGGGGGCTCATGCGGGCTCCATGCGGCATTCGGGCGAAGCCGCGGCCAGCGCATCCGAGCACCAGGAAAGCGATTAGCCAGAAAGCCGCGACACAGTACAGCCCTGTCTTCCAGCGGGGCGCGGACCTCACCCTGTCTCCATCTCCCAGCATCAGAATGTCGACCTTGGCTGGAATCCGTACTCTCGCGCAATTGGATTCCAGAGTCCCAGGAAGATGCCCTTCGATGCGGATGCTTGCGGGTCGGCGGCGTTCGCGGGCGCACCCTGGGGCGAGCAACCGGCGTTCACGTCCCGCGTCGCCCAGGCCAGGCAGTCCCGGTCGGAGCTCAGGCAGTAGCCCAGCGCCGCCTGCAGATCGGACTTCAGCGCCGCGCCGTCGGGAAGCGCGCCAGTCTGCAGGGCCGCCGCCTGACCTGCATCGGTCTTGCGCTGGTTGACAACCCCCTGGATAAGCGCCTCGCCGCCTGCCGGGTCTGAGCAATTCTCGATCTCGCTCAGCCCGCTGTCCAGCGTCTGATGACTCGATGCACTCGAATTGAGCAGGTTATTCACGCCGGCCGCCTGACTGGCCGCCAGCGCGGCCGCCGACGCCGATGCGGCCGGGCCGGACGTGGTCGCTGATCCTCGTGCAGCCGGAGCGGACGTCGGCGCTGACGCCGGTGTGATCACGGTGGTGGACCTCGTGCGGACGGCGGCGAAGACAGCGACGGCGGCGACGACAGCTACTGCGGCGATGGCGATGCCGGCCAGCAACGCGGCCGAGCGTCGTCTGGGCTGCGGCGGCGGTCCCCCCGGCCCGCCTGATCCCCCCGGCCCGCCTGATCCCGCTGGCCTGCTTGGCCTGGTCGGGGCGCCCTGCCCGCCCTGGCTGGCCAGCATGGTGGGCTCATGAGTACTGCCGGGCTGCCCGATGGGCCCCGCCCGCGGGCCGCCCCGCGCAGCTCGCGTACCGGTCCGCGGGGGTGCCCGCCAGTGCCCTGGCGAGCACCCGGTCGACGCCGGTGGGCAGAGCAGCGCGCCGGGCCGCGAGCGAGGGCGGCACCTCGCGCAGCTGCGCGTAGCTGAGCGCCAGGCCCCGGTCCCGGCGGAACGGCGGCGTTCCGCACAACAGCTCGAAGGACGCGCAGGCTAGCGAGTACAGGTCCGTGCGCCCGTCCAGGACGCGGCCATCGAGCTGCTCCGGCGCGATGTAATCGAGGGTGCCCACGAACTCGCCGCTCGAGGTCAGGTCACTGCTGACCGCCTGCTTGCTGATCCCGAAGTCGGACAGGTACATGTGCTCGGAATGCCCATCAGGCAGCCGCGGCGGCGGTGCTCCCGGCTCGCTGACCGCGTCGAGCAGCATGTTGGCCGGCTTGACATGCCGGTGAATCAGGCCCCGCGCATGGGCGGCGTCCAGCGCGGCGGCGACCCGGGCAATGATGCTCCACGCCCGGCCAGCCGGCAGCACGCCGAGCCGCCGGAGCAGCGACCGGACATCGCCGCCCTGCACATAGCGCATGGCAATGAACAGCTGCCCCGCCGCATCGCCGGCTTCGTAGACCGGGATGATATGGGGGTGGTCCACCGCCGCGCCGCCCGCGACTCGCGGATGAACCGTTCCCGGAACCCGGCATCCCTGGCCAGCTCCGGGGCCAGGATCTTCAGCGCCACCAGGCGGCCCAGGCGCTCGTCCCTGGCCCGGTACAGGACCGCCATGCCGCCGCGGCCGACCTCCTCCTGCAGCCGGTAGTCAGCGACCTTGGCGCCGACACTGAACTCGGTCATGACCGACTCGACCCCCCCGCTCACCACGCGCGCCGCCGGGAGCTGCCCAGGCGGGCCTGCGGCGCAGCGCGAGCCGTGCCGAGGACACCTGAATGCCAGCTGCCTGCAATTCTGACGTTATCAAAATTCATCAGCAGCAGAAATTCCAGGCCTTATCAGGTGACCCTGGGATGCCCGCGCTGCATGCCGGATATACATGGCATACAATTTATTTCATAACTCGTCAGTCGTTCAGTAAGAATAGACTGAACAGGCTGAATGGACCGAACAGGCCCTATTCTGCCGGGTACGGCAGCCGTGCTAGTAGCCCGCCGTCGGGTCAACGAGCCCGATGAGCGGCTCGCCCGCGGCGAACCTTGCGACATTATCCTGAATGCGGCGAGAAAGAAGCCGCGCGGCCATCTGCGGGGTGTCGGCGGTGTGCGGTGTGATGATGCAGCGGTCAAGGTCCCACAGCGGGTGCCCGGCCGGCAGCGGTTCAGGGTCGGTGACGTCCAGGGCGGCCCCGCCGATGGCGCCGGCCCGCAGCGCGGCCACGAGCGCGCCGGTGTCGACATGGCGCCCCCGCGCGACGTTGACGAGCCAGGAGCCCGGCTGCATCACGGCCA
>DATJZH010000028.1:0-2331 GCA_035499215.1 Streptosporangiaceae bacterium | reverse complement strand
GTGAGCTCCCTGAGCCGTTCGTACAGCACGCTCGATGACATCCGGTCGCACCGGGCCTGCAGGTCGCCTCAGCAAGCGGCTCTCGCTCACGATGCGCGAGCGCAAAGTCGTCATGGGCGGCACCACACACCGCCCAGGATGGCTGGCCGGCTACCGGCGGTCAGGACGCGCGGCGAATGCGGCGAATGCGGCCCGTGCGGCAGCGCGGCCCTGGCTGGCCTGGTCTAGGTACCCGAACGTTCCCTGCTCGCAGAGTTCCCTGGCGGCCTGCACCATCGTGCCGATCGCGGCGAACGCGAACGCCCCGCCCACCGAGATCCGGCTCACCCCGGCCTCGGCAAGCTCGGTCACGGTAGGGCCGCCCGCGAGGGCAAGGACGTTCACCGGCCGGTCGAGCGAGCGGATGACCTCACGCACATCCGCCAGGCTGGTCAGCCCAGGTGCGTACAGGACGTCGGCACCGGCCTCCTGGTAGGCGTGCAAGCGCGCGATCGTGTCCGCCAGCTCCGGCCTGCCACGCAGGTAGTTCTCCGCTCGCGCGGTGAGCACCAGCCGGCCGGCCCCGGCCGCCGCCTCGGCCGCCGCCGCCACGCGGTCAGCGGCCAGCGCACGGTCATGAATAGGGTCATCGTCGCGGCGGGTGAAGTCTTCGACTGAGCAGCCGGCCAGGCCCGCCGCCGCGGCCAGCCGCACCGTTTCGGCCACGCCCTCCGGGCTGCCGGAAAACCCGTCCTCCAGGTCAGCCGACACCGGCAGGGCGGTCGCAGCCGCAATCTCTCGCGCGTGCCCCAGCGCCTCCTCCCGGGTAACCGAGCCATCGGGCCTGCCCAGCGTCGCTGCGAATCCGGCGCTGGTGGTTGCTAGCGCGGAAAAGCCAAGCCAGGCCAGCAGCCTGGCCGAACCCGTGTCCCACGGGTTCGGCATCAGCAGGGGCGCCGGACCGTAGTGCAATTCCAGAAAGCGCTTCGCCTTGTCCGGCTGGCTGGTCATGGCGTCAACTTAACCCACGAAGAGCCCGCCGTGGGTCCGCGCTGGTGCCTGCCGCGCATGAGCCGCCTGGCGAGGCCCGGCTGCTCGGTCGCGCCGCCCTCGGACGGGGAAGATCACGTTAGCCGAGCCGACGCGCTCTTGCCTGGCGTCGGACTCAGACGGACCATAGTCGCGTGCGGCCGGAGTTCGCGACGGCGGCGTGACCGACGGAAGGGAAATCTCCGGTGATTAAGTATGTCTACGAGATCGATTATCCGCCTGAAGGAAAGCACAGGTACTTGGACTGGGTCCGGTCGATCTCGGATGCCCTCCAGGCTCCTGGTGAGCTGCGGCGGCTGGCGTCGTACGACAACGTTTACTCGGCGAGCCCCCATCGGGTCGTCGAGTTCACCTTCGACTCGCCGGAGGACGCCTCGAGGTACTTCGACCGCAAGGAAATCGGCCTGATACTGGAAGGCGAACTGCCGATGCAGAGCGCCAACATCCACATCAAGGTCCTGGCGCTGCGTGACGATTACAGCAAGGACACCGTGGCTGGGTAGGCCGATGGTGTCATCTGGCGACATTCGTCACTCATTACGGCCATGGCAGGCACTCGAACGAGATCTCGTCGGGCCTCACCTCAGCAGGAAGGGCGGCGATCCCGGGCCTCGTCCTGACATGCCGAGGCTCACCTGGCTGCGGGGCTCGGGAGGGCCGGGGTGGACTCGGGGCCCGGACCGCCGCACACTGGACATGTCAGCGGGAATCGCAGGCGGTGCCGGGCCGGGCGGCGAGGTCTGTCCGGTGTGAACGGCACTTCGGTCGGATGGAGCCAGGTCGGTACGGGGGGCTGGGCATGCGACGTCGCCATTTCATCCTTGCGCCCGCTGCGGCCAGGCTCATCGGCCAGCCGCGGCAGGAACAGCGGGGGTCGGCTGCGGTCTCGGCCCCGCGGGCGGCCGGGACGGACCGGCGCGGCCGGGCCGCCGCGGCCGGGCGCAGCGTGCTGGCTGCCGCGCTGGCCGCCCGCCAGGCCGGCCCCGATGCCGGCCTGCAGGTCGTGCGGCTGACGCCGGGGCCGCTGGACGAGGGCCGCGGCCAGGCTTTCATCGATGCGGTGCGCGGCCGGGCCCTGGCCGGCCGGCCGCCGGCCGCCACCGTGGTGCTCGACCTGACCGCCTTCAAGGCGCTCGACAGCAGCTGGTGCGCCGTCCTCGTCGCGCTGGACGACAGCCTGAGGTCCGCCGGCACGCGGATACGGCTCGCCGGCGTCCCCGGCCGCCTGCTGCCGGAACTGGAGAAAGCCGGCCTTTGCCACCGCATCGGCGCTGACGCGATTCATTCCAGCGTCCGCTCGGC
>DATJZH010000027.1:0-15250 GCA_035499215.1 Streptosporangiaceae bacterium | reverse complement strand
GATGCCCAGATCCGCGGCATGGCCGAGGAACCCGGCCTTGTACCCGCCGTCCACCCACCCGGCGGTCACGCCGGGGTGGCGCGCGGCGAGCTGGGTCACCACGTCCTTGCCGACGTTGGTGTCCTGGACCGAGGCAGCCGTGATCACCACGGCGAGTAACAGGCCCAGGGTGTCGGTCGCGATGTTCTGCTTGCGGCCCTTGGTGCGCTTGCCCGCGTCGTAGCCCTGTGTTGCCTCGGGGACGTTGGAGGAGGCCTTCACCGCCCGCGCGAGGTTGAGGATCGGCACGTGCACGTGAAGCTGGGGTCGCCGTCCCTGGAGATGTGGTGCAGGAACGGGCTGGCGACCAAGCCGTCACCGTCCCGCCACTCCCCCGTGTTGGCCGAGTGGTGCCCGGTCCCGGTGAACGTGCCGTGCCGTTCCAGCCGCTCGAGCGCCGCTTTGGCCGCGTCCATCAGCGCCTGCTCGATGTCGTCGGCCTTCTTGTCCAGCTCCGCGGCCATGCTGTAGTCGCCGCGTTCCCTTGCCTGCCTCGCGGACACGCGGTAGGAGGCGTGCAGCACCGATACCGACTTGACGGCGGAGATCGTCAGGTCGAAGTACGGCACCCGGTGCGGGTCCTTCGCCCGCGCGGCTGCGCGGACCTCGGCCAGCTCGACGGCGCTCGCGAACGGATGCTCAGTCAGGTACGCGGAGACCGCGTTGTCCTCCCGCCGGTCGGCAGCCTTGGACTGGCGGTGCCTGGCCAGCACTTCCCCGCTGGGCCGATGTTCTGCTGATACAGGCGCTCGATCACGCCAGGATCCACCTGGCCGGTGAGGCCGAGCCTGGCGGCTGCTTTCCCGGCCCGCTGCCCGGGCGGCTCCCCAGCCGCCGTGTAGTAGGACATGGCGCCGACGCACCCGCCGCTGCGCTGCCCGCGGGTGAAGTATGCAACGTCGTGTCCCGCGTGGAGTGTCGTAAGAGCCGTCACGACTAGTCACCACCACTGAACTGACCGCTAGCATCTGTAGCTGATGCCTGTCTAGGTCGATACCGCGCGGCGGTCGTATCCCTTACTTGTGAGATATTGCGCTGTGGCGGAACTCCACCACGTCGCCGTCGCGCATCACGTAGTCCTTGCCCTCGATCCGGGCCTTGCCCGCCGCACGCGCCGCGGCGACCGACCCGGCGGCGATGAGATCGCCGAAAGAGACAATCTCGGCCTTGATGAACCCGCGCTGAAAGTCGGTGTGGATGACGCCCGCGGCCTCGGGCGCGGTGGCTCCCGCCGGGATCGTCCAGGCCCGAGCCTCTTTCGGCCCGGCGGTCAGGAACGTGGACAGACCGAGCGCGGCAAAACCGGCCCTGGCGAGCTGCGCCAGCCCTGGCTCGCCCAGGCCCAGCTCGGCCAGCAGTTCAGCTGCCTCTTCGGCCGGCAGCTCAGCCAGCTCAGCCTCGGTCTTGGCGTCAACGAAAACCGCCTCGGCCGGCGCCACCAGCCCGGCAAGCCGGTCCCGCAGGGTCTTGTCCCCAAGCCCGGCGTCGTCCACGTTGAACACGTACAGGAACGGCTTGGCCGTAAGCAGATGCAGCTCGCGCAGGTCAGCGAGGTCGATCCCGGCCCCGGCCGCGCCCGCGGACAAGGTGATGCCGCCGTCGAGCAGCTGCTGCGCCCTGGCAGCGGCGTCCGCAGCGGCCGCCCTGGCCCGGTCCTTGCCGAACCTCGCCTCCTTGGCCAGCCGCGGTACCGCCTTCTCCAGCGTCTGCAGGTCGGCCAGCATCAGCTCGGTCGCGATCGTCTCGATGTCGCGCTGCGGCGAGACGTCACCATCCACATGGCCGACGTCCGGGTCGGCGAATACTCGGACGACCTGGCAGATGGCGTC
Source organism: Streptosporangiaceae bacterium (assembly GCA_035499215.1). GTDB lineage: Bacteria > Actinomycetota > Actinomycetes > Streptosporangiales > Streptosporangiaceae > DATJZH01. Next base: position 13,382 of record DATJZH010000027.1, on the reverse strand, counting down.
GGTCTCGCGGATATGGGAGAGGAACTGGTTACCCAGCCCCTGCCCCTGCGACGCGCCGCGGACGAGGCCGGCGATGTCGACGAAGCGGGCCGTGGCTGGCACGATCTTCGCGGAGTGATACAAGCCGCCGAGTGCGCCCAGCCGCGAGTCCGGGATGCCGACTATGCCGACATTCGGCTCGATCGTTGCGAACGGGTAGTTGGAGGCAAGCACGCTGGCCCGGGTCAGCGCGTTGAACAGGGTTGACTTGCCGACGTTGGGCAGGCCGACGATGCCGATGGACAGGCTCACGCGGGCGAGTCTAGGCTGCCCGGAAGGCCGGCCGCGCCAGTCCCGGCGGCGGCCGCGGACCCGCCCGGCCCGGTCGGGCGGGGTGTGCGACACGAGTGTAGGGGTCCGGCATCTGGGCTGGTTATGATGGGAGTCTGGTTGTTATTTCCACAATCAGATGAGGAGTACCCATGTCCGGGCCCTCGCTTCCGGAACTGGAGACCGAGCGGGAACGGCTGTATGCGCAGTTCAGCGAGGTCGGTGACTTCCGCCGCGGGTCGGTGACGGAGAACTACCGGAAGTGCGGGAAGCCGAATTGCGCGTGCGCGCAGCCGGATCATCCCGGGCACGGGCCCAGGTTCTTGTGGACCCGGACGGTGCGGGGGCAGAAGACCAAGGGCCGGCAACTGGCCGCGGCGGAAGTGGCCAAAGTGCGGCGGGAGCTGGAGCGGTACGCGGAGTTCGCGTCCTTGAGTGAGCAGATCGTGGAGGTCAGCGAGAAGATCTGCGAGGCCAGGCCCGTAGCCGGCACTGATGCGCCCTCCGTGCCGGCGGGCGGAAAAGGCGGCCCTCGGCTGCTTCGAGCACCACGCCCCCCGCATGCGCTGCAAGTGGTTCCGCTCCCGCGGCCTGTTCGCCGGCTCCGGGGTCGTGGAATCCGGATGCAAAGCGGTCATCGGCCAGCGCCGCACATTGTCCGGCATGCACCGGACCGTCGCAGGTGCCAGCGCCATCACCACTCTCCGCTGCCAGCACGCCAGCCGCCCCGAAGACCAGATCTGTCACGCAGCACGCAACCAGACGCCAGCCGCCTGACCAGCCGAACCCGCTAAACGATCTCGCTTACCTACAAAATTGACGCCCACCCGGCCGGGCGTGTCGGGCGGGAAACTGTCGGCCACGGCTGCGAGCATGGGCAGATATGGATGCAATCTCGCTGCTCGCCGGGCTGGCAGCCGGAGCGCTGCTCGGGGCCGCCATCGGCTACCTGTACGCGCGCGGCCGGCTGGCCAGCGCTGCCGCCGACCTGACCGCCCGGGCGCACGCTGCCGACGAGCGGGCGCGGGCGGCAGGCGAGCGCGCCGCGTTCACCGAGCGCGCGGCGCTGGAGAAGGCAGCCCTGGTCGACGGGCAGCTCGCCGAGCGTTTCCAGGCGCTCTCCGCCCAGGCACTCGACCAGAGCACGCGACGCTTCCTGGAGCTCGCGGAGGGCCGGCTGACCGCAGCCAATGCCAAGGCGGCCGGCCAGCTGGATACCCGAAGAGCCGCGGTCGAGAACCTGATGCAGCCGCTGAAAGACACGCTGGCACGGGTGGAGACCCAGCTGCGGGACAGTGACGCGGCCCGGCTGGCCTCGCACGCTGCGCTGGCCGAGCAGGTCACGATCGCCCGGCAGAGCTCAGAGCAGCTGCGCGTGCAGACCCAGGCGCTGGTGACAGCGCTGCGCAGGCCCGAAGCCCGCGGCCGGTGGGGCGAGATGCAGCTGCGGCGGGTGGTCGAGCTGGCCGGCATGAGCACCCGGTGCGACTTCGACGAGCAGGTGGGGCTGAGCACTGGCGGCGGCACGCTGCGACCGGACATGGTCGTGCGGCTGGCCGGCGGCAAGAGCATCGTGGTCGACTCCAAGGTCGCGCTGGCGGCCTACCTGGAGGCGGCGGAGGCGACCGCGGACGATGCGCGCGAAGCGCGGCTGGACGCGCATGCCCGGCATCTGCGCGAGCATGTGGACCGGCTCGCCGCCAAGAGCTACTGGGCCGCGCTCAGTCCGGCACCGGAGTTCGTGGTGCTGTTCATACCCGGCGAGGCATTCCTGGCTCCGGCGCTCGAGCGCGACCCGGGCCTGCTGGAGCACGCGATGGCGCAGAAGGTGCACATCGCGACGCCCACGACGCTGGTTACCATGCTGCGGACCGCGCAGTATGCCTGGCAGGAGGCGGCGCTGTCGGACAACGCGCGCGCCGTGTTCGATCTCGGTCGCGAGCTCTATGAGCGCATCGCCGGGATGGGCAGGCACATGGACGGCGTCGGAAAGGCGCTGACAAATGCCGTCTCGACGTACAATCGGGCGATCGGGTCACTGGAGAGCCGTGTCCTGGTCACTGCCCGTAAGCTAAATGAACTTGGCGTGGTCGATGCTGAGCTCGATCAGCCCAGGCCGGTCGAGGAGACAGTCCGGGCGCTGTCCGCTGCCGACCTGATCACCGAAGCCGGGCCGGAGCTGGTCGTCGGCCATGACGGGGAACGTGAGCCGGCCGGAGAACGTGCGGCCAGGCCGTCGGCCCAGCGGCTGGGCGGGCACCGCGCGATAGAGGCAGCCGGCTGACGGGCGACCCGCCAGGGGCGAACGAACTGGGGAAGGTGCACAGTGCCGCAGCGGACATGGCCGGCCCGGATGGCTCCAGCTGGGGGCGCAGGCAAGCCGACCGGCGGCGCAGCCCGCGAACCGGCGCAGCAGTCCGGTGGCCTGGTTGCCGCCGGGGCAGGTCTGCCCGGACTGCAGGCGGCGCAGTATCAGGATTCCGGCAGCGTCGCGTGGGACCGTACGCCGGGAATCGCGGGCGGCGAGCCCGTCCTGAGCCGGCCGCAGATCACTGCCCGAAGCGCCATCGTGGCCATGTTCGCCCTGTTCCTGGCCGGCAATCTGGTTTCGGACTGGCTGCATATCGGGGTGCTTACCAGTCTGGCGGTCCTGGTGGGCTGGCCGGCCGCGGGGTGGTACACCAACCGCCGGCAGCTTCTGATGATCATAGCGACACCTCCCACGATCTTCCTCATCGCGGTGGTCGCCGCGCAGGTGATCACCGTCCAGGGCAGCACTCTCCTGGCCTCGACCGAATTCGTGCTGGCGGGAACCTTCCTGACTCTCGCCGCCACGGCGCCGTGGCTGTTCGCCGCGGCATTCGCCACCGTCGCGGTCACGATGTTCCGCGGGCTTCCCCGATGTGCCCGCGAGCTGCGCAGCCAGCTGCGCGGCGACCAGGTTTCACCGCACCGCGGCGCCGGCAATCAGATGCGCCGGGCAGCGTCGTAGCGTCAGCGGATCCCGGCCGGCGCGGCGTCAGCGAGGCCGGCGCAGCTCGTGCGGCAGCGCAAACACCATGCGCTCCGGCACGGACTCGATTTCCTCAACCGTCCCGAAACCCGCGCTCGCCAGTCGGTTCAGTACGCCGGTCACGAGATCCTCAGGCACTGAGGCACCGCTCGTCACGCCGATTGTCTGAACATCGTCGAGCCAGGCCTGATCGATGCCAGCGGCATCGTCCACGAGGTAGGCGGAGCCCGCGCCCGAATCCAGCGCCACCTCAACCAGGCGGACAGAGTTGGAGGAGTTCGGCGACCCGACCACGAGTACCAGGTCCGCGTCAGCGGCGATCTGCTTGACCGCTACCTGCCTGTTCTGCGTGGCGTAGCAGATGTCATCGCTCGGCGGGTCGATCAGCTGCGGGAAGCGCCCGCGCAGGGCCGCGACAGTCTGCTGGGTCTCGTCCACCGACAGCGTCGTCTGGGAGAGCCACGCAACCTTCTGCGGGTCACGCACCGCAGCGCCGGCGGTAGCGTCCGGACTGTCCACCAGGTGAATGCGGGCCGGCGCCTCGCCAGCCGTGCCGATGACCTCTTCGTGGCCATCGTGGCCGATGAGCAGAATGTCGTAGTCCTGGGCCGCGAACCGCCGGGCCTCGTTGTGCACCTTGGTCACCAGCGGGCAGGTCGCGTCGATGGTCCGCAGATTCCGGCTCCTGGCCTCGTCGCGCACCTCCGGCGCGACTCCGTGCGCGGAGAAGACCACGACCGCCCCCTCGGGGATTTCCTCGGTCTGCTCGACGAAGACGGCGCCGCGCTCCTGCAGGGTCTGCACGACGTGCTTGTTGTGCACGATCTGCTTGCGCACGTAAACCGGGGCGCCGAAGCGTTCCAGGGCCTGCTCAACCGTCTGAACGGCCCTGTCTACTCCAGCGCAGTAGCCACGGGGCTTTGCGAGCAGGACACGTCGGGTCGGCGCGGACATGCCACCCATCGTAGGCGACCGCCGCCATGGCCGGTCCAGACGCCACCGGGTCAGGCACGGGCCACTGCCGCCCGGCAGCCGAATTTCGGCTACCCGGCTCTTGCGGCAGCCGCTCAGATGACGAGAATCATCCCATGGTGCCCGGCGTGCCGAGCCCAGGCGCGGGGCCCCGCCCTGCCACCCGCTCGCGCGGCGCGGTAGTCCGCCCGCCGGCGCGGCGCGGTAGTCGACCCGCTCGCGCGGCGCGGCATTACGGATTCCGAGGGAGAACGATAGGCATGCGCTACCCGCAGGTCACAGACAGCATGAAGGAAGCACCGATCAAGGCGCTGCGGGCTGTCTTCGCCGGCATCGGTCAGGTGCTGCTCATTGCCGACCGGGCCAGGAGCCGAGCGCAGGAGCAGGACCACGATCAGGGCGCAGGCACGCATTACCCGGTACCCGTCAGCCACCCGGCCCAAGTCAGCGCCGCCCCGCTGGAGAGCCATTGGCGGTCTCTCGATGAGACGGGCAACGTCCGGCTCCTGTCAGACCAGGAACTGGCGAGCGCCGGGCTGTCGGCCGCCGGGACTACCGGGTCGGCGAGCGCCGTCGAAACTCCGGGGCCACCGGAAGTCACCGCCCCGGCCCAGCCCCGGACCCCGGCAGAGTCCCGGACCGCAGCCGAGCCCCGGACCCCGGCCGAGCCCCGGACCCCGGCCGAGCCCCGGACCGCAGCCGAGCCCCGGACCCCGGCCGAGCCGCGGGCAACTGCCGCCGTCTCGCCGCCGAGCCTTCCGCTGCGCAGCTACGACGATCTCTCTGTCGCGTCGCTGCGCGCCCGGCTGCGCAATCTCGACATCTCCCAGCTCCGGGTTCTGGTGGAGTATGAGCAGGCCAATCAAGCCCGGGAGGAAATCGTGATGATGTTTGAGCGCCGCATCGCCAAGCTCAGCAGCGGCCAGGACTGACCCGCAGCGCTAGCCGTCAGCGGAGGGCTCACAGATGCCGCTTGAGACAAGCGCGGACACGCCGGTACCCGTCCGCACCGTGCTGCGGCTGGTGGGCGAGTGGATCGGCCGCCTGGGACGGGTGTGGGTCGAAGGCCAGATCGCCGAGCTCAGCAAGCGCGGCAGCACGGTATTCCTGGCGCTGCGCGATCCCGTAGCCGCGGTCTCCGTGCGAGTGGTGTGCGCTCGGACGGTGTTCGAGGCTACCGATCCGCCGCCGGCCGAAGGCGCCAGGGTCGTGGTGTGGGCCAAGCCGGAATTCAACATGGCCAAGGGCTCGTTCTCGCTCAGCGCCGTGCAGATCCGCGCGGTCGGCATCGGCGAACTGCTGGCACGGCTGGAACGTCTTCGCCGCGCGCTGGCGGCGGAGGGTCTGTTCGCCCCTGAGCGCAAGCGGCCGCTGCCATTCCTGCCGTCAACGATCGGGCTGATCACCGGGCGCGAATCGGCGGCAGAGCGTGATGTGCGGCAGAACGCCGAGCACCGCTGGCCGGCCGTGCGGTTCCGGGTCGAGCGGGTGGCCGTCCAGGGCCCGCACGCGGTCGCCGACATCATCGACGCGCTGCATGGCCTGGACGGCGACCCGGCCGTTGACGTCATCATTATCGCCCGTGGCGGCGGGTCCATCGAGGATCTGCTGCCATTCTCCGACGAATCGCTGGTCCGCACGGTCGCGGGCTGCGCGACTCCGGTCGTCAGCGCCATCGGGCACGAGCAGGACTCGCCGCTCCTTGATCACGTAGCCGACGTCCGCGCCTCCACGCCGACCGACGCGGCCAGGCGGGTGGTACCGGACGTCGCCGAGCAGCTCGCCATCATCGGCCAGCTGCGCTCGCGAGCCCGCCGGTGCCTGACCGGCAGGCTCGACAGAGAGGCTTCCTGGCTGTCCGGCATCCGGTCCCGGCCCGCGCTTGCCAGCCCGGTCGGGGAGATCGACCGACGCCACGAGCAGGTGCTGACCCTCAGCGACCGCGCCCGCCGGTGCCTGCGCGCGCGCCTCGACCGGGCCCGCGATGACGTCACCCACACTGCGGCCAGGCTCGTTGCGCTGTCCCCCGCAGCGACGCTGCGCCGCGGCTATGCGATCGTCCAGCGCGGGGATGGCAGCGTCGTGCGTGCGGCCGCCGACGTGACCGCAGGCGAGGCACTCACCCTCAGATTCCCGCAAGACCAGCTAAATGTCATCGTAACTGAGCAAACTAGGACATTGCCAAGAGAATAGCAAAGTCATCCGGCCCAATTACCTTGGGTGGCGTTTCCTCCGGCATCCACGCGGCGAAAACTAAACTAGCTTTCACCGTCGACGACACAATGGCAGTCCGCTTGCCGTGAGCCTTTGCGTGATCGGCGCAGAGGCTGCCAGGCATCCGTTCACCGTCCGCCATCTGCCTTAGTGATCGCCAGCTCAGGGGGCTAAGCGTGCCTGTGGTGCCAGCAACGACCAGGCTCGGCAGAATCCGCAGGCCGATGCCAGGGCGCACCAGGGCGGGCACCCGGGCCCCGCAGCAGCCGGCCGCGCCGCCTGACAGCGGGAAAGTCAAATCCGCGCCAGGCATGCCATTGGGACAGCGGGCAAAACCGCCGCGGGCGCCGGGCCTGGACGGAGTGCGCGCTCTTGCAGTTCTTGCCGTTATAGCTTTCCATGAGAACCTCTCGGCACTGCCCGGCGGATTCCTTGGCGTCGATGTTTTCTTCGTTCTCAGCGGCTATCTCATTACCGATCTTCTTGCCGATCATCAGTTTGGCCGCGACGGCCGGATCGACCTGCGCAGTTTCTGGACGCGCCGGGCCCGCCGCCTGCTGCCGGCCCTGGCCGTCATGCTGGTGGCCGTCACGGCCGCGGTCGCGGTGCTGGCGCCAGATCAGCTGGGCAGCCTGCGGCCCGCACTGCTGGGGGCCGTCACCTACACGAGCAACTGGTGGCAGGCGCTGCAGCATCAGTCGTATTTCGCCAGGTTCGGCCCGCCGCCTCCGCTTCAGCATCTCTGGTCGCTCGCGGTGGAGGAGCAATTCTACCTTATCTGGCCGCTTGTCCTGGTCATCGTGCTTGCCAGGCTGCGCGGGAGATGGGCCCGGGCTGCCATTGCCTGGGGCGGCGCTGCGGCTTCTGCGCTGCTCATGCTGCTCACGTACACCCCCGGCTCGGACCCGTCGATGGTCTACTACGGGACCGACACGCACGCGACCGCGCTGCTGGTGGGCGCGGCGCTGGCACTTAGCTGGCCGCTGGCCACGCTGGCCGCGGCACCCGCGCCGCTGGTCCGGCGCGTCGACCTGGTCGGGCTAGCCAGTCTCGCCGTTCTCGCCTGGGCGGTCTGGCACTTCTCCGGCAGCGATCCGGCGGTCTATCCGGCCGGGCTGGTCCTGGCCGCGGCCGCGGCCGGCGGACTGGTCGTAGCCGCCATCTGTCCTGGCGAGGTGGCCACGGCGCTGGCCTGGCGCCCGCTGCGCTGGCTCGGCGTGCGCTCATACGGCATATACCTGTGGCACTGGCCCGTGATAGCCCTGTCCGCCGCGGTCGTGGGCCCGGCATCGGACACGACAGTGCCGGTGCGGATCCTCGAGACGGCGCTGCCCATCGCGCTCGCCGCAGCATCCTGGCGGTGGATCGAGGAGCCGATCTTGCGGTGCGGGCTCCCGGTGACGCTGAAGGCGTCGGTCGCGAAGCTCGCCGCCGCTGCCGCCGCCGCCCGGCATTCCCCGGCACGCGCGATTCCGCTGGCCATCCCGCTCGCGGTGTTTACTGTCGCTTGCACGGCCGGCTATGGCATCTTGCACTCGCCGGCCGGCCCGACCCTGCAGCAGCAGATATCGACAGGCCAGCGGCTCACGCAGACGCCACCGCCGAGCGGCCACGCGGCGCACGGGCCGCGTGGCCGCACACTGGCACCAGCCGTGATCGCGCGGCACCATGGGTCGCGCTTTTCCGGTTCCCTGGTGACCGCCGTCGGTGACTCGGTGATGCTCGCGGCCGCGCCTGAGCTGCATGCCGCAATGCCAGGCATCTACATCGACGCTGCCGTCAGCCGTCAGATGAGCGTGGGCCTGCGGGACATCAGGCGGCTCGCCCGCGATGGCCTGCTGAGACACATCGTGATAGTGGGACTGGGCACTAACGGGACTGTGACGAGCGCGCAGCTCCGGCACCTGCACGCAATGGTCGGCCCGGATCGACGCCTCGTGCTCGTCAACGTGTTCGTGCCGCTGCCCTGGGAGGACGAGGTGAACCAGAATGTGGCTGCGGCCGCCGGCCGCTACGGCAATGTGCAGCTGGTCAACTGGAAGGCGGCGATCGAGCACCGCACAAACCTGCTGTGGGCCGACGACGTCCACCCTCAGCCAGATGGCGGCGCGCTCTACGCCCGGCTGGTGAAGGCGGCCGCGCGGACAGCGGCCCGGACTGGCCAGCCTGGCGGCACTGCCGGGCCCGGTCAGGGCTGGCGGCGGGCCGCCGCCGGTCCTGACCGGGCGCGGTCCTGACCGGGCGCGGTCCTGACCGGGCCGCCTGCCTCGCACGCCGGGCGCTCATGCGGCGATAGGGTGACATTGTGATGGCACCCGATACCGCGCCGCAGCCAGCATCGGCCGCCGCTGAGCGGCCTGCCTATGAGCAGGCGCGCGACGAGCTGACGGAGCTGGTCAAACGCCTTGAGGCCGGCGGCCTCACGCTCGAGCAGTCGCTGGAACTGTGGGAGCGGGGTGAGCGGCTGGCCATCATCTGCGAGGAATGGCTTGAGGGCGCACGGGCCCGGCTAGCCGCGGCGATGGCGCAGCGGGCCGAGGACGGGCGTGATCCCGCGGCGCCGTTCTAGATCCGGGGCGGCCTGCGGAACGCCCTGCGGGCTACCGCGCGGCGTTATCCGGGGCCGGGGGCTTGCTCAGCCGCGACAGCACCTCGATCACTCCGTCGGCGATGCGCCGGGCGGTCTGGGCATCAGCGGCGAGCGACATCTCGGCCACAGCCACGATCATCGCGCCGGTCATGACGATGGCCACTGCTTCGTCTAGCGGCTCGCCGCTGCGAGCGAAGAACTCGGTGTTCTTGCTGACCCAGTCCCTCAGCCGCTGGCGCCAGGCCCGCTCGAACCCCGGCGGGCCGTCGCCCCGCACGAAGAGGCCGGCCAGTTCGCGCTGTTCCGCGCACACGTCCAGGTAGCCCCGCGCTCCCGCGAGGAAGAGCTGCATGGGGTCGCGGATCCCCGCTTCGCGGGCCAGCCGGACGGCGAGCCGGGTCTGCCAGGCGTTCTGGTTGTCCAGTTCCTCGTATAACGTGACGTACAGGTCGGCCTTACCGGAGAAATGGTGGTACATGCTGCCTACGCTGGCCCCGGCCCGGGCGACGATGTCGGTGACACCGGCCTGGGCATAGCCGTGCGACAGGAACTCCGCACGCGCGGCTGCCAGCAGCCCGCTGCGCGTCGCGGCGCCGCGCTCGGATGCGCGCGCCGGCGGCTGGGCCTGGCCTGAGTTCATGCGATCTGCGACTCTCGTCGTGCGAGCTGCCTCTGGGAAAACCGTCTCGTCCACTGCCAGCTACATAGGATTTCATCACGGCGACAGGGAAGGCGCATCCGTCATGACCGAGAACCAGACCACCGCCGCGCCGGCAGGCGCGGACCCGACGGAGATTCAGGAGGCTTCACCTGAGCCAGGACGGCACGCCCCAGACCGGAATCTCGCGATGGAGCTCGCCAGGGTCACCGAGGCCGCCGCGATGGCGGCAGCGCGCTGGGTAGGGCGCGGCGACAAGAACCTCGCCGACGCGGCGGCAGTCAACGCCATGCGGCTGCTGATCAATACGGTGTCCATGAAGGGCGTCGTGGTAATCGGCGAGGGCGAGAAGGATGCCGCGCCGATGCTCTACAACGGCGAGCAGGTGGGTGACGGTACCGGCCCGCTGTGCGACGTCGCGGTCGACCCGATCGACGGGACTCGCCTGACGGCCAACGGCATGCCGAACGCGATCGCCGTCATCGCGGTCAGCGCTCGCGGCTCCATGTACGATCCGTCGGCCGTCTTCTACATGTCCAAGCTGGTGACCGGGCCCGAAGCGGCCAGCGCCGTCGACATCGAGGCATCGCCCGCCGCCAATATCCAGGCGGTCGCCCGGGCGAAGCACTGCTCCGCGCACGATGTCACGGTGGTCATCCTGGACCGGCCGCGGCATGCCGAGCTGATCTCGCAGGTCCGTGCCGCTGGCGCCCGGATCAAGCTGATCACCGACGGCGACGTGGCGGGAGCGATCATGGCGTCCCGCGAGGGCACCGGGGTCGACCTGATGCTCGGCATCGGCGGCACTCCCGAGGGCATTATCGCCGCGTGCGCGATCAAGTGCCTGGGCGGCGTGATCCAGGGCAAGCTCACGCCCACGGACGACGCGGAGCGAGGCCGCGCCGTGGACGCCGGGCACGACCTGAGCCAGGTCCTGACCACCGACGACCTGGTCGCCTCCGACGACGCCTTCTTCGCCGCCACCGGGATCACCGACGGCGACCTGCTGGCCGGAGTGCGATACCGGGCCGGCGGGGCGACCACCCAGTCCCTGGTCATGCGGGCGCGCTCGGGAACCCTGCGCAACATCAACAGTGAGCACCAGCTCTGGAAGCTGAGCGCCTACAGCGCAGTCGACTTCGACGGCTGACCGGGCCGCGCCCGCCAGGAACCGGGGCGGCATCAGCGGCCCCGGTAATGGCGCATGACCTGATCAGGACCGCGGCACCGGACCGCGGCGGCGCAAGCTTGGCCACCGGGACCTGCGCGGCATGACCGCCTTGACGGTGCCTGCCACGGCGAACAGCCGGATGTCGATGACGGGCAGCCCGGCCGCGGACTGCTGGGTCCTCGGCACCTTGTTCCGGCTCAGGATCGTGGTGCCGGTCACCTCCACCGCGATCCCGTCCGGGACGATCACTTCCAGGTGCCCGGCGATCACCGTGGCGTAGATGGTGACCCGGCTGCTCTGCAGCAGGGCTTCCCGCAAATCCAGGACCACATCCCCGCAGATCGCGGTCACCGGGAAGCTGTCGGGGACTACCCAGCGGCCATCGCGCCGCTCCTGGCCGAAAAACCCGCTGACGCTGCGCCGGCCATCGAGCCGGATGGGCTGGCCGGCCGGGGACGCGAGGTCGGCGGTGAGCGAGGCGAGCTCACCGAGGGTGCGGGCGGAGTACGCCCGCTCGGCCCGCTGCGAATGTTCTCCGAGCGTCAGCCTGCCATCCCCCGCCGCCTCGGCGAGCAGAGCAGCCACGCGATCCCTGTCTGCGTCGGAGGCACGCAGATCACGCGGCGGCGGACGGGAGCTCACATCCCGAAGATACCCTGGCGCTTTTGCCGCTGGGCACGGCATTACCGGACGCGGGGCGGTGTTGGCCCTTGCGGCCGCAGTTCCGGTGCCAGCCGGCCGGGCTGGTGGCCGCGCCTGGCTGGCCAGCTGCCTGCCGGACAGCCGGGTCCATCTGTTAGTTTCGTAATAGCAAGTATCTTGGCGTAGCAGGAGGGGCTGGCGTGACGGCTGAGCAGGGCGTGGCTGAGGGCCGGCGGGGCTTCCGGGGCGGCCACTACAAATGGGTGGCGCTGTCCAACACCACCCTGGGAATGCTGGCGGCAACGGTCAACGCGTCCATCGTGATCATCGCGCTGCCTGCCATCTTCCGCGGGATCCACCTGAACCCGCTCACACCGGGCAACGTCAGCTACCTCCTCTGGATGCTGATGGGCTACCTGGTGGTTTCCGCGGTTCTGGTGGTGACACTGGGGCGGCTGGGGGATATCTACGGCCGCGTGCGCATGTACAACATGGGCTTCGCGATCTTCGGGCTGGGCGCCCTGGCGCTGCCTTTCGACCCCTTCACCGGGCCGTCCGGAGCGCTCTGGCTGATCGGCTGGCGAGTCGTCCAGGCTACCGGCGGCGCCATGCTGATGGCCAACTCCCCCGCCATCCTGACCGACGCCTTCCCCGCCGACCAGCGCGGCACCGCGATGGGCATCAACCAGGTCGCAGGCATCTCGGGCTCGTTCCTCGGGCTGATCCTGGGCGGCGTGCTCGCCGCCGTTGACTGGCGCCTGGTGTTCATCGTCTCGGTGCCGATCGGGCTCGGCGGCGCGATCTGGTCGTACCTGAGCCTGCGCGAGATCGGCCTGCGGACCAGGGCCCGGATCGACTGGCTGGGCAACGTCACCTTCGGGCTCGGCCTGATCGGGCTGCTGACCGGTATCACCTACGGCATCCAGCCCTACGGCGGGCACTCGATGGGCTGGACGAGCCCGGTCGTGCTCGCCGGCCTGATCGGCGGCGTCGTCCTGCTGGCCGCGTTCTGCCTGATCGAGCTTCGGGTCCGGGAGCCGATGTTCGACCTGCGGCTGATGAAGATCCGGGCTTTCTCCGCGGGCGTCACGGCCACGCTGCTGGCGTCGATCGCCCGCGGCGGCCTGCAGTTCATGCTGATCATCTGGCTGCAGGGCATCTGGCTGCTGCTGCACGGCTACAGCTTCATCGACACCCCGCTCTGGTCGGGCATCTACCTGCTGCCGCTCACCGCGGGCTTCGTCTGCCTCGGGCCGATCTCGGGCTGGCTGTCGGACAAGCACGGGGCCCGGCTGTTCGCCTCCGGCGGGCTGCTGGTGTCCGCTGCCGCGTTCGGCGGGCTGCTCCTGCTGCCCACGGACTTCAAGTACGCGGCGTTCGCCGTGCTGATCTTCGTGGCCGGGGCCGGAATGGGACTGTTCTCCGCGCCGAACGCAGCCGGGATCATGAACAGCGTCCCGGCCAGGCAGCGCGGGGCCGCCTCCGGCATGCTCGCCACCTTCCAGAATTCCGGCTTCGTGCTCTCGATCGGCATCTTCTTCTCGCTGATGATCGCCGGACTGGCGGCGACGCTGCCGACCGCGCTCACCCACGGGCTCACCGTCCAGGGCGTGCCCGCGGTCATCGCCAGCAAGATCGGCCACACGCCGCCGGTGGCCAGCCTCTTCGCCGCGTTCCTCGGCTACAACCCGATCCGCGAGCTGCTCGCCCCCACAGGCGTACTCAGCCATCTGCCGGCCAGCCACGTCGCGCTGCTGACGGGCAAGGCCTTCTTCCCGACGCTGATCTCGGGGCCGTTCCACCACGGGCTCGT
>DATJZH010000026.1:0-28128 GCA_035499215.1 Streptosporangiaceae bacterium | reverse complement strand
GGGCGGGGCACCGGCCGGGCAGGTGATGGCAGCTGCGCCGGCCGCGGCGGCGCCGGCCCGAGAGCGGGACATGCCCGCAGCATCCCACGATGCAGGGCCCTGCGGGCACCGTGCCGGATTATGCTCGGGCCCCCTGCCGCCGGGCCTGGCTGGGACGTCACTGCTGTGCAGACCAGTGTGCGATCCGCCGTCCAGCCGGCCAGCGGCGTACGTTGCCGGCGCAGCGCCACCGGCCGGTGCGGCGGGTCAGGCTGCTGCGCGCCCGGCCGTCACCGGCGCTGCTAGGCGGTGACCGGCTCGCCGCCCCGCCAAACCCGAAGCGGCTTGAGGCCGTACGACCAGGCGAAGGCGCCCTCATGGTCGGCATCCCAGGCCACGATGTCGGCGAACCGGCCGCGGGCCATCACGCCGCGATCCGGGGCACGCAGCGCATTGGCGCCGCCCAGCGTCGCGGCTCGCAGGGCCTCGCTGACGCTCATGCCGAAGTTAGTCACGGCCAGCGTGATGACCAGCGGCATGGACGTGATCCCGTTCCCGCCCGGCGAGTGGTCCGAGCCGAGGGCCACAGCCACTCCCTTGTCGAGCAGGGCACGCACCGGCGGGATGCGGTCTGCCTCGATGGCATCTGCCGGGCAGACCACGGCAGCCACGCCGGCCCGGGCAAGCGATGCGACGTCATCGTCGTCTGCCCCGTGCAGCACGTCCGCGGACGCACAGCCAAGCTCGGCCGCCAGCCGCACCGCCCCGTTGCGCGAGTCGCCGCAGGCATGCAGCCTCGGCAGCAGCCCGGCCGACCGGCCGGCGCCAAGCACCCAGCGGGCTTCCCGCTCGGTGAAGCGGCCATCGTCGCAGTACACATCCACGCTGTCGGCCCCCGCGGTTCTGGCGTCGCCGCACCACGTGCCGACCGCGTCGACGTAGTCGTGGCGGCGGCCGAAGTACTCTGGCGGGACGGCGTGGGCGGCCAGGAACGTGACGTGCACCCGCGGCATGCCAGGCTCGCTCTCCAGTGACCGCAGCAGCCGGACGTCCGCCAGCTCTCCGTCACGGGTCAGGTGGTAGCCCGTCTTGGCCTCGATGGTCGTGGTGCCGGTCAGCACCCACTCGCGCAGCCGCGCCCGCACGCCGTTGCACAGGGTCCACGGATCGGTTCCCCTGGTAACCGTCACCGTGGACGCCAGGCCGCCCCCGGCCGCCGCGATCTCAGTCGATGACGAGCCGCCCGATCGCATCGCGAGCTCAGCCCACCGGTTGCCGGCGTAGACCGGATGAGTGTGGGCGTCGATCAGGCCCGGTGTCACCAGCCCGCCGCCGAGATTCTCCACGTGGTCGACATCGACGATGTCCTCGATGACCCCGGGCATGCTGGCTGGCAGCTCTGCTGCGGGGCCCACCCAGGCTATCCGGTCATTCTGCGACAATATGGCAGCATTGCTCCATACCTCCGAACCGGTCCAGAGCCGGCCAATGTTGGTAAGAAGCCGAACGGTCACGTAGCTCTCCGTTGCGAGCAGCTGCCACGAGCAAGTTTACCGATCCCCATGAGCAGTCACCGGCCATGACTCGTGCCTGACGGTTGTGCATCGGCAGAGATCCGGCGGAACACTATGCACGCGGGACCTCTGCGGATGCGCTAACCAACATATCGGTCAGCACCTCTATTGCACCAGAGGATCCTTGTACAGAAGCTATGTGAAGTTCAGTTAACTCCCAATAGACCGCTGTGTATCGGGCTTGTGCAGCGCATCCGGCCGGCCCGCTGAGTATCTCCCGACGCGACCCGGAACCGATGCACCGCCACGCGCTGCGCCGCCACGATGTCGCCCGCTGACCGCGCCAGCCCAGCCGGGCGGCCGCCTGGCAGCAGCCACCCTGGCTGGTTCTCGATCTGGCGCTGACCTGGGATGGCAGCCTGTCCCGCGGGCGGTTGGCAGCGCCCGGACCATCATTTCCGGTCGGGCGCCAGCACCCGGCCGGGCAGCCATCCGGCTCGGTGCGCAGTCACGGCGCAAAGCTAATTAACCGTTCAATCAGGAACCTGAATAAAGCTCGCCCGCAAAGAGAAGAAAACAGATGGCAATTTAACGGTGCAATCGCGTGCGCGCCGCAATCGCAGGCAAGTGCGTCACGATATTGCACGGCGATCCCGGAACTGATCCAGCTCCGCAGCAAGTCCGGGCGGCACCCGCGCGGTGAGCGCCGTGCCGTCCTGGCCGTGCCGCAGCGCAACCACCTCGCCCTCCTGGTGCGCACGGGACAACAGGTCGCCGCGCTCGTACGGCACGGTGACGCTGACCGCGCAGTCCCGGCGAGGCAGCAGCCGCTCCAGCTCGGCAAGCAGCTCGCCGATGCCCGCCCCGGTGCGGGCGGAGACGAGCACCGAGTCGCGCTCCGCCAGCCGCAGCCCCTCGACCACGATCGGGTCAGCACAGTCCGTCTTGTTCACCACGACGAGCTCGGGCACGTCACCCGCGCCGATCTGGCCGAGAACCTCGCGCACGGCCGCGATCTGCGCCCGCGGGTCAGCATCGGCGCCGTCCACCACATGCAGGATCAGGTCTGCGTTCGCCACCTCGTCCAGCGTCGAGCGGAACGCATCGACGAGCTGATGGGGCAGGTGCCGGACGAATCCGACGGTATCGGTCAGCGTGAACGGCAGGCCCGAAGGCGTGCGTGCCCGCCGGACGGCCGGATCCAGCGTGGCGAACAGCGCGTCATCGACCAGCACCCGCGCTCCGGTCAGCCGGTTCAGCAGGCTCGATTTGCCGGCGTTCGTGTAGCCGGCGATCGCCACCGACGGTACCTCGCGGCGGTGCCGCTGACCGCGCTGAACCCGGCGGCCGACGGACATCTCCGATATCTCCCGGCGCAGCTTCGTCACGCGCGCCCTGATCCGGCGCCGGTCAGTCTCGATCTTCGTCTCGCCGGGGCCGCGGGTTCCGATGCCGCCGCCGCCGGCCACCCGGCCGCCCGCCTGCCGGGACATCGACTCGCCCCAGCCGCGCAGCCGCGGCAGGAGGTACTGCAGCTGGGCAAGCTCCACCTGGGCCTTGCCCTCCTTGCTGCGGGCATGCTGGGCGAAGATATCGAGGATCAGCGCGGTCCGGTCAATGACCTTGACCCGCACGATGCCCTCCAGCCGGCGAAGCTGGCCTGGGGTCAGCTCGCCGTCACAGATCACCGTGTCGGCACCTGAGGACGCCACCAGCTCGGCAAGCTCCGCGGCCTTGCCGGCGCCCACGTAGGTCGCGGCGTCCGGCCGGCCGCGGCGCTGGATCAGGCCCTCCAGGACCGCCGAGCCCGCGGTCTGCGCCAGCCGGGACAGCTCGCGCAGCGAGTTTTCCGCCGTGGCGAGCGTCCCGTCGGTCCACACGCCCATCAGGACAACGCGCTCCAGCCGCAGCGACCGGTACTCGACCTCGCTGACGTCCTCCAGCTCGGTCGACAGCCCGGGCACGCGCTGCAGCGCGTGCCGTTCCTCCAGGTCAAGCTGACCCGGATCGCCAGGATCAGCCAGCTCCTCCGGCCCGTCGCCCGGTCCGGCGGCGGCCAGGCCAGCGATCGGGCTGCTGCGAAGCCCGGCCCGGGTCTCGTGCGAAAGTGCAGTCATTCGCCATCCAAAACGGCCCGCCGTGCGGCCGCAGTCTCGTTCGGTGACCGCCCGCCGCCTGGCGGGCGTCCTGGTCTCGATGGTGCCACGGCTGGCAGCCATCCTCATTCCAATAACATCCGGCGTGGCCAGGATGTGCCCGGAGCGGCTAGCGTCTGGGGCACCAGCCAGCGCGGTCAGAGGCGCGCGGCACGCGGCAGCGGCGCGGGAGGAGCGGACAGCGTGAACGAGACCGAGGGCGTGCAGGTCACCGGCCCGGCCGGAGAGCGATATGAGGAGATCCTGACCCCGGCGGCGCTCGGCCTGATCGCCGCATTGCAGCGCGAGCTTGGCCCGCGCCGGGCGGAGCTGCTGGCGGCGCGAGCGCGCCGCCAGCAGGAACTGTCCGCCGGCGGCACTCTCGATTTCCTCGAGGCGACCGCCGCGATCAGACAGGACCCGTCCTGGCGCGTGGCCGAGCCGGCTCCGGGCCTGGTGGACCGGCGGGTGGAGATCACCGGGCCGACGGACCGGAAGATGACGATCAACGCCCTCAACTCGGGCGCGAAAGTGTGGCTTGCCGACCACGAGGACGCGAACACCCCGCTATGGGACAACATGGTCACCGGCCAGCTCAACCTGACGGACGCGCTGGACCGGAAGATCGACTACACCAGCGAGGACGGCAAGACCTACCGGCTGCTGCCCGACGAGGAGCTGGCAACCATCGTCGTCCGGCCGCGCGGCTGGCATCTGGACGAGAAGCACCTGCTGGTGGACGGGCAGCGGGTGTCGGGGAGCCTGTTCGACTTCGCGCTGTATTTCTTCCACTGCGCGCAGCGCCAGCTCGACAAGGGCAAGGGGCCCTACTTCTACCTGGCCAAGCTAGAAAGCCACCTGGAGGCCCGGCTGTGGAACGACGCCTTCACCCTCGCGCAGGACACCCTCGGCATTCCGCGCGGCACGATCCGGGCCACGGTTCTCATCGAGACCATCCCGGCGGCGTTCGAGATGAACGAGATCCTCTATGAGCTGCGGGAGCACAGCGCCGGGCTGAACGCCGGGCGCTGGGACTACCTGTTCAGCATCATCAAGAAATTCCGCACCAGGGGCCGCGACTTCGTCCTGCCCGACCGCAACGCGGTCACGATGACGGCGCCGTTCATGCGTGCCTACGCCGACCTGCTGGTGAAAACCTGCCACGCGCGCGGCGCCCACGCGATCGGCGGCATGGCCGCGTTCATCCCGAGCCGGCGCGACCCGGAAGTCAACGCCACGGCGCTGGCCAAGGTCCGCGAGGACAAGGCCCGCGAGTCCGCCAACGGCTACGACGGCTCCTGGGTAGCCCACCCCGACCTGGTGCCGGTATGCCGCGCGGTGTTTGACGGCGTGCTCGGCGACGCGCCCAACCAGCTGGCCAGGCAGCGCGACGATGTCAGCGTCACCGCCGCTGACCTGCTGGCCATCAGCAAGACGCCCGGTGTGATCACCGATGCGGGACTGCGCAACGACATCAGCGTGGGCCTGCAGTACCTGGCCAGCTGGCTCGGCGGCACCGGCGCGGTGGGCATCTTCAACCTGATGGAGGACGCGGCCACCGCCGAGATCGCCCGGTCCCAGGTCTGGCAGTGGCGGCATAACGACATCAGCCTCGCCGAGGGCCCGAAGATCACCCGCGAGCTGGTGCGGCAGATCATCGGCGAGGAGCTGGCCAAGATCCGCGAGCTGGCCGGCGAGGAGTTCGACCCGGTCCGCTACGAGCAGGCCGTGGCGCTGTTCACCGCGGTCGCCCTGGCCGACGACTACGTCGAGTTTCTCACCATCCCCGCCTACGAGCACATGCCCTGACAGGCACACCCGTCGCCACTCACTCACCGCGGCCGGCCCGCGCGCCGCCGGGTCCGGTCTGCTACCCGAAAGTGGCGAGCAGGCCCGGCGAGGGGGATTGTGGGTACTAGGCATCCGGGCGCGGGAAGGCGGGACCAGATGATCGAGGCAGCAGGCGCCAGCGCCGCGGTCGGTTCGCCGACGGTGACCGCGCTGGTCCCGCGGATGATCCAGATCTGCGGGCCGGATGATGTCATCACCGATCCGCTCGAGCTGCGCACATATGAGTGCGATGGCCTGACGGCGCACCGCTGCTCGCCTGGCCTGGTCGTGCTCCCGGAGTCCGCCCAGCAGGTCGCCGCGATCGTCGCCGAGTGCGCACGGGCGAGGATCCCGTTCGTCGCCCGCGGCTCGGGAACCGGCCTGTCCGGCGGCGCCCTGCCGCGCGCGGACGGCGTCCTGATCGTGATGTCGAAGATGCGCAAGATCATCGCGATCGACCAGGCAAGCCGGCGGGCCATCGTCGAGCCCGGCGTCACGAATCTGGCCGTCAGCAAGGCCGCCGAGCCATTCGGACTGTTCTATGCGCCTGATCCCTCCAGCCAGGTGATCTGCTCGGTCGGCGGCAATGTCGCGGAGAACTCCGGCGGCGCGCACTGCCTCAAGCACGGCTTCACCGTGCAGCACGTGACCGGGCTGCAGATCGTGACCCCGCAGGGCGAGCTGGCCTGGCTGGGCGATGGCACGGGCGCGGCACCGGGCTTCGACCTGATGGGCGCGTTCACCGGCTCCGAGGGCACCCTCGGCATCGTCACCAAGGTCATCGTCCGGCTGCTGCGGATCCCGGAATCCGTCACCACGCTGCTGGCCGCGTTCACCTCGATGGGCGCGGGCGGGACCGCGGTATCGGCGATCATCGGCGCGGGCATCCTGCCCGCCGCGATCGAGATGATGGACGCCCTGGCGATCGAGGCCGCCGAGGCCGCCGTTTCGTGCCGCTACCCGGCCGGCGCTGCTGCGGTGCTCATCGTGGAACTGGACGGGCCCGAGGCTGACGTCGCCCGCGAGACCGAGGCGGTCCGCGCGATCTGCGCGCAGTCCGGTGCCTACGAGATCAGGGCCGCAAGCGACGCCGCCGAGCGGACTGCGATCTGGACCGGGCGCAAGTCCGCCTTCGCCGCCGTCGGCCGGATCAGCCCGGCCTACATCGTGCAGGACGGAGTCGTCCCGCGCACCGCCCTGCCGGAGGTACTCGACGCGATCACGAAACTCTCGGCGGCGGCCGGCATCAGGGTCGCCAACGTGTTCCACGCGGGGGACGGCAACCTGCATCCGCTTGTCCTGTTCGACGACGCGCTGCCGCGTAACTGCGCGGCCGCCGAGGAACTCTCCGGCGCGATCCTGGACCTGTGCATCTCCCACGGCGGCTCGATCACCGGCGAGCACGGCGTCGGGGTCGACAAGTCCCGGTACATGACGAGAATGTTCGGCGCCGACGACCTGGACGCCATGCAGCTGGTGCGGTGCGCGTTCGACCCGGCGAACCTGTGCAATCCGGGCAAGGTCTTCCCCACGCCGCGGCTGTGCGGCGAAGTTCCCGGGATCCGGCGCGATCCGCATCCGCTGGTCGCGTCCGGTGAGCTGGAGCAATTCTGAGATGCGAAACAGGTTGCCGATTGCCGGTCCGCCGTGACAGCTGAGTCGATTCCGGTGCGCCTCGCGCGGGCCTGCAGCGAGATCCGCCTGGCCGGCCAGGCGGACGCGGTCGGCGGCCGCCAGCCCTGCTACGTCGCCGCTCCCGCCAGCACCCGGGAGGCCAGCGCCGTGCTGCGCGCGGCCGCGGAACTGGGCCTGGCCGTGCTGCCCAGGGGCGGCGGCACCCGGCTGCACTGGGGCGCACCGCCGGACCGCTGCGAGCTGCTGGTCGAAACCCGGCGGATGCCCGCGGTGCTGGAGCACGCGGCAGGAGATCTGGTGGCGAGGGTCCAGGCGGGCGCAGGCCTGCGGCAGCTGGCTGACGTGCTCGGCGCGGCCGGCCAGCGGCTGGCGCTCGACCCGCCGCCCGCCGCCGCGGGAACCGCCGACGGGACGGTCGGCGGCCTGATCGCGACGGGCGTGGCCGGACCGCTGCGGCTGCGCTACGGCTCGCCGCGGGATCTGCTCATCGGCGTGACTGTCGTCCGCGCGGACGGCACGGTCGCGCATTCGGGCGGCAAGGTCGTCAAGAACGTAGCCGGCTACGACCTCGGCAAGCTCTACGCGGGCTCTTTCGGGACGCTGGGCCTGATCACCGAGGCGGCGTTCCGGCTGCACCCGCAGCCCAAGGCGGTGGCGTTCGTGACGCTGGAGTGCCCGGATGCCGGCGCCGCGCAGGCCGCGATCGCCGCGGCGGTCGACTCGCCGCTGGCCCCGTCAGCGGCCGAAGTGCACTGGCCCGGCCGGGAATCGCCGATCAGCGCCGGGATCCTGCTGGAGGGCGACCCGGACGGAGTGGCCGAGCGGGCAGCCCGGATGCGCACGCTGCTGGGCTGCGCAGCGGTGCGATCCGGCCCGCCGCCGTGGTGGGGCCAGTACCCGGCGGCCGCTGCGGACGGGACGGCGATCCGTGTCGCGTTCTGGGCCGGGAATGCCGCGGCAGTGCTGGATGCGATCGCCGCGGCCGCGGCAGCGGCTGGCCTCGATCCGGCGGTTGGCGGGTCGGCCGCGGCCGGGGTGCTGCACGCATGGCTGCCAGGAAACGCGGCGCCTGCCGCGGTGGCCGAGTTCCTGACGGCGCTGCGCGCCGTGGCAGGGGTCAGCGCCGGTCCTCCGGCAGGAGGCAGCGCCGTGATGCTGCACGCGCCGCCCGCGGTCCGCGATGTCGTCGACATCTGGGGGCCGGTGGCCTCGCTGCCCCTGATGCGGGCAGTGAAAGACCAGTTCGATCCTGACCACCGGATGGCGCCGGGCCGTTTCGTGGGAGGTATCTGATGTCAGCGCGCAGCGGGGACGGTAACGCCGCGGACCACCCGCCAGGGCCGCCAGGACCGGGGCTTGTCGCCGGGCAGGACGCAGCAGACGGCCTGGATGCAGCGCCCGGACAGGATGCGGCCCGCGGGCTGGATCCCTCGGCGGGAGCCCTCCCGCCGGCCAGCGCGGATCCCTCAGGCGGGCTGGACCGGTCGGGCGAGCTGCGCGAGCTGGCCGGGGACTGCGTGCACTGCGGATTCTGCCTGCCCGCGTGCCCGACGTACCAGCTGTGGGGGGAGGAAATGGACTCGCCGCGCGGGCGGATCCACCTGATGACCCAGATCCTCGACGGGGCGCGCGCAGGCGAGGCCGCCGCCGTCCACTTCGACCGCTGCCTGGGCTGCATGGCCTGCGTGCCGGCCTGCCCGTCCGGCGTGCGCTACGACCGGCTGATCGAGGCGGCCCGGGGCTGGTCGGAGGAGCCGCCCGCAGGTACCCGGCCGTTGCCGGCCCGGTCGCTGCGGGACCGGGCGGCGCGCGCCGCGATCTTCGAGATATTCCCGTATCCGCGCCGGCTGCGCCTGCTGATGGCGCCGTTGCGCGCTGCGCAGCGGGCGGGCCTGGACCAGCTGCTGGCCGGACGGCCAGGTACCGGCGGAGAGCCAGCTGGCGGCGGACAGCCGACCGCTGGCGGCCGGGGCCGGCGCCGGGCAGGCATGGCCGACCGGCTGTCCCCGGAGCTGGCGGCAGCGCTGCGGGTGGCACCCGGCCAGCGGCCCAGCCGACGCGGCGCCGCCCGCGGTGCGGCCGGCGGCCGCCCGCCCCGGCGGACACGGCCCCCGCTGCCCGAGCTGATGCCGGCCGGGGGCCCGCGCCGGGCCGTCGTCGGCATGCTCACCGGCTGCGTGCAGCAGATCTTCTTTCCCGAGGTGAATGCGGCGACCGCGCGGGTACTCGCGGCCGAGGGCTGCGACGTCGTGATTCCCCGCCGCCAAGGCTGCTGCGGGGCGCTGTCGCTGCACGCAGGCCGGCGGGCTGAGGCAGCCCGGTTCGCGCGGCGCAGCATCACCGCTTTCGAGCGGACCGGAGCAGACGCTGTCGTGGTCAACGCGGCCGGCTGCGGCTCGGCCATGAAAGAGTACGCCGACTTGCTGGCCGACGACGCGCAGTGGGCAGGTCGGGCAGCCGAGATCGGCGGCAGGGTCCGCGACCTGACCGAGTTCCTGGCCGAGCTCGGTCCGGTCGCGCCGCGGCACCCGCTTCCGGTCACCGTGGCCTATCACGACTCCTGCCACCTGGCGCACTCCCAGCGGATTACCCGCCAGCCGCGCGACCTGCTGCGGGCGATCCCCGGTCTGCGCCTGGCGGAGATCCCCGATGGCGGCACCTGCTGCGGCTCGGCTGGCATCTACAACCTGGTGCAGCCGGGGACGGCCAGCGAACTCGGCAAGCGCAAGGCCCTGGCAGTGCGCGCCACCGGGGCGGGCCTGCTGGTCTCGGCCAACCCGGGCTGCGCCGTGCAGATTTCGTCGGCGCTGGCGGCGCAGGGCTCCGCGCTGCCGATGGCGCACGTCGCCGAGGTACTCGATGCCTCCATTCAGGGCGCCGACGTGTCCGCGCTGCTGATCTGACCGCCGCTGATACCGTTCGAGCCCCGGCCAGAGCCAGCCTGACGACGGCATCCGGCGACGTCCGGCTGGTGCGCAGCGTGCCGGGCAACATTAGCGCCGGGGTCACAGCCGCCACCGGCGAGCCACGAGTCGTCAAGATCGCCCGTCGCCACGATCACCGCGGGACCCGTGAGCAGGCTGGCAATCGCGTCCGGCGTGACAGACAGCCGGCCTCCCGGCACATCGACGACCCATGGCACGGACGGCCCGGCGGGCCACTCCCCCGCGGCGGTCGCCGCCGCGACGGCGGCAGCGACCGCGCCGGTCCCGCACGACAGCGTGGCCCCCGATCCCCGCTCATGCACGCGCATCTCGGCCCGGTGGTCCCCGGTCACCCGCACCAGCTCGACGTTTACCCCGTCCGGGAACTGACGGTCATCGACCAGCGGCGCTGACACCAGGTCGAAACCGGCCAGCGGCTCTTCCACCAGGCAGGCCAGATGCGGATTCCCCACCCTGATGGCCAGGCCCGCGCACGGCCGCCCGCCCACCACGGCCGAGCCAGCGCCCAGCACCACCGCGGCTCCCATGTCGACGGTGAGGTCACCGCCCGCCGCCTGGCGGACCCGCCTGATCCCGGCCCTGGTGGCGACCGGGATCACCGGCCCGGCGGCGAGGCTGTGGTCGAGCAGGTATCGCACGAAGACCCGGATTCCGTTCCCGCACATCTCCGCCATGCTGCCGTCGGCGTTGCGGTAGTCCATGAACCATCCCGCCAGCGGCTCGCAGGCGCCCGGGCGGGGCGCGGCGGGCCGGACCGGCCGCAGCACCCCGTCCGCTCCGAGCCCTGTGCGCCGATCGCAGATCCGGGCGACAAGCTGCGGTGATAGCTCCAGCAGGCCGTCTGGGTCGGGCAGGATCACGAAGTCATTCCCGGTGCCGTGACCCTTGGCAAAGCGCATGGCCCCGATGGTAGCTAGCAGCGCCGGGCAGCGTCGCCCGCCAGCGCCGTCGCCTGGCGGACAAAGCCCGGCTCGCCGCCGGCCAGCCAGCGGATCCGGGGGTCGCGACGGAACCACGACTCCTGGCGGCGGGCAAACCGGCGTGTCGCCCGCACGGTCTGCTCCGCCGCCTCCGCCGCGGTCCAGTCCCCGTCCAGGAAGCGCAGCACCTGCGCGTAGCCCAGTGCCCGGCTGGCAGTCCGGCCGCGGCGAAGCCCGAGCCGCTCGAGGCGGCGGACCTCGTCGACCATGCCAAGGTCCCACATCCGGCGTACCCGGTCGGCGATGCGCACGTCGAGCACGGCCCGCGGGACCTCGACGCCGATCTGCGCGCTGTCGTACACGGACTCGTACCGCGGCAGCGCCGCGCTGAACGGACGGCCGGATAGCTCGATCACCTCAAGCGCCCTGACGATCCTGCGGCCGTTTCCCGGCATGATGGCCGCAGCCGCCGCCGGGTCAACTGCCGCCAGCCTGCCGTGCAGGGCTGCGGCGCCGAGCCCGGAGAGTTCCTCTTCCAGCCGCGCTCGCAGGCAGGGATCCGTGCCGGGGAAGTCGAGGTCGTCGATCACCGCCCGCAGGTACAGGCCAGATCCGCCGACCAGGATCGGCACCCGGCCGCGGGCATGCGCGTCGGCAATCGCGGCCCTGGCCAGCCGCTGGTACTCCGCCACGCTGGCGGACTCGGTGACGTCCCAGACGTCCAGCAGGTGATGGCGCACGCCGGCCCGCTGCCGCGGCGCCAGCTTGGCGGTGCCGATATCCATGCCGCGGTAGAGCTGCATGGAGTCGGCGTTGACGATCTCGCCGCCCAGTTCCATGGCCAGCCGCAGCGATAGCTCGGACTTCCCCGCGGCCGTCGGTCCCACGACCGCGATGACTGGCTGCGGCATGGCTCCAGTCTGTCAGCGGCGCGCCTGCGCGCGCACCCGCACGCTGGCCCGTGCGCCGGTCCCGGAAGAAACCGGCGCGGGCACGGGTTGGCCAGCTATGTGATCGGCGTGGTCGCGGAGAGAGTCACTGGCGGGCAGCACGGACTGGAGCGGGCCTGATGGGAAACCCAGCTGCGGATGAACCGTGCGTGTTCTGCGCCGTTGCGGCCGGCCACGCGGAAGCGAGCCGAGTGCACGAGGACGATCACGTGGTCGCGTTCCTGGACATCCGGCCGGTGACGACGGGCCACTTGCTGGTCGTGCCCCGGCTGCACGCAGCAACGCTGGAGACCCTTCCTGAGGACCGCGGTACCCGGGTGTTCCGGGTGGCGCAGCGGCTGGCACGGGCGCTGCGGCGCAGCGGCATCCCGTGCGAGGGGGTGAACTTGTTCCTGGCCGACGGGGCGGTCGCGGGCCAGGAGGTCTTCCATGTGCACCTGCATGTGATCCCCCGGACCGCCGGCGACGGTTTCGGCCTCCGCGCCCGGCCGAGCACGCCGGGCCGGGACGAGCTCGACGCCACGGCGCAGCGCGTCCGCGCCGGGAGCGTCGCACTGGCCTGAGCGGCCAGGCAGGGCGCGCAAGGCAGGTGCGCTGCGGGCCGGATGCTCAGGTGACGCGCGATCAGGCGCTCAGTTGGAACTGTAGGGCGAGTTCCTGAGACCCGGAGCCGGCGTCGAGGTGAGCGAGCGCAGCATCGTAGTTTCCCTCGACAGCAGCGCACGCTCGGCGGTGAGCCGGCGCCCGGCGTCCGGTTCGGCCAGCAGGTGCTGCCGGTCTGACAGATCGACCACCATCGCCGCGGCCACGAGATAGGACAGCGCAGCGGGCTCGTCCGGCACTTCGAGAATTGTGACCTGTACGCCCCGCTCGGCTAGCGCGTCGAGATAGGCGCGGAACAACCCCTGCACGCCGCGCGATGCCAGCCCCGCAGCCGCCACGTCCCCGGTGTCCTCCGCCAGCAGCTCCACCTCGCCCTGCAGGTAGGGTTTCGAGCTGTCCAGCGCCGCAAGCCGGAACCGCTCGGTGCCGACGGTGACGAGATCGAACCGGCCGTCGTCGTGCTCGATGACGTAGCGCAGCGTCGCGGTGCAGCCGATCTCGTGCAGGGCGGAGATGCCGTCCACGCCCGTCTCGCGGCCCTTGCGGATTGCCAGGACGCCGAAGCGCTGCGGGCCTGGACCATCCAGCAAGTCGCGGACAAGCTGCCGGTAGCGGTCCTCGAAGATGTGCAAGGGCAGCAGCATGCCAGGGAAGAGCACGGTACCGAGAGGGAACAACGGCAGTGTCTCGCTCATTCTGTGAGACTATGCGGCGATCGTCGGCTCACATGCTCCAGGAAGGCACATGCTCCAGGAGGGCACATGCTCCAGGAAGGCACAGACAGGTCTGGCAATGCCGGCGAGCGCCCCCACGACAGCCGTGACGGATGTCACCCGGCTGATCCGGGCGGTCCTACCCGGGCTTACGGGCTAGGTCGTAGGCGAAACTCACGGTCTGGGTGAAGGCACCGCCGCGGCTGTGCGGGCCGAGGCTGGCAGCGAGGCCGGCGTCGAATGCGGCAGCCTGGTCGCCGAGTACCGAGGCCGGGAGGGACGATGTTGACCGGATATACCCGGCGAGCCCGGGCAGGCTCCAGCGATGCTCAGCGGTGAACTCATGACGTCCGGCCACCTCGAATCCGGCGTCCGCCAGCAGCTGGAGATCGGGCCGGCGCCGCCGCGGCCGGTCCCATCCCGCGGGAACCCGGTCCTCGGCGCCAAGCGCCGCCCGCCATCTGCCCAGGGTGGCAGCGAGCGCTCGCTGCCAGTCTTCCTCGCCTTCCCATGGCCCGGAAGACCAGCACAGCGCCGCGCAACCGCCCGGCTTGAGCCAGCCGAGGATCCGGCTAGCGACCAGATCGCGGTCGAGCCGGTGGAACGCGTTACCGACGACGGCCAGCTCGAAGTACTCCGGCTCGGCGTCCAGGACCCCGGCGTCCGACACGATCGGCCGGACATCCCCCGCGCCCGCGGCGGCCGCCTTGGCCCGGACCAGTTCCACCATGCCCGGTTCGGAGTCCACGGCCCACACTTCGGAGAACCACTGGCGCAGCGGGAATGCGAGCTGGCCGGTTCCGCAGGCCAGATCCAGCAAGCGCCCGCGCCCCGAGACCTCGGCACGCCGGATCAGGTCTCCGATCATCGCTTCCGGGTAAGGCAGCCGGTACCGGTCGTAGTAACTGGCGGTCCCCGGTAGAGATCCGCCGCGAACCGCAACTCATCGTCCACAAGACTCAGCCTCTCCCGGCGACACCGCCGAGGCTACTCATGGCGGGGCCCCGCACAGGTCGGGCCACCTCGAACCGTCCAGCCAGGCGAGTAACGAAGTGTGCTGGAGTATTAGCCGGCCGGGCGTATCGGGCTGAGCAGCTCATCGCGGCGAGTCGACAGACGGCGCAGTCAGGCGGGCCGGGTGTCTTCGAGCTCTTCGCGGCGCTCGAGAAGCTCGGCCGCTCCCCGGACGACGCACCGCAGCGGGTCGTCAACGACGAGGACGGGGATGCCGGTAGCCGCCTCGATCTTGTCCGACAGGCCCGGCAGCAGGGCCCCGCCGCCGGCGAGTCGGATCTTCCCCCGCACCACGTCTTCGGCGAGGTTCGGCGGGATATCCGAGAGAATCTCCTGCACTGAGCCGACGATCGCCGCGACGGGATGTTCAAGCGCCTTGGCCACGACCCATCCCGGCAGGTGCTCTGAGCGGGGTACCCGCCGGGCGGCGTCGACGCCGACCGTCTCCACCCAGCCGACACCGGATGCTGCGACGCCCACCGCCATCTTCAGGCTCCTGGCGGCGTTGCGGCCGAGAAGCAGCCCGAACTCGGCCCGGACAGCCTGCACGATCGCCTCGTCCAGTGCGTTGCCGGCGATCCGCAGCGACCGGACGCGCACGACGTGGCCCCCTGCGAGCAGTGCCGCTTCGGTGGTCCCGCCCCCCACGTCCACGATGAAGCCGCCGGACCCATCGGCGAGGTCCAGCCCTGCGCCAGCGGCGGCAGCGACCGGCTCGTCAATGAGCCGCACGGCGCAGTTAAGCCGCAGTGCCTCGACTGCGGCTGCCAGGGAGCGCCGCTCCACGCCGGTGGCGCCGCTCGGCGCGCAGACCACGACCGACGACCGCAGCGGGCCGCGGCGCAGCCGGGCACGGCGCAGGAAAGCCTGCAGCATCGCCACCGACCCGTCCAGTTCGGTGATGACCCCGTCCCGCAGCGGGTGAATGACCTCGATGTACTGCGGTTCCTTCCCCGCCAGCGCGTCCGCGGGCTCGCCAACGGCGGTCACCCGGCCGGTTGCCCGGTTGACGGCGACGGCAGAGGGCTCCTCGACGACGAGGCCGCGGCCGACGACATAGACGAGCGTGTTCACCGTGCCAAGGTCGATCGCAATGCTCGCCCGCAATCCCATGGCACCGCCCTTTGCCAGAAATGCTGTCCGCCTTCCCCAGTATGGTGTCTTCCGCGCCGTTTGGGCGGCAGGATTCATACCGAAGCCGCCCATGTAAGCAGCAGGCTGGCAGCAGCCGGGCATCGCCCGGCCAGACGGCTGCCGGGGCCGAGTACCGTCGTGCCGCAGGGGACGGCCTGCGGGCTGGAAACTTCCGTGCGGAGCACCGCGGCCTGGGGGCGTCCCGGCCTGCTCAGTAGGCTGGGTCTCGTCCCGAAGGAGACACGATGACACTGCACTGGACGAAAGAAGACCAACCGAGGTGGGACGTCGACAAGCAGCGGCTGTTCGGCCCGGACGAGTTGGCCGCGGTGGATTACGACCCGCCGGCCCCCGGCTCGTTCATCGCCAACGAGTGGTGGCGGGTCACTGATGACGACGGCAGCGTTGTCGGCTATGGCTGGCTCGACAGCGAATGGGGCGACGCCGAAATCACCCTGCTGGTCGACCCGGCCCGGCGCGGGACCGGGATCGGCGAGTTCATCCTGGACAGGCTCGAGGACGAGGCCGCACGACAGGGCCTGAACTACATCTACAACGTCATCCCCGAGACTCACCCCGACGCGCCCTGGATGACACACTGGCTGACGTCGCACGGGTTCTTCCCGGGCACCGGCGACCTACGCCGCCAGGTAAGCAACGCCCAGACAACGGGTTCGTGACGGCGGTGCCGTTACGCCGACCCGGCATCACCGGCATACAGATCCCCCGATCGGTCTCGGCGGCCGGGACTGGCCTTGCATCGGCAACGCTGACCGGCTGTCGCGGCTAGGCTCTGTCAGCGGCGCGGTCTTGATCAGCCACGAGACGCCGGGGGGCCTTGCGGCGCCACGATTCCTCGATGAGATCCTGCACGCGCTCAGCGGGGGCAGACGAGAGCAGGATGCGCAGTCCCCTGGTTCTCTGGCCCAGCCGCAGCGGCGCGAAAGCGCCGGGGTCTTCCGCCACGGACGCTTCGACCTCCATTTCATCGACGAACACGTGCAGGTGGGCCCCATCAGCCGTCACCGTGGCGAAGATCTTGCCGCGAACCCGGAACGATGCCATGTCGAAGTGCGGTTCCTCGCTGGCCCCTGGCAGGGACAGCGCGAAACTGCGGACACGCTCACAGTCGCCCATTCCCCGACGGACGATCATGCGTGACCGCGTGAGCAGCGAATTCTGCCTCGGCTCAGCAAAGAGAACGTCCCGTACGAGAAGGGTCCCGCTAGATGTCGCTCAGTGATCGTGCTCGCCACGCAACACTAGCATCATCCATCGTCACCGCTGACAGCGCACCAGATCATTGCATTTCACAGCACAGATACCGTTCTGCGTGGTTTCGGTGCGTTGCCCCCCGTCGATGCGGATGTCACTATGGATGGGGCTCGGGGATGCGTTCGTTGAGGCAGGGTGGGTCGCCGGTGGCCGGTGGTGAGGACGGCGATGACAGCGGCTGACCCGGGCGATTTTGCCGTTCCCCTGCACCTGACCGAGGCGCTGACGGCGCGGCCCGCACTGGTCGCGGTCCCGGCCGGCTGGGACGCAGACCGTGCAGTGACCGCGCTCTACACCGCGCACTACCGGTCCCTGGTGCGCCTGGCGGCACTGCTGGTGCGCGACGTCGCGACGGCGGAGGAAGTGGTGCAGGAATCGTTCGTCGCGATGCACCGCGGCTGGCGCCGGCTGAGGGACAGCGACAAGGCACTGTCCTATCTGCGGCAGTCGGTGGTGAACCGGTCCCGCTCGGTGCTGCGGCACCGCGTGGTAGTGGACCGGAACGCGCCGAAGCCGCCGCCGGACATGCCCAGTGCCGAGCAGGGCGCGATCGCGCTGCTGGAGCGCTCGGCCGTGGTCGCCGCGCTGCGGACGCTGCCGTCCCGGCAGCGCGAGGCGCTGGTGCTGCGGTACTACGGCGATCTGTCGGAGGCCCAGATAGCCGCCGCGATGGGCATCAGCCGGGGCGCCGTCAAGAGCCACACCGCCAGGGCCATGTCGGCGCTGCGCCAGGTGCTGGAGCGTGACGCATGAGCCGGACCGAGGCGCAATACGAGCAGGCCCTGCGACGGGTCCTGCATGCGGCCGCCGACGGGGTCGAGCCGGTGGGTGACGGCCTGGAGCGAATCCGGGCGCGGCTGACTGCCCCGCAGCCGCTTCCTCTCGCCTGGCTGCTGGCCGCATACGCGGCCTGCTGCCGGGCGGCCCTGAGCTGGCTCGAGCCGCTATCGGGGCAAGTCAAGGCACGTTCGGTGCCGGCTGCCAGCTGGGCGCAGGCAGGAAGCTCGCTGCGAGCCCTGGCGCAGCAGCGGGCGGGGCCGGGGCCACCCGGAACGCTGGGAGCACTAGCCGAGCGGTTCAGGCTGCGCTCCGCGCCTCCCCGGCGCCATGGCTGGCTGCGCCCCGCCGCTGCCATGGCCGTCGCTGTGTGCGTGATTGCCGCCGGGGTCTTCGCCACGCGCGGCCTGCCGAACGCCATTACCAGTTCCGGCCTGTACCGGAACGTGACGCGCAACGGCAGCCACTCTGGCACCGGCCGACCGGGGTCGCTGAACGGCCAGGGCACGCGGGTGCCCAGCGGCCCGTCCAGGTCCGGTGGTGCGACCTCAGCGGTGCCCGGCGGGCAGATGCCGGGGAACATCACGTGCCCGCCGTCGATCGGGAATGTCTCCGGCAGCGGAGGCGCCGGCACGAGCCCCGCGGTCTCGCCGTCGCCGGCAGCGTCGCCATCACCGGCGTCGACCGACCCGGTCTCGCCGTCGCCCCGGAGATCGCCCTCGCCGACGCCATCGCCCACCGTGTCACCGTCGACCTCCCCCTCCCCCTCCCCCTCCCCGAGTCCCGCTGCCTCGCCTGCGTCCGGCTCCGCGTCAGGAACCCCCGGCTCCAGTGCCAGCTCAGGTTCGGCGTGGCCTGGTGCTGCGTCGCCCGACTCCGGGTACAGCCACGGCATGACCTCGAACCCGGCGCCGGGCGACGCCAGCCTGAGGGTGGGCCGCGGCGACAGCGCCGGCGAGGCCGCAGTGCTCGCTGCTGCGCCGCCCGCCCGGGAGTCACCGCAGGCAAGCGTCACGCCTGCGCAGGCTTTCTCTTCGCCGTGCCCGCTGAGCGGGTCAGCGGGAGATCAGTGGTTCAGCCCGCCAGGCACGCTGACGCAGGGCACCGGGCAAGCCGGGGCCTCGCAGCCGCTGTCGACCGGGGAGCGCGCGACCTGACGGCCGGCCGCAACGCGGCGACGCAGCCGGCGCCGGGGGCCCGGCCGGCGGTCAGGCCCAGCGGCCGCAGCTGCTGAGCACAAGTGCCGCGGCCACGGCCCCGGCAGACGATGCGCGCAGCACTGACGGGCCGAGCCGCGCGCTGACCGCGCCAGCAGCGGCGAGCGCGCGCTGCTCACCGGGGCTGACTCCGCCCTCTGGCCCGACGACCAGGACGATGTCCCCGCCGCCTGGCATGCTGACGCCCGCCAGCGGCCGCGGTGCCGCGGGATCGAGCAGCAGCGCCAGGCTCGCGGCACGCACGCGCTGCGCGATGCCGCCCGTCCCGGCGGCTCCGGTAATCTCGGGAAACCAGGCGCGGCGCGACTGCTTCGCGGCCTCCCGACCGGTCACCCGCCAGCGTGCCAGGGCCTTCTCGGCCCCGTCAGCGCGCCACCTGGGCACGCAGCGCTCGGCCGGCCACGGCACGACGACGTCAACGCCGACCTCCGTCATGATCTCCACAGCCAGCTCGCCGCGATCGCCCTTGAGGATGGCCTGGACCACGACGACCCTGGGATCGGGGCCGGGTTCGGCCCGGCGAGTGCGCACGGCCAGCTCGAGAATGCCAGGCCGGGCACCGGTCACCAGGCATTCGGCCACCATCCCCTGGCCGTCGGTGACGTCAGCCCGCTCACCCGGGGCAAGCCTTCGCACTGTTGTCGCATGATGCCCCTCCGCGCCGGACAGCGTGATCGAGTCGCGCTCCAGCTGGACGCGGTCGGCAAGGAAAACCGGAGGTCTCAGGGCTGGCCCGCTGCCGTCAGCGGCCGTTGAAGGCGTCGCGCAGCCGGGAGAAGAAGCCGTGCTGGCCGGGGGCGAACTTGCCGGGCGGTGCCTCCTCCCCGCGCAGCCGCGCCAGTTCCCTCAGCAGCGCTTCCTGCTCGGGCTCGAGCTTGGTCGGCGTCTCGACCGTGACGTGGATCAGCAGGTCGCCCCGGCCCGGCGAGTTCAGGTGCACCGCTCCCTGCCGGTACAGCGGAATCGCCTGGCCGGACTGCGTGCCCGGCCTGATGTCGATTTCTGCCGGGCCATCGAGCGTCTGTACCTTGAGGGTCGTCCCGAGGGCCGCGGCGACCATCGGTATCGTCACCGTGCAGTGCAGGTCGTCGCCATCCCGCTCGAAGATCGGATGCGGCCGCTGCAAGATCTCCAGGAAAAGGTCACCCGCCGGTCCGCCGCCCGGTCCGGTCTCGCCCTCGCCTGCCAGCTGGATGTGCGTGCCGTCCTCCACGCCGGCCGGGATCCGCACCTTGATGGTCCGCCGGGTCCTGACCCTGCCATCGCCGTCGCATTCCGGGCACGGCCTGCGGATCACGGTGCCGTAACCGCCGCAGCCCGGGCACGGCCGCGATGTCATGACCTGGCCGAGGAACGAGCGGGTCACCTGGTTGACCTCGCCGCGCCCGTGGCAGACATCGCAGGTCACCGGGTGCGTGCCGGGCGCTGTGCCCTCGCCTGTGCAGGTCGGGCACACCACTGCGGTGTCGACTGCCAGATCCCTGGTCGTGCCGAATGCGCACTCGGACAGTTCCAGCTCCACCCGGATGGTGGCGTTGCGGCCCCGGCGCGCCCGGCTGCGCGGACCGCGCGCGCCCGCGCCGCCGCCGAAGAAGGCATCCATGATGTCGCTGAACGGGAACCCCGCGCCGAAGCCCCCGGCCCCGCCGCCGCCGCCGGCGCCCGGCGCGAACGGGTCGGCGCCCAGGTCATACATCTGGCGCTTCTCCGGGTCGGAGAGCACCTCGTAAGCCTGGGTGATGTCCTTGAAGCGGTCCTGGGTCTGCGGGTCCGGATTGACATCGGGATGCAGCTCGCGTGCCAGCCGCCGGTAGGCCTTCTTAATCTGGTCGGAATCCGCGTCTCGGCGGACGCCGAGCGTCGCATAGTAATCGTTTGCCACCGCCGGCCCCTACGACTCAGCCAGGATCTGGCCCACATACCGTGCCACCGCGCGTACCGCTCCCATCGCCGTCGGATAATCCATTCGTGTCGGCCCGAGCACGCCGAGCTTGGCCAGCTGATGGTCGCCGGCGCCGTAGCCGGCGGCTATCAGCGACGTGTTCCGCAGGCCCTGCACGTCGTTCTCCGCGCCGATCCGCACGGTGAGCAAGCCCTGCTCGCCCGCCTCGCCCAGCAGCCGCATCAGCACAACCTGCTCCTCGAGTGCCTCAAGAACCTCGTGCAGCCCGCGGGAGAAGTCGGCTGCGGTGAGATTGGCCGCACCGCCGACGACCACCCGTTCGTCGTGGCGCTCTACCAGAGTCTCCAGGATCACGGAGAACACTGCCGCCGCATTCGCGCGCTCGCCGGGCGCCACCCGCTCGGGCAGCTCGGCGACTACGCTCGCCACCTCTGCCAGCTTCCGGCCGTCGAGGCAGGCGTTGAGCACGGCACGCAGCTGGGTGATGGAGTCCTCGTCGATCGAGCCCGGCAGGTCGATGACCCGCTGCTCCACCCGCCCGGTGTTGGTGATCAGGACCAGCAGCAGCCGCCTGTCGGTGAGCGGGACAAGCTCGACGTGCCGTACCGAGGACCGGCTGAGGGACGGGTACTGCACCACGGCGACCTGCCGGGTAAGCTGCGCGAGCAGTCGCACTGTCCGCATCACGACATCGTCAAGGTCGAAGGCACCGGAGAGGAATGTCTCGACTGCTCTGCGCTCCGCGGCCGAGAACGGCTTCACGCCCGACAGCCGGTCGACGAACAGCCGGTAGCCCTTATCCGTGGGAACCCGGCCCGCACTGGTATGCGGCTGAACGATGTATCCCTGTTCCTCCAGCACGGCCATGTCGTTGCGGATCGTGGCCGGAGAGACGTCCAGGCTATGCCGGTCCACGACCGACTTGGAGCCGACCGGCTCGTTGGTGGAAACGTAGTCCTCCACGATGGCGCGCAGAACCGCGAGCTTCCTGTCATCAAGCACGCGCCACACCTCCCTGGCACTCACATCTCCCGAGTGCCAAGTCTACGGTGCGAACGACACCGGGATGGCGCGCCGCGGTCCCGATGGGGTCGTTACATTACGGCGACCTGCAGCCTCTAGCGTGAGTTCATCACCACGACAGACGAGGGTTGATGAGTTATCCAGCACAGCCGGCACCCGGGCGGCGGACCTCCGAGGGGCATCCGCCGCCCGTGGATGCCGCGCCAAGCCATGACCGCGCCGCGCCGCTGCGCCGCGATGGGACCTGGTCGCGGGAGGGCGGCCGGCAGAGCGGGGACTGGCCGCCGGACGGCGCCCGGCGGCCGGAGCCGGCCGCCGGGTGGCAGGCCGGCCGAGACGGGGAACTGCCGGCCAGCGCCGACCCGCCGGGCAGCGACGAGGCGGCCCGGCGGGTCGCGATGCTCGGGTACCTGGGCGTGCCGTTCCTGAACTTCTTCCCGCCGCTGGTCATCTATCTGAGCATGCTGCGGGTGCCCTTTGTCCGGCGCCATGCCGCCCAGGCCCTGAACCTGTCGATCACGGTACTGCTCTACGAGTTCTCGGCGCTGATCTTCGGCGGCCTGCTGTCACTCGATACGGTCCGCGTCGCGCTGCTGATCGTCACGCCGATCGTGGCCGTCCTCTGGCTGGCGGCACTGATCTACCTGGTTCTTGCCGCCATCTCGGCCGGCCGGGGCGAGTACCGCGCCATTCCCGGCTGGCTGTGCGCCACGATAGCGCGCTGACTCACGGCGCCGCGCGCTCGTGCCGGGGGGCCGCCAGCCGGTCAGCCCGTCAGGCCGCGGATCACCGCGTCCGCCAGCAGCCTGCCGCGGCGGGTGAGGACAAGCTGGCCGCCGGCGAAGGCCTGCCTGTCGGCGAGGCCGTCCGCCGCCGCGGCAGCGCCGGCCTGCCGGCCTGCGGCAGCGATCTCGACGAGCGGGCAGCCCTCGGAGAGCCGGGTGCGCAGCATGATCCGCTCCGTCTGGCGCTCAGCAGGAGTGAGGATCTCGCGTCCTTGTCCGGGGCTGGCTCCCGCCGCGATGCGCTGTGCGTATGCGGCCGGGTGCCGGACATTCCACCAGCGGGTGCCGCCCACATGGCTGTGCGCCCCCGGGCCGATGCCCCACCAGTCGCCGCCGGTCCAGTAGAGCAGGTTGTGCTGGCATCTCGCCGGCCGGGAGAGGGCCCAGTTGGAGATCTCGTACCAGCCGAAACCTGCCCGGCCGAGCATTTCGTCGGCGGCCAGATAGCGGTCGGCCATGACATCGTCGTCCGGGGCCGGCAGCTCGCCGCGCCTGATCCGGGCAGCCAGGCGGGTGCCCTCCTCGACGATCAGCGCATAAGCGGAGATGTGGTCCGGCGCGGCACCGAGCGCGGCCTCCAGGGACCGGGCCCAGTCGTGCTCGCTCTCCCCCGGCGTCCCGTAGATGAGATCCAGGCTCACGTCCTCGAAGCCGGCGCCGCGCGCCCAGCCGACGCAGCGCTGCGGCCGCTGCGGCTCATGCACGCGATCGAGCGCGCGCAGGACGTGCGGGACGGCGCTTTGCATGCCGAGCGAGATCCTGGTGAACCCCCGGCGGCGCAGTTCCGCCAGGACACGCTCATCGAGCGTCTCGGGGTTGGCCTCAGCGGTCACTTCCGCGTCCGCAGTCAGGCCGAACTCTGCGCCAACAGCGCCCAGGATCGCGCCCAGATCGGCCGGCGGCAGCACAGTCGGCGTCCCGCCGCCGAAGAAAACGGTCCTGACCGGCACGTCCGCGGTGCCCAGTACCCGGCGGGCCAGGCGGATCTCGTCAATCGCCTGCCCCGCGTAGGACGCCCGGGAGGCACCCGAGCCCAGCTCTGCCGCGGTGTAGGTGTTGAAGTCGCAGTACCCGCACCGAGTCACGCAGAACGGCACATGAACGTAGATGCCGAACGGGCGCCTGCCGATGCCATCGAGCGCCGCGCCAGGAAGTGCGCCGTCGGCGGGCACGGGCGCGCCATCAGGCGGCAGCGCTGCCATGATCCTCACGCTATCCGACCGGCTGGAGCGGGCAAATTTCATTGTCCGCCGTGCGCGGGCGCGTGTTTCCGCGCTACCGCGCGCGGAGATACGCTGACATCACTGCACTCGGGCAAGCGGCGGGCAAGATAGCGGGGCAGGCAGGATGACAGCGGGCAGCCACGGCCAGATGAGGGTAACGGCTGGCAGCTTCGGCCAGATGCGGGCGTCCGACACCGACCGGGACACGGCAACGGGCTTGCTCCAGACGGCGTTCGCCGAGGGCCGGCTCACCGCGGACGAATACGACGCCCGTCTTGGCCGGGCGCTCTGCGCGCAGACCTACGCCGAGCTGGACGCCGTGACCGCCGACCTGCCGGGCCGCTATCCGAAGGCCCCGCGGACCAATAGCCTCGCGATTGCCTCGCTCGCCTGCGGCGTGGCGCAGCCGTTTACCGGCATGCTCACCACCATCCCGGCGATCGTACTCGGCCACCTGGCGCGGAGCCAGATCCGGCGCAGCGGCGACGAGGGGTCACGGCTGGCCACCTGGGGTCTGCTGCTCGGCTGGGGCGGCCTGACCTTCCTGGTGCTGGCAATGATCCTCGCGGTCGTTCTCTTCGCCGTGATCGCCGTGCACATCGCCGCGAGCACGTAGTCCGTGCCGCTGCCGGGCTCCCGCGCGGTGCCAGCCGCTAGCGCTTGCGCTCGGGCCCCTGGTCGGTCGACAGCGCGGCGACAAACGCCTCCTGAGGTACTTCGACCCGGCCGATGACTTTCATCCGGCGCTTGCCCTCCTTCTGCCTCTCCAGCAGCTTGCGCTTGCGGGTGATGTCACCGCCGTAGCATTTGGCGAGCACGTCCTTGCGCATCGCCCGGATGTTCTCCCTGGCGATGATCCGCGAGCCGGCGGCGGCCTGGATCGGCACCTCGAACTGCTGGCGCGGGATCAGCTCCTTCAGCCGCGCGGTCATCGACAGGCCGTACTCACGCGCCCTGTCGACATGCACGATCTGACTGAACGCGTCCACCGGCTGACCCTGCAGCAGGATGTCGACCTTGACCAGGTCCGCCTCCTGCTCGCCGGCCGGCTCGTAGTCGAGCGACGCGTAGCCGCGGGTGCGCGACTTCAGCTGATCGAAGAAGTCGAAAATGATCTCGGCCAGGGGCATGGTGTAGCGGATCTCGACCCGGTCCGATGACAGGTAGTCCATACCCAGCAGCACGCCGCGCCGGCCCTGGCACAATTCCATGATCGCGCCTATGTGGTCGCTCGGCGCGAGGACGGTGACCCGGACGACCGGCTCGTAGATATGTGCCACCTTGCCGCCAGGAAACTCGCTCGGGTTGGTGACGACGAGCTCCGCGCCTGACTCCATGACCAGGCGGTAGACCACGTTCGGCGCCGTCGAGATCAGCGACAGGTCGAATTCCCGCTCCAGCCGCTCACGCACGATCTCCATGTGCAGCAGGCCGAGAAAACCGCAGCGGAAGCCGAAGCCCAGCGCAGTCGAGGTTTCCGGCTCGTAGGCCAGCGACGCGTCGTTCAGCCGCAGCTTGTCCAGCGCATCGCGCAGTTCCGGGTAGTCGTCACCGTCCAGCGGGTACAGGCCGGAGAACACCATGGGCTTGGGGTTGGCATAACCGGGCAGGGGCTCGCTGGCCGGGCGGGCGGCGCTGGTGACCGTGTCGCCGACCCGCGCCTGCCGGACATCCTTCACGCCGGTGATCAGGTAGCCGACCTCGCCGGCCGTCAGCCCTTCCGCGGGCACCGGCTCCGGGGAGATCACGCCCACCTCGAGCGTCTCGTGCACCGATCTGGCGGACATCATCAGGGTTTTCTCGCGCCGCGTCAGACGGCCGTCCATCACGCGGACATAGGTCACCACGCCGCGGTAGGTGTCATAGACGGAGTCGAAGATCAGCGCCCGGGCGGGGGCGCCGAGGTCCCCGCCCGGCGGCGGCACCTGCCCGACGATAGCGTTCAGCAGCTCGGCGACTCCCTCCCCGGTCTTCGCCGACACCCGCGCGATGCCGGCCGGGTCACAGCCGATGATGCCGGCCAGCTCGGCCGCGTACCTGTCCGGCTGAGCGGCCGGGAGATCGATCTTGTTCAGTACCGGGATCAGGTGCAGGTCGGCGTCCAGCGCCAGGTACAGGTTGGCCAGCGTCTGCGCCTCGATTCCCTGCGCGGCGTCGACCAGCAGGATCGCGCCCTCGCATGCTGCCAGCGACCGGGACACCTCATAGGTGAAGTCCACGTGACCGGGGGTGTCGATAAGGTTCAGCACATACTGCGTGCCGTCCGCTCCCCGCCACGGCAGCCGGACGGCCTGGCTCTTGATCGTGATGCCGCGCTCGCGCTCGATGTCCATCCGGTCCAGGTACTGCGCGCGCATCTGGCGGTCGGTGACGACGCCGGTGAGCTGGAGCATCCGGTCGGCCAGCGTGGACTTCCCGTGATCGATGTGGGCGATGATGCAGAAGTTGCGGATCACCGCCTGATCGGTCCGTCCGGGCGCGGGAACCGCCGGCTCGGCCACTGGCGGCGCAGCGGCCGGCGGCTCGGGTGCTGATGGCTCGGGCTTTGGTGGCACAGGCATCCGTCAGTGTTCGTCGGGCAGGGGCGCCAGGCGATCCGCGGGCCGACCGGGCAAGTTACGCCGCTCGTGCCCGGCCAGGCTAGGCGCCTTGCCGGCCGGTGGCCGGGGCAGCCGACGGGCAATGCGCAGATCGCAGTCGGTCTCTATGGTCGCACGCCGGGGTGGATGCCAGCGCCAGCGCCCGGCCCGGGGCCCGCTACCCGCAGCAGCGGCCGCCGCGGGGTCGCAGCCGATCGGATCGCGGGCCGGCCCGCCAGCCGGCGGCCTTCACTGCAGCGAGGCTGAGTTGGGTGGCTGGCCGGATCTCGGATATGCTGCCGTCCCGGCTGCTTGCATGCCCGCTCTGCTGTGCGGGGCGCGACGCCGCGGCTTCGGCTCGGGCCGGCGCATCACTTTGACCAACCTGACAGACTTTAGCGAGGCACTCGCGTGGCGAACATCAAGTCCCAGATCAAGCGGAACAAGCAGAACGAGAAGGCCCGGCAGCGCAACAAGGCCGTGAAGTCCGAGCTGAAGACTTCGGTGCGGCACTTCCGCGCGGCAGCCGATGCGGGCAATGTCGAAGCGGCCACGGCGGCCATGCGCACCGCCTCCGTCAAGCTGGACAAGGCAGTGAGCAAGGGCGTCATCCACCGGAACCAGGCCGCCAACCGCAAGTCGGCGATCGCCAGGCGCCTGGAGCAGGCCAGGCAAGCCTGAGCCTGCCGGG
Organism: Streptosporangiaceae bacterium; assembly: GCA_035499215.1. Classification (GTDB taxonomy): domain Bacteria; phylum Actinomycetota; class Actinomycetes; order Streptosporangiales; family Streptosporangiaceae; genus DATJZH01. Next base: position 1,283 of record DATJZH010000026.1, on the reverse strand, counting down.
CAAGCCTGAGCCTGTCGGGCAAGCCTGAGCCGGCCGGGCAAGCCTGAGCCTGCCGGGCAGCCCGCGCGCCTGGTTTCGGCACCGCACGGCGCTGCCCGGCAGGCCGCAACGTGACTTCAGCAGGGTCACCGACGGCTAAGACGCAGGCCGGCAGGCGCGGGCGGTCAGCCGCGAGAGCGGCAGGCGACGATCGTGGTGACGGCCCGCTCGAGGGCATAGCCCGCGCTGGCACCCTCTCCCTTGACCTGGGCGTCGGCTTCGGCAACCGCGGAATGGGCGCGGGCCACGCCCTCCGGGGTCCAGCCGCGGAGCTGCTGACGCACTTTGTCGATCTTCCACGGCGGAATGCCCAGCTCGGCTGCGAGGGCGTCAGCGCCCCTGCCCCGCGGGGCAGCGCCCACCCGGCCAAGGGCGCGAGCACCCTGCGCGAGCGCGCTGGTGATGAGCACCGGCGGCGTCCCGATGGCCAGCGCCCAGCGCAGCTGCTCGAGAGCGTCCGCGAGTCTGCCCGCAAACGCGCGGTCGGCCACGGTGAAGCCGCTGGCCTCCGCCCGGCCGCGATAGTAACGGCCGACGACCTGTTGGGTGATGACGCCGGTGGTGTCGGCTGCGAGCTGGCTGCACGCGGCGGCCAGATCGCGCAGGTCGGTGCCGACGGCATCCAGCACCGCACGCAGGCCGCCGTCGTCGGCTCTGCGCCCCGCACGGGTTAGCTCCGCGCGCAGGAAGTCCAGGCGCTCCCCGAAGCGGCGGACAGCCGGGCAGTCGATCCGCCGGGCGCCCTGAGCAAGGACGCCGGTCAGCAGTGCCTTCCCCTTGGCCCCGCCCGCATGGGTCAGTACCAGGACGACGCCGGGCGCCGGCGCGGCGGCGTAGCGGAGGATCTCAGCGGCGACATCCTTGCCCGCGTCCTGGGCGGACCTGACGACCACGAGGCATCCGCCGCCGAACAGTGACGGCGCGGTAAGCCCGGCCAGCACGCCGGGGCCCAGGTCGGTCGCGCGCACATCATGGATGTCCGGCGTGTCGGCGTCAGCCCGCGGCCCGGAGCCGGCACTTGCGGCCCCCCGGCTGGCCGCCGCGACGACTGAGGCGACCGCCCGGCCGACAAGGAACTCCTCATCGCCGACGACCACGGTGACGGGCGGGGCACCGGCCGGGCAGGTGATGGCAGCTGCGCCGGCCGCGGCGGCGCCGGCCCGAGAGCGGGACATGCCCGCAGCATCCCACGATGCAGGGCCCTGCGGGCACCGTGCCGGATTATGCTCGGGCCCCCTGCCGCC
>DATJZH010000025.1:0-2079 GCA_035499215.1 Streptosporangiaceae bacterium | reverse complement strand
CGGCTTGTTCCTGTTGACCTGGTAGATGCCACCACGGGCGATATCCGGCTCCGCTGCACCATGGCGGAATTCGAGAGGCTCGATCCCGCCGAGGAGACGCAGTTCCTGCCGGGAAGCCCAGGGTATCCGGGCTATGACCCGGAACAGCTGCTCTCCTGGCCCTACTACGACCTGGGGGGCATGCCGGGCGGCATGATCAGCGTCCCGCAGACCGTCACCTACGACACCGTCCCCCTCGACCAGGTGGAGGTGCGCCGTGGCGAGCACGTCCACGCCACCGACGGCAACGTCGGGCGAGTCCAGGGGCTGGTGATAGACCCTCGCAACCACCAGGTGACCCACGTGCTCCTCCAGGAAGGGCACTTGTGGGGCCGCAAGGAAGTGGCTATCCCGATCGGCGCCGTGACCGGGGTCGACGACGGTATCCGGCTCAACATCACCAAGCAGCAGGTGCAGGACCTGCCGCCCGTCGACATCGATTACCCGAAGGGATAGCCCGCCGCCCCTCCGCGCTTGCGCGAGCATCAGGCAGCGAGTTCTGTCACAGCTGGTTTCCCCTGGCGGCTCGCGGGGCCGGGGCCAGGTCGCGGCGTCCGGTCAGGATCAGCCAGGTGATAGCTCCGGTGATCAGTGCGGGGGTGGCGGGCTGGAGCCCGATGGCGGCCGCGGCGGTGGCGCCGACGGCGAGGACGGCCAGGCAGCGCAGGGCGAGTCGCCAGGGACGTCCGCCCCGGACTCTTGCCGTCAGGCGCACTGCCGCTGCGGGGTGCCTGCCGGAAACCCGGTACGAAACGGGCCGCCGCGGCCAGGCCCGCCCCGCCGCCTGCCCGGCTGCCAGGTCGGCCAGCACCTCGCCCCGGCCGGACGCCGTGCGCAGCGCCGTGTACGCGGCGGCCGCTACGGCGAAGCGCTGCGGGTCGCCGCCGTCGGCGCGGTCGGGATGGGTGGCAGCCGCGATCCTGCGCCAGGCCGCCCGGACGTCGTCGTCGGTCAGGTCGCGGCCCGCGGCCAGGCCCAGGGCGCCGAACGGGTCGCTGGCCTGGCTGCCGCCGGGACGGCCCGCGATCACGACGGTGCCTCCGGGCCGAACGCCTCGTCCAGCAGCACGCTGACGTCGGACAGCGGCCTGGGGCCGGGCAGCGCGCTCGGATCGGCCAGCGGCTCGGGGCCGGGTCGCTGGCCCGCCCCGGGAAGGGCGCTGGCGGCCGTTCCGGTCAGCGCCGCGGGGGCCGCGACCAGGCGCTTGACCTGCACGTAGGTGACGCCGCCGCGGTAGATGTAACCGGCCTGCCCGACATCGAGGTTGCGGATCAGGTCCGGATCGACGACCGGGGCGGGCCGCAGCCGGGAGGTTCCCCGGTGACTCCATAACGGCACGCCTAGCAGCCGCCGGGTGGTGTCGGTCACCTGCCGCGTCCCGGCCAGCGCCGCAGCGGGCTCGGGATGCGGGGTGCGCAGCAGCCAGATGCCGCCGTCATACCTGTACTGCCAGGCCGAGGGACCTGGCGCGCTCGTAGAGCTGCCAGATCGGCAGCCGCCGCGAGACCGCGCTGAACTCGTCGACGGCCAGCAGGATCTCCCGGCCGCCGCCGGCCTGCGCGGTCCCGTCCGGCCCGGCGCCGGCCGCATGTGCGAGCAGGTCGACCAGGGCCCGCGCCTGGCCCTCCGCCACCGCGATCTCCGCGGTTCCCTCCAGGATGCAGTACCAGGCATCGGCGTCATCGAGCCTGCCTGGCCCGTCCAGCCCGGCGCCGAGCCGCCGGAACAGGGTCCGGTACCGCAAGGCGATGTCGCCGACGTGGCGGGCAGCGGCCCGGATCAGTGCCCGCTCGGTGTCACGCTGGCCGGTCGCGTACGCGCACGCGAGCCAGCTGACGTCGAGCCGGGCGAGGAAATCTGCCGTGCCCGCCGGCGTCCCGCACGGCGCCTCGACGGCCAGCTGGAGCGGCATGCTGCCGGGCTGGGCCGGCCGCCGCTGCTCGTGGTGCTGGATTGCAAGGGCGGCGCGGACGCCCGGCGGGTGGCCGACCGGTTCCGCCGGGTGCTGCGCGAGGCCGGCGACCGGTAGGGCGGCGCGCA
>DATJZH010000024.1:0-2792 GCA_035499215.1 Streptosporangiaceae bacterium | reverse complement strand
ACAGCTAGCGCTTCGGCCCGCGAGAGGGTAGACAGGCACCTGGGACTCCTGGCACTGGAGGGCGTAGACACCTCTCCGCTACCAGGAGTCCTCTTTCCGTTCCGGGCTGACACGCCGCGTGTGATCTGATTGACACGGGATGCGCCAGCTACACCAGAGCTCGATGGGGTTTATCTACAGGCTCTCAGGCTCCGCGCCCTCATCGCCTGCGGCGAGTTCGACGGCTACCGGGCCTTCCGCCTGCGGCAAGAACACCACCGCATCCACCAGGCCCGCTACCGCGACAGCCTGACCATCGCCGCATGATCAGCTCACTTCGACGGAGCCGCGCCGTCGTCGATGGTGATCCAGGACCGCGCCTCGCGGCGCAGCGCGGGCGCACTATCCGACGACGCAGCCGCTGCTGCGGCCGCGCTGCGGGAACGCCCTGGCGAGGGCGTCAGCGATCACCTTGGAGCGCGCCGCGTAGCCGGCTGAGGTGTAGTGAATCCCGTCCGCGATGAACCATCTGGTCTTCACGACGGATGCCCAGTCGAAGACTCGCATGTTCGGGTACCTCGCGCAGGCCTGGCGCAGCGCCTCGTTCCACCGCAGCATGCTGGACTCGGCGTAGGGGCCGCTGACGAGCAGCGACTTGACGTCGACCCACATGACGGGCTCGCCGTCGGCCACCGACATCATCCGCTGGATCCGGGTCATCAGGCCGACCTGCGAGCCGGCCGCAACGTCGGCGGTGTCGTTGGTGCCCAGCGCGATCACCCAGCAGCCCCGGAATCCCTCCTGCACCATGGCGCGGGCCGCGTTGTAGCCGTTGACCTGTCCCGGCAGCACCTCGGCCACCGACCGCGCTCCGGAAATGTCGGTGCGGACGGCCTGCACCCCGACGTCCTCGTACCGCTCGGGCAGCCGCTGGGCAGCGTCGGGCAGGTAGTCAGGCGAGACCATGCCCTCGGAGGTCGAGTCGCCGATGTGCGCGACGGCACGGCAGGAGGTGCGCAGCGGCCCGGCCTGCGGCACGCCCGCCGGTGATGACGGCCGCCGGCCGGCCAGCGCGGGCTGCGGCCGGGCCCGCGAGATCGACTTGCTGGCCTGCGGGAGTCCTGAGCCGGCCGCCAGCAGGGCTGAGCTGCCCGTCCCCGCGGCCGGGGCCGGGGCCGGGAAGGCGCCGGCCAGACCGGCGCAGGCCACCACGAGCACCGCCGATGCGCCCGTTAGGGCGGCCGCACCGCCCAGCCTGGCGGGCCTGGCTCTCCAGCCGGCAGACCGGACGGCGGCCCGTGGCCGCCCGATGGCGCCATGGCGCACCGGCTCCTCGACGAACCGCCAGGACAACGCGGCCAGGATCACGCTGGCCGCTATCTGGACAGCGGCCCTCGGCAGGTCCTCCCCGGCGTCCGGCGGTGACGTCAGCACGATGACCGGATAGTGCCACAGGTAGATGCCGTAGGAACGGACGCCGATCCAGCGCAGCGGCCGCCAGCCCAGCGTGAGACCAACCAGGCTGCCAGGAGCGGCGGCCCCGGCCGTGACGGCGGCGGCGGCCAGCGACAGCACGATCAGCCCGCCCCGGTAGGCGAACGGCGAATACTGGCCGACCCGCCAGATCATCAGCGCGATCACGGCCAGGCCAGCGAACCCTGCGCCGTCCAGCAGCACCCGGGCCCGCCTGGCGGGCGCGGCCAGCCGGCGGCTGGGCCAGGCCATGGCCAGCGCGGCCCCGGTGAGCAGGCCGAACGCGCGGGTGTCGGTCCCCTCGTAGACTCTCGTCGGATCCAGCCCGGGATGGTAGAGCAGGAACATCGCGGTGGCCGATGCGGCGGCCAGCGCGAGCGTGGGCAGCGCCAGCCACCGCAGCGCGCCCGCCCGCCGTGTCCGCAGGCAGCACAGGCCGAGCAGGAGCAGCCAGGGCCAGAGGAGGTAGAACTGCTCCTCTACCGCCAGCGACCACAGGTGATCGAGCGGGGAGGGCGGCGCGAACCTGGCAAAGTATGACTGGTCCGCCGCAATGAGGTACCAGTTGCTTGAGTAGGTCGCGGCCGCTGCCACCGCACCGCGCAGCCCGGCGAGCCGGGTCCGGTCCATGAGGGTGACCCAGGCCGTGACCGCCGCCAGCATCACGAACAGCGCCGGCAGCAGCCGGCGTGCCCGCCGGAGCCAGAAGTCGGCAAGCTGCAGCCGGCCGCAAGCCGACCACTGGCCCAGGAGCAGGTCGGTAATGAGGTAGCCGCTCAGCGTGAAGAACACCGCGACCCCGAGCAGACCTCCCGGTGCCCATCCAAGCTGCTCGTGATAGGCAATCACAGCGAGTACCGCCAGCGCGCGCAGGCCGTCCAGGCCGGGCAGGTAACGCTGGCCGGTGCGTGCCGGTTCGGGCATCGTCGTCCCCCTCGCCGCGCCGGCCGTGCCGGCCCCCGTGCGGGGGTGTCCCGGTGCCGTGCGGCGAGAAGGGCACTACCCGGTGTTATCTAATGACTACTTATTGTCGTTACCAAGATGCGGCACCATTCCTCCTGGCGCGAGGCCGACGGCGATCAGCGGACGACGCAGCTGCAGCTGTCGCCGTCGCCGGGGAATGCCCTGGCCACAGGGCCGGCGACGGCGCGCTGCGCCCGGATTGCTTAGGTGCAGCGGGCCCCGGCCCAGATGAACCGGCGAGGGTTCGCGAGGGAGGCCGCAGTCGAAGATCCGCATGTTCGGGACAGGGCGGGGGCACGGCGGGCCCCACTACGCATCTGGCGGGTCATGACGATTCAGGGGTGGCGAGTTATTGATCTTGCTGGATTCCGGGGCCA
>DATJZH010000023.1:0-7948 GCA_035499215.1 Streptosporangiaceae bacterium | reverse complement strand
TCAGCTTCGCTGCGGCGAGCGCGACCTGCACGCGGCCATCGGCCGCCGGCATACGAGCAGGCGGCCGTTCACCGGGCCGCCGCTGCCGCGTCCCGTGCGGGCCGAACTCGCCGAGGCGGCGGCGCTCGAAGGTGCCTCGCTGCGGTTCCTCGACGGCGGCGAGGTGCAGCACGTGCTCGAGCTCACCGCCACTGCCGACCGCGAGCTGCGCGCCGACCGCGGATACCTCCGTGAGCTGGCCGCCTGGACCGGCCGGGTCCGCCGGTACGACGGCGTCCCGGCCCGCGCGATGGCCCCGAAGGCCGCTGGCGCACTGCCGCCGGTGCGCAACCTCAGGGCGGGCCGGTGGTACCGGCCCGAGCCGGTGGAATTCGAGGAGAATCCGCAGCTCGCCATCCTCTCGACGCGGTCAGCCGACAGGACAGCATGGCTGCGGGCCGGGCAGGCGCTGCAGCGCGTCCTGCTGGTGGCCACCCACCGCGGCGTCGCGGCCTCGCCGCTGACCCAGGCGCTCGAGGTGCCCGACGCGCCGCTTGCCAGCGACGGCCGGGGCCTGGGCGAGCATCCGCAGATGATCCTGCGGTTCGGCTATGCGCATGCGGGCCCGCCCACGCCGCGCCGCCCCATCTGCGACGTGATGCGCATTGTCGGCGACGGCGCGGCGGCGCAGGCTTAGCCGGTGCGCCGGGCGTCAGGTGCCCTGGCCTCGGGGCGCCTGACGGCCGGGCGTCAGCGGACTACCAGCACGGGCCGCTCGGTCAGGTGAATCACCTTGTGCGTGGTGCTGCCGAGAACGAGCCCGGCCAGGTCGCCCCTGCCCTTGGAGCCCATGATGATCAGACCTACGTCGTGCGCCTCGGCGTCCGCGATGATCTCACGGGCTGCGTGCCCGAAAATCGTGTTCCGCACCTCGCCATGTGCCTTGACGCCGGCTCTGGCCAGCTTGTCGACCGCGGCCTCCACCTCCGCTTCTGCCTTGTCAGTGGTCTCTGCCGCCACCAGCGCCGGCGCGCCAGGCGCCTTGGCCATGGCCTCGCGCTCGCGCAGATGCAGCACCCAGACCTCGGCGCTGGCGAGCAGCGCCAGTTCCGTTGCCGCCTTGAGCACGTGCTCGCTGACGTGTGAGTGATCCACGGCGACAAGCAGTCTCTCGTACATCGGCCTTTCCTTTCCCTGCGGCACTCCAGCACCGCTTGCTTACGGCGCTCCAGCACCGCTGCCAGAGTGGGAGACAGCCGCAACAGCGGCTAAGGGGCGAAGGTCCCCGTCCGGCGGGTCCTCCGGCGGGAGTTGCGCCAGCGCGATGATTTCGCTGCAGCACTTATCCTGCCCGCCTGCGGCGCTGCCCGCCTGCGGCGCCGCCTCCCGGCCTGCGCCGCCGCCCGGCCTGCGGCCCTGCCCCGCCCTGCCCCGTCGGCGGACCAACCGCCCGCCTAGTCAGGACTTTTGGTCCTATAGCGCCGAAGCGTGTGCCAGCACAGTGGAGATGGAGATTTTTACCGCTGTATTCGTGCCCAGCGCCGGCGATGAGTCCCAGCAGGCAACAAGTCCCAGCACGCAACAAGGAGAAGCGATGAACAAGACCATCCTGCTGGCTGTGGACGCCGCGCGCCACGTAACGGCAGCTACCGACCTCACGCGCGACCTGAGTCATGATACCGGCGATCACGTCGTTGTCCTGCACGTCCATGAATTCGCGGTCGGCCGCTTCGGCCGGCTGCAGGTCGACTGTCCCGAGGGCGATGGCGAGCGCCTCGCAGCGGAGGTGGTCGCTGACCTCAGGAGCGCGGGCGTCAACGCGGCCGCGGAGATCCGCGAGGTTTCCGTCGGCCATATCGCCAGGGCGATCCTGGCTGCTGCCGACGAGCACGACGCACGTGTGGTGATCCTGGGCTCGAGCGGCATGACCGACGTGCCGCATATCCCGTTCGGCAGCGTCTCGCTCCGCCTGCTCCACCTGGCCAGGCGGCCGGTGCTGATCGTGCCCTGGCAGCAGACCGCGGCCGAGCTGGCACCCGAGAGCGTCGCGGCCAAGGCCCTCGCCGGATGAGATCCTCCGGACCGTAGAGGCGATGGACATAGCGACATGGGCCCTTCGGCCCTGTCCGGCATCATGTCCGTCAGGGTGAAATCAGGACAGCGGACCGACAGGTGCGGCCTGAGGAGGCACTGCTGATGTTCCAGGTACGGCTGCATGGCCGAGGCGGCCAGGGGGTGGTGACATCAGCGGAGCTGCTGTCGGTCGCTGCCTTCAGCGAGGGCAAGCACGCGCAGGCGTTCCCGAGTTTCGGGTCCGAGCGGATGGGCGCGCCGGTGATGGCGTTCTGCCGGATCAGCGACCAGCCCATCCGGACCCGCGAGCCGGTGGTGAGCCCGGACGCCCTGCTCATCCAGGATTCGACCCTGCTGCACCAGGTGGATGTCTTCGCCGGGCTGCAGCCGGAAAGCTTCATGCTGATCAACACCCCGCGCGGCTTCGAGGATCTTGGCCTGGACGAGTATGTCGCCAGGATGCACCGCGACCGCCTGCTGGTGGTTCCGGCCACCCAGATGGCGCAGGTCCACCTTGGCCGTCCGCTGCCCGGCGTGCCGCTGCTCGCCGGGTTCGCGGCGCTCACCGGCCAGGTCAGCCTGGACAGCGTCATCACCGCTATCGGCGACCGATTCAGCGGCAAGATCGCCGCGGGCAACACCGCGGCTGCTCGCGAGGCATTCGAGTTTGTCCAGGCAGAACGGAAGGCACTGGCTGATGCTTAAGCAGATTGAGGGGTCGCAGGCGGTCGCGCAGGCCATCGGGCTGTGCCGGCCCGAGGTGATCTGCGCCTACCCGATCACCCCGCAGACCCACATCGTGGAGGCACTGTCCGCGGCGGTGAAAACGGGCTCGCTGAAGCCGTGCGAGTTCCTGAACGTGGAGTCCGAGTTCGCCGCGATGTCGGTGGCCATCGGCGCGTCCGCGGCCGGGGCACGCGTCTACACCGCGACCGCCAGCCAGGGACTGCTGTACATGTCCGAGGCCGTCTGGAACGCGGCGGGCCTCGGGCTGCCGATCGTGATGACCGTGGCCAACCGGGCGATCGGCGCGCCGATCAACATCTGGAACGACCACAGCGACTCGATGTCGCAGCGCGACGCCGGCTGGATCCAGCTGCACGCCGAGACCAGCCAGGAGGCCCTGGACCTGCATATCCAGGCGTTCCGGATCGCCGAGGAGCTGTCGGTCCCGGTGATGGTGTGCATGGACGGCTTCATTCTCACGCACGCCTGCGAGCGGGCTGACATCCCCGACCAGCAGCAGGTGGATCAGTTCTTGCCGCCGTATCTGCCCCGCCAGGTGCTGGACCCCGCCGATCCGGTCTCGATCGGGGCGATGGTCGGGCCTGAGGCGTTCACCGAGGTCCGCTACATCGCGCAGGCCAGGCAGCTGCAGGCGCTCGAGCTCATCCCGTCGGTCGCGCAGGACTTCCGCGGCATCTTCGGCCGCGATTCCGGCGGCCTGCTGCGCCCCTACCGGCTCGAGGACGCGGAGACCGTCGTGGTCGCGCTCGGCTCGGTGCAGGGCACGATCAAGGACGTCGTGGACGAGCTGCGCGGGGAAGGACTGCGGATCGGCGTGCTCGGGGTCATCTCGTTCCGGCCCTTCCCGTTCCAGGCCGTGCGCGCGGCGCTGGCAGGCGCGACCCGGGTGGTGGCGATCGAGCGGGCGCTGGCGCCAGGCTCAAGCGGCATCGTGACCAGCGACATCCGGGCGGCACTGACGGAAAGGGCGCTGCCCACCTACCCAGTCATCGCCGGCCTGGGCGGCCGCGCCGTCACCGCGGCCTCGTTGCGCACAATGCTCATCGACGCCCACGCGGACGCGCTGGAGCCGCTGACCTTCCTGGACCTGAACCGGTCGCTGGCCGAACGGGAGCTCGCGCGCACGCGCGCAGCCCGCAGGACGGGCCCCGCCGCCGAGAACATGCTGCGCGACATCGGCGTCGTCGCAGCCGGTATCGGCTGAGGGCAACGAGCGCCGTGCAGTCCGGTGGCGCCGTGCAGTTTAGCAGCGCAGTGCAGCGAGGAGCACATAATGCCGTACCAGCAAATTAAGTTCTACCAGACGGGCAGTTATGTCGTCGGGAACCGGCTGCTCGAGGAGGGCCAGCGCTCGGTCCAGTCAGACGCCCACCGCAGCAATTCGCTGACCTGCGGTCACCGTGCCTGCCAGGGCTGCGGGGAAGCCCTCGGCGCCCGTTACGCACTGGACACCGTCATGCGGGCCACCGGCGGCAAGATGATCGCCGTGAACGCGACCGGATGCCTGGAGGTCTTCTCCACTCCGTTTCCCGAGACGTCCTGGCAGATGCCGTGGCTGCACTCGCTGTTCGGCAACGCCCCGGCGGTCGCCGCCGGCGTCGCCGCCGCGCTGCGCGCCAAGGGCCGGCCTGACATCCGGGTGGTCGGCCAGGGCGGCGACGGCGGCACCGTGGACATCGGCTTCGGCTGCCTGTCGGGGATGTTCGAGCGCGACGACGACGTGCTGTACATCTGCTACGACAACGAGGCGTACATGAACACCGGCGTGCAGCGCTCCGGCGCGACTCCGCCGGCCGCCAGGACCGCAACGACCCAGGCCGTCGGCCCGGAGCCGGGCAACGTGTTCAGCCAGGGCAAGAACGTGCCGCTGATCGCGATGGCGCACGAGATTCCTTACGTGGCCACCGCCACGGTGGCTGACCTGCGTGACCTGGAGTACAAGGCGCGCCGGGCGATGGACTTCCGCGGCGCCCGCTACCTGCACGTCCTGGTGCCGTGCCCGCTCGGCTGGGGCAGCGCATCCGGGGACACGATCAAGGTGGCCAGGCTCGCGGCGCAAAGCGGGCTGTTCCCGGTGTTCGAGGCCGAGAGCGGCGAGCTCACGAGTTCCACTGCGATCCGGCGCCTCGTCGGCGTGACAGAGTACCTGCGCATCCAGAAGCGCTACGCGCACCTTTTCCGCCCGGTGGAGCAGACCGAGACAATCGCCAGGATCCAGGCAATCGCCGACCGGAATATCACCAGGTTCGGCCTGATCGACGACAAGACCATGACACAGAACGGTTCCCCGGCGGGCTCAGTCCCCCAAGCACAGGCGGTGCGGTAATGGCAGCACATCACGGGGGGGCGACCCCTAGTACTCCCCAGGACCGGCCTTACGCGATCACGCTCGACGTCGGGTCGAGCCTGGCCAACAAGACCGGCTCCTGGCGCACCGAGCGTCCCGTCTACGTGGACCGGCTGCCGCCGTGCAGCGACGGCTGCCCGGCCGGGGAGAACATCCAGCAGTGGCTGTACCACGCTGAGGACGGCAGCTACGAGGAGGCCTGGCAGCAGATCATGCAGGATAACCCGATGCCCGCGATCATGGGCCGGGTCTGCTACCACCCGTGCGAGACCGCGTGCAACCGGGTCCAGGTCGACGAGGCGGTCGGCATCAACTCGGTCGAGCGGTTCCTCGGCGACGAGGCTATCCGCCGCGGCTGGACCGTGCCGGTGACCGCAGCGCCGTCCGGGAAGCGGGTGCTTGTGGTCGGCGCCGGGCCGTCCGGGCTGTCGGCCGCCTACCACCTGGCCCGGCTCGGCCACTCGGTGACGATCAGGGATGCCGAGCGGGAGCCTGGCGGCATGATGCGCTACGGCATACCCGCCTACCGGCTGCCGCGCGACGTGCTCGATGCGGAAATCACCCGGATCGTGAACATGGGCGTGACGCTCGAGCTCGGCACGAAGGTGACGGATGTGCCCGCCGCGCTGGCCGGCGGCCCCGGCGGCGGTTTCGACGCGGTGTTCCTGGCCGTCGGCGCGCAGATCGGCGCCCGCACGTATATTCCGGCCGGCGATTCGGCCCGCATCCTTGATGCCATTTCCGTGCTGCACGACACGCAGACCGGGCAGCCGCCGATGCTCGGAAAGCGGGTCGTGGTCTACGGCGGCGGCAACACCGCGATGGATACGGCGCGCACCGCGCGGCGGCTCGGCGCCTCGGACCCGATCGTGGTCTACCGCCGGACCAGGGAGCGGATGCCCGCCCACGAGATCGAGGTGGAGGAGGCACTGGCCGAGGGCGTGCAGATCCGCTGGCTGTCCACGATCGCCCGCGCCGATCAGGGCACGATCATGATCGAGAAGATGGAGCTGGACGAGTCCGGCTTCCCCCAGCCCACCGGGGAATTCGATGAGCTGCCGGCCGACAGCGTCGTGCTGGCGCTCGGCCAGAACTCCGACCTGTCCCTGCTGGACGGCGTTGACGGAATCACGGTGTCCGACAAGGTCGTCGAGGTGGGGCCGGACATGATGACCGGTCACCCCGGCATCTTCGCCGGCGGCGACATGGTGCCAGCCGACCGGACGGTCACGGTGTCCATCGGGCACGGCAAGAAGGCGGCCAGGTACATCGACAGCTGGCTGCGCGGCGTCGAGTACGTCCGGCCGCCACGACACGAGATTGCCGAGGCCGGCTTCAACAACACCTGGTATTACGCCGACGCGCCGGCCACGGTCCGGCCGGTCCTCGAACTGGCCCGCAGGACCTCCACGTTCGACGAGGTGGTCGGCGGCCTGGACGAGTCCACCGCGAAGTTCGAGGCGCGCCGCTGCATGTCCTGCGGCAACTGCTTCGAGTGCGACAACTGCTACGGCGTCTGCCCCGACAACGCAGTGATCAAGCTCGAGCCCGGCCAGCGCTACGAGTTCGACTACGACTACTGCAAGGGCTGCGGCGTCTGCGTCAATGAGTGCCCGTGCGGCGCGATCACCATGGAACCGGAGCCGAGCTGAGTAAGGCCCGGCTGGGCGGCCGCGCCGCGGTCGCGGCGCGCCGCCCCCGCCCGGTTCGCTGATCGGCCCGGCGAGTGGCCCGGTCCCGCCAGCCTGGCCCTGGTCCGCCGGGCGTGGCCCTGGTCCGCCGGGCGTGGGCCCTGGTCCGCCCGGCCTCGGCCCTAGCCCCGCCCGGCCTCGTCGATGCTGAGGTGCGAGTTTACCGCCCTGGCTTGCGCCGCGTATTCAGGAAGCTCGATCACGGTCAGGCCGGCCGCCGTCAGCAGTTCGTAGCCCTGGCAGTCGGCCACGAGCAGAGCGGGCTCGCGCCAGGCCATGACGACTCGGGGTATCCGGGCGGCGAGAATCAGCTGCGTGCAGGTACGCGGACGCGATCTGCGCTGCGAGCAGGGCTCCAGTGTGCTGTAAATTGTCGCTTTGGTCAGGCGCGGGTCATCCGGTGGCAGCTTGCCAAGTGCCGCTTCTTCCGCATGCACGCTCATATCGGTCTCACGAGAGTATCCGCGCGCGATCTCCTGCCCGTGCTGATCCACAATGACCGCGCCGACGGAGTAGGCGCTCTCCTTAGCCGGGCAATGGCAGGCAAGCTCGATGGCCAGCTCCATCCACTTGCGGTCTGCGGAGTCCGGCTGAGTCATAGTGAGCCCTCTTCCTCAGTGTCCGCTGTTACCCTGCCGGGCATGGCCCGCGATGAGCCTTTGCGGTCTCCCCCGACGCATCCGGGCAGGCCAGTGTCCAGATGGTAAGCCGTGCCGCACATGAAGGCGAGGGCCGCCAGTCACCCGCGGCCCGCCTCGATGATCGACCCGGGCAGCAGCCCGAGGCCCGCGATAGACAGGACTGATCACGTCAGGTCGCAGCGCGGCCGGGTTTCTCGAATCGGGCACCAGCGAGATGGCGCATGCCACCCCCGTGACGGCGATCGGCACGTTGATCAGGAAACCGCAAGCCGGACGTGCACGCAGGCCTGGAGGTAGCGCGGACGTGCACGCCGGCCCGGGAGGCGGCGCGGCTTGAGCCCTCAGACTGCGTCGTTGTCCCGTTCGCCGGTGCGCACCCGCACCACGGTGTCCACGGGAGTGACCCAGAGCTTGCCGTCGCCGAGCGCGCCTGTGCGGGCGGACTTGACCAGAGCGCCCAGCACGGCCTC
>DATJZH010000022.1:0-3666 GCA_035499215.1 Streptosporangiaceae bacterium | reverse complement strand
GAGGTGGGCGACATCGTCGGCATGCCGGATCTGGGCTGTCATCATGGCTGCGAGCACTCGCGCGGCTGCCCGCGTCTGCGCATTCCAGCCCGATGCGTCCCCGATGAGGGCCAGGGTGCACAGCGGCTCCCCCCCGGCCGGGGCGGGGCTGGCCAGCAGGACGCTCATCGGGGACCCGCCCGCCGGGCCGGGCGGCTTCAGCGATGTCTGCGCCATGCCGCCCGCGGCCGCCAGGTCGTGCTCGGCAGATGCCATGCCCACAGCGGCCAGCAGGACCGGATCGGCCGCGGCCCTTTCCGGATGCGCGGCGAGAACGACCGGCTTGCTGGTCGTGGTGTGCCGGAGCACCAGCGCCGCCCGGGCACCGAAAGCGGCAGCGAGCCGCCCGAGGATGGCCGGCAGCGCGTCCGGTCCGGCGGCATCCCGCAGCAACTGCTCGGCCGCGAACTCGATGACGGCCAGCGGAGCCGCCGCCGCCGGGGGCGCCGAGGGCGGATCCTGCGACTGCAACCCCGCGGGCGGCGGTTCTGCGGGCGGCGGTTCTGCGGGCGGCGGTTCTGCGGGCGGCGGTCCTGCGGGCGGCACTTCTGCGGGCGGCAGTTCGGCCGAAAGCGCAGCGGTGCCCGGCGGTCGGCCCGCGACGGCCGGATCGGCTGCTGGCCTGGCTCGAGATGCCCCCATGAAGCCACGGCCCCCTGCACGTGGTCTTGCGGACTGGCGCCCGCACGTCATATCCGCCGCCGTCCCCGTCTGGGCGGATCTTACTGCGACAGTGTATTTGGACAATTACTGCATGTAATCATGATAGTACCCTGGACCAGGCCGCCGAATCCATCCGGTCAGCCCGCGGACGCGGGCGAGTCAGCCTCGCGGCCGCCCAGCTGCCCGGCCGCTTCCTGCGCGGCTCGCAAAATCGCCGCGACGGAGGGCCGCCGGATACTCGATGCCCTGGTCACCGCGTAGATGTCGCGCGCCTGCTCGGGCCCGGGCAGTTCTCGGACGGCAACCCTCCGTTCGCCTGCCGCCAGGGTAAGCCGGGGCAGCGCCGCGATCCCGATGCCGCGGGCCACGAGGCTGAGTATCGTGGCGAGGCCGTCGAACTCCCATGGCTCGGGCACCCCACCGCCCGCCGCCGCCAGCAGCTCATCCACCATCCGGCGGGACGGCTCTGCCGCGGGCGCTGCCAGCCACGACTCGCCGCGCAGCCCGCCCAGGTCAACCACCGCGGACGGGTCGGCGAGCGGGTGCCCTCGGGGCACGACAAGAACCAGCGGATCCCGGATCAGCGGATAGAGCCGGAGCGCTCCGGCCTCGGCGCTGGCGAGGCGGCCAGACCAGTCATCGACCAGCGCCACGTCCACCTTGCCGGTGCGTACCTGCCGCATCGCCTCGCGCTGAGGGAATTGCCGCAGCACGAACGTGAGGCCAGGGTGACCGCGCACGCACCTGGTCAGGGCCGGGGCGAAAGCGACAGCTGCCGTCGGGAACGCGGCGACGGCCACCCGGCCGGACGGCTCGGGCGCAGCGAGCTCCGCCTCGGCCTGCTCGACCAGGGCAAGGATGCGCTCGGCCTGCATGACCAGACGGCGTCCGGCGTCGGTGAGCTCGGCCGTGCGCGCCGTCCGGTCGAGCAGCGGCACCCCGGCCTCCCGCTCGAGCGCGGCAAGCTGCTGCGACACCGCCGATGCCGTGTAGCCGAGCGCGACGGCGGCGGCGGCTATCGTCCCGCGCTCGGCGAACTCCTTCAGCAGCCGGAGCCGCTGCAGGTCGAGCATAAGCACATCTTAGGCTCTGCGAGAGAATCATTTTCTTGCGCTAACGCTTACTGTCAGACAGGCTAGACAGCGGCACGCTGGCCTGACCCCGGGCCGGGTTTACGACGACGTAGGGCCGCACGCTGAATCCCGCGCAAGGAGAAGATGAGCCATGCCCTCGGCCGGGCCGGACACGCTCGCACCATTTCCCGCGGGTCGCACCCGCTTGCCTGTCTCCCCCACACTCGCGGCAAACGAGGCCCTGGCCGTCCGCCGCCGCCTGGGCAAGCCAGTGCTGCCGCTGGCCTTCGGCGAGGCCGGGCTGCCCGTGCTGCCTCAGCTGCGCGCGGCGCTCGCGTCGGCCGCGGGGCGGGGCGGCTACGGCCCCGTGGCCGGCTTGCCGGCGCTGCGCGAAGCCGCGGCCGGCTACTGGGACCGGCGCGGGCTGCCGACCAGCGCCGGCTCGGTTGTCTGCGGGCCTGGCAGCAAGCCACTGCTGCTCGGCCTGCTGCTCGCCATCGGCGCGGATGTCGCGGTACCCAGGCCGAGCTGGGTGAGCTATGCGGCCCAGGCGGGACTGATCGGCGCTCGCGCGCATTTCGTGCCCATCCCGGGCGGCGAAGGCGGGGCCTGCGATCCCGGCCAGCTCGACCTGGCCGTCACGGCCGCGCGCGGCCGGGGCCGGCGGATCGGCTCGGTCATCGTCACGCTGCCCGACAATCCCACGGGCCGGGTTGCCGCGCCGGCCACAATCCGGGCGCTCTGCCGCGTCGCTGCCAGGCACGACCTGATCATCATCTGCGACGAGATCTACCGCGACCTGCTCTACGACACGGCGGCCCAGGTGATCAGCCCCGCGGCCATCGCTCCGCACCGCACCGTGGTCACCACCGCGCTGAGCAAGAACCTCGCACTCGGCGGCTGGCGGATCGGCGCGGCGCGGCTGCCGGAAAGTGAGCTGGGGGGCCACCTGCGCGACCGGCTGCTCGGCATCTGCAGCGAGATCTGGTCGGCGCCGTCCGCGCCGATCCAGCACGCTGCCGCCTACGCATTCGGTGAGCCTGCCGAGATTACCGAGCGGGTAGCCCGGAGCCGGCGCCTGCACGCCACCGTCGCCCGCGCCGCGGCCCGCATCTGCGCGGCGGCCGGGCTGCTGGTGCCCGCCCCGGAGGCGGCGTTCTACCTGTATCCCGACTTCGGGCCCTGGCGCGAGCATTTGCGCACCCGGACCGGCGTCACCACCGGGGCGCAGCTAGCCGGGCATCTCCTGGATCGTTACGGCGCCGGCGCGCTCCCGGCCAGCGACTTCGGCGAGGACGAGCGAGCGCTGCGCATGCGCCTGGCGACTGGCCTGCTCTATGGCGAAAGCGACGGCCAGCGCGAGGCAGCGCTCGCTGCGAGCGATCCGCTCGCGCTGCCGTGGATATCCGCATCCCTTACCCGGCTGCGGGATGTCCTGGCCGACCTGGGCCCGCAGGCCAGCCCGCGGCCCGTCGTGATCCCGGCCGCCGCCGGCCCCGGTTCGCTAGCCGCTTCGGGTGGCCTTGATGCGCCCCCGGGCGGCGCCGCCTAGGGGCCCACGGCCCGCGCCGGGGCCTGTCGTTGCCCTCTCCTGGTCCAACGGCCGGCCGGGGCGGCCGGGTCCGCGAGTCCGCGCATCGTTGCAACCGTCCCGGCAGTTCCTCGGCGCGGGGGAACTGGGGGAACTCGGCCTGTCGCGGGGAAAGGCCAGGCCCGCAGAGGGGCCCCATGCCGAGCTCGAGCCGGCCGCCCTCGGCCGGCTGCCAGCTATAGCGGGAGGAGTTCGGGCCGCTTCGGCGTCATGCCGTCACCGCTGGACACGCCGCGCAGCCTTCTGCACACCCACGGCACCGCGTGCGTCCTGGCCCATCGCGCGTCGCCGCGCCTGGCC
>DATJZH010000021.1:0-4203 GCA_035499215.1 Streptosporangiaceae bacterium | reverse complement strand
CGGCTTTCACGATGTGGTCGGTGACCGCCTGCGGCTGGGAAATCATGATCACGTGCGAGCCCTCGACCTCGACGATGTCGGCGCCGGCCCGCCGGGCCATCGACCGGACGAGGTCGGCCCCCGCGGCCTTGTCGCCGGTGGCGACCACCGCCCAGGACGGTAGCTTCCTCCAGGCTGGCGGTCCGGAGGCATCGCTGAACGCCGCGGCGGCGACGGGGCGCTGGGTCGCCGCCATCAGCGCCGTGGTCTCCGGGGGCAAGTCGGCGGCGAAGGCCTCCGGGAGCAGCGCCGGGTTGATCCCGAACTCGACCGCGGTCTCGCCGTCCCGCCCGGTGGGATAGGTGTACTGGACCAAGGCCGTGTTCAAGATGCTGTCCTTGGACTCGGGCGTGACCCCGCCCAGGCGTTCGCCTTCATCGGGAGCGAAGGCGGCGACGAAGACTAGGCCGACAACGTTCGCGGCGCCGGTCGCGGCGTTGCTGATGACCGCGCCGCCGTAGGAGTGCCCGGCCAGCAGCACCGGGCCGTCGATCTGGCTGAGCAAGCTGGCGGTGTAGGCCGAGTCGGCGGTCACGCCGCGCAGCGGGTTGGCCGGGGCGATGACGGTGTAGCCCTGCCGCTGCAACCGCTCGATGACGCCGTTCCAGCTGGATGCGTCGGCGAACGCGCCGTGCACCAGCACGATCGTCGGCTTGGCGTCGGCGTGTTCGGCCCGCTGGACTGTCGTGTTCACGGGGACCTCCTGCAGTGCGCCGAGGCGGGGCTCACATGATGCCCGCCGGGATGATGCATCGCTTGTGTCATCCACGATGCCGCCCAGGGCCGTGCCATCGAGCCCGTGAACACCCTGGCCGGAACCCTTGCCTGCCCGGCACGGGCTCCTCCGGCCCTGGCCGCCAACCTCAAGAAGCGGCTCCGCGGCGCAGCAGCGCCGCCGCCGGCCGGCCGGCCAGCGGGCCGGAGCGGCCCGGTAGCTGCACGACGATCGCCTCCTGGTGCAGCGCGGCCCAGACCAGCCCGCCCTCCAGCGGCACCGCGACCCCGGTAACCTGGTCCCCGGCCCCGACCTGGGTCGGCGAGCTCCCGAGCCGGTAGTCCGGGCCGTCGTCCTGACTTATGTCGGAGGCCACGAGCAGCACGGCGACCTGCTGCTCAGCCAGCTGCCAGGCGACGGCCTCGATCCCGCGGACCGCGCCGGGTGCCGGGCCGGTGGCGGCGGAGGCGACCAGGTCCCCGACGGCAGTAGCGGCCTCGCCGGCAGACCGTGGTCCTGGCCGGCAGCGGCCACTGGGTCGCCGAGCAGGCGCCCGACGACCTGCTAGCCCTGTCCTCCGCAGATGCGGTTGTGTGACCTCTTCGTAGCTTGACCGTGTCCGGATTCTTCAGCGTTTCAAGGCGACTTTCAGCATATGGCCTGTCACGGTAGGTCGCGTGCCGGAAGCCGCTGTCTACGGGCCTCCGAGTGTCCAGCAGACGCTCGGGGGCCTGCCCGTGGTCGCCTCGTTTCTGGACCAGCTCGGCATCGCCGCGATCATCGATGGGCTCTGCCCGATCCGCGATGTCGCGCTGGCTACCCACGGCCAGGTCATCGAAGCCATGATCGCCAACCGGCTGACCTCCCCGACACCGCTGGTCCGCGTCATCGACTGGGCACGCGAATGGGCCGTCGAACACTGCTTCGGGATCGCTCCGGAGGTCCTCAACGACGACCGGCTGGGCCGCGCCCTGGACGCTATCGCCCCGGAGCTGGACCAGATCGCCGGCACCATCGGGATAACAGCGATCCAGCAATTCGGCCTGGACGTTTCCCGGGTCCACTGGGACATGACCTCGATCTCTCTCTACGGCGCCTACCCGGAGGTGGATCAGGAGTACGCCACGCCGAAATTCGGTCACCCAAAGGACCGCCGCCGGGATCTGAAGCAGATCCAGACCGGGATCGGGACCAGCGCCGACGGCGGCATCCCGATCTTCTGCCGGGCCTACGACGGTGGCGCCGCCGAGGTGTCGCAGGTGACCGGCGCGATGACAGCGCTGCAGGAGATCGCCGGTGAACGCACCTTCCTGCTGGTCGGCGACTCCAAACTGATCTCCTACCCGAATGTGCGCGATATGGCCGGGGCGAAGGTGACCTTTATCGGCCCCGCCCCCAAACAGCACGTCCCCGCCGCCGTGCTGGCCGCCTGCGACATCGAAGCCGCGGCCGAGGTCGCCTATACCGCCCTGCGCGACACCCGCAAACCGCTGGACGATCGCGGCACCTGGCGGGCATATGAGGACACCATGGTCCTGCGGCCGCCCAGAGGGACCAAAGGCCCCGACATCACCGTGCGCCGGGTGTTCGTGCACTCCACAGCCCGGGCCGGCGCTGCCAAGATCGCGCGGGCCAGGAAACTCGACCGCGCCCGCGAGGACCTGGACCGGCTCACCCGCGGCCTGGGCAGCAGGCACTACCCCGACGAAGCTGCCGTCCGCAACCGCCTGGCCGTCATCGGCAAGACCCGGCGCGTCGCCGACTACCTGACCACCACCACCGGCACCGGCCCCGGCACCGGCAAGCCGACCTTGCAGTGGGCCTACGACCAGGCCGCACTCGAGGCCGAATCGGCCACCGACGGCTGGTACGCGCTACTCACCAACCTCGACCCCGCCGAGGCCGGCACTGCCAGTGTGCTGCTCCGCTTCAAAGGCCAAGAAGCATCCGAACGCCGGTACGGCAACTACAAGGGCCCGCTCGCGGTCGCCCCGATGTTTTTGCAGCACAACCGGCGGATCGCCGCGCTGATCACCGTGATCTGCCTGGCCCTGCTGGTGTTCTCCCTGGTCGAACGTCAAGTCCGCGCCCAGATCGCACCGGCCGCCAAGCTTCCCGGTCTGTACGCAGACCGGCCCGCCCGACCCACCGGATGGCTGATCTTCGCTGCTATGGCCGGACTGCGGCTCATCCCGGCTGCTGCGGACCGGCCAGCGGTCATCCCGCGGCCCACGCCGCTGCAGAAGCGACTGCTGGAGCTGCTCGACGTCGACCCGCTGAGACCTCCATGATCAAAGTTCGCCCAGGTAAGTTGACCTTCCCCCATGTGCGAACAACCCGGCTAGCCGGGGCGCCTGCTCAGGAGCTGGCCGCGGCGATTCGCGGCGCCGTTCCTCCCGCCGGACTGATCGTAGTGGCCGACCAGTTCGAACGGCTCTACACCGACTGCGAGGACGCCGAGCGGAAGCGGTTCGTCGCGCTGCTGCGGCACCTGGCCACCGGCACGGTGAAGGTGGTGATCGGGCTGCGCGCCGACTTCTACCACCTGGCACTGGCCGATCTGGGAGAGCGGCTCGCGGCCGGGCAGGTCGCGCTGGCGCCGATGAGCGACCAAGACCTGGGCCGGGCCATCGCCGCGCCCGCCGAAACGCTGCTGCGCTCGTTTCAGCCCGGCCTGACGCAACAGATCGTCGCGGACGTGCGCGGCCGCCCCGGCGACCTGCCGCTGCTGCAGTTCGCGCTGACAGAACTGTGGGAGCGCGACGCCGCGGGCGGCGTGCTCACCGAGGAGACCTACCAGGGCCTGGGCGTCGAACTCCCGGACGGGATGCACCTGCCGGGCGCGCAGGGCGCGCTGATCCGCCGAGCCGACCAGCTGTGGCAAGACCTCGACCCGGCCAGCCGGCCGCGGCTTCGACGTATCCTGCTTGGCCTGATCGCCGCGCAGCCCGTCGAGACCGGCCGCGCAAACCCAATGGGCGGCATGCGGGACCTCAGCCGGCCAGCGCGGCTCGCGCAGTTCGACGAAGACGACCAGCGGCTCATTCAGCAGCTCATCGACGCCCGGCTGCTCACCGCGGATAGGGCTCACGCCGGCGGCCAGCCCACCGTCGAGGTCTCCCACGAGGCACTCCTCCGCGCCTGGCCCCGCCTGCGGAGCTGGCTGAAGGAGCGCAGCCAGTTTGTGCAATGGCGCGCCCAAGACCTTGCCCCGAACCTGGAGCGCTGGCTCGACAGCAAGAAGAATCCCGAGTTCCTGCTACCGCGGTCTCTGCTCGACCCAGCACTGCAATGGCTCAACGACTACCCCGATGAGCTGGCCGGGCCACCGGCAGACTACATCCAGGCCAGTAAGCGGCGCCGCACCCGCCGCCGCGGTCTACTCAGCGGCGCCGTCGCAGTGCTCGTCGTCGCGTCACTCGCCGCCGCCGGCATCTTCTATTCCCTTC
>DATJZH010000020.1:0-2764 GCA_035499215.1 Streptosporangiaceae bacterium | reverse complement strand
CGCGCTGGACGACAGCCTGAGGTCCGCCGGCACGCGGATACGGCTCGCCGGCGTCCCCGGCCGCCTGCTGCCGGAACTGGAGAAAGCCGGCCTTTGCCACCGCATCGGCGCTGACGCGATTCATTCCAGCGTCCGCTCGGCGCTGCTCGCCATTCATGCCGCAGCCCCCGGACCCGGGCTCGTCACGGCGCAGGTGCGGGCGGCCCTGGCACGGTGCGCCGACGATGAGGGCATCCCGGCGAGATGACGCCCCGGCTCGTCCGGGAAGATGAGGCCGCCGACTTGCGGGCCGGAACGGGAAGCCTGCCGTCCGTGAACCAGCGGCGGGCGGCTGCATAGCCGACACCCTGCCGCGCCGTCCACTCTTTCAGGTTGACCGAAGCAGGCCGGGGCCGCCCGGTGGATTCCGTTCCACGGAGTCCACCGCAAAGCGCTCCTTGCGCTGGCGACACCCGGCCCGCATAGGGCCCCGGTCGACAAGGACCGGCGTCAGGAACGGACGGGCTCCTCGACGGCGGACATGCCATCGCGGTGCTGGATCCTGGAGACGCTGTCGCGCTCCTCGACGCCGGGAGACTCGGCCTGAGCCTGGGCGCCCGACAGGTCTTCGCGCCGGATCCGGATCGCGACAACGGCGATGACGAAGGCGAGCAGCGCGATCCCGGCTGCGAGCATGAACCCGCGGGATATACCGACGGTGAGGGCGTGATTCAGCACCGCCGCGGGCGGTGCGGCACCGGGCTTGCTCGCCGGCAGCTGGTGGCCTGATCGTGCGGCAGCCGCCGCCGCCTGGGCAACCTGGTGCCTGATGCTGCCAGCGACAGCCGACCAGGTAACCGTGCCGAGCGCGGCCAGCCCGATCGCGCCGCCCACCTGCTGGCCGGTGTTCAGCAGGCTCGAGGCGACCCCGGAGTCCTCGCCGCGGACGCGGCTCAGCGCTACCAGGGACAACGGCACGAACAGCATGCCAAGGCCCGCGGAGGTGACCAGCATTGGGCCGAGCAAACCGCTGGCGTAGCTGCTGTGCTCGTTGATGTGCGAGAACCAGTACATGCCGATGGTGGTGACCGCTCCGCCGGTCAGCATCAGTGGCCGGGCACCAGTGCGGCTGATGAGCTGCGAGACGATCCCGGAGACCACGACGATCATGCCCGCGAACGGGAGGAAGGCC
The DNA here is from genome assembly GCA_035499215.1 of Streptosporangiaceae bacterium. GTDB lineage: Bacteria > Actinomycetota > Actinomycetes > Streptosporangiales > Streptosporangiaceae > DATJZH01. The sequence goes on along the minus strand of DATJZH010000020.1, from coordinate 1,593 downwards.
ACGCCTGACTTGAGCGCGCTGTAGCCAAGCACCTCCTGCACGAAGATCGTGAGGAAGAAGAAGATGCCGAACATCGCGGTGGCGAGGCAGAGCATCATCAGGTAGGCGCCCGAGCGATTGCGGTTCCGCAGCAGCCGTAGCGGCAACAGTGCGTGCTTGCTCTGCGACTCGATGAACACGAAGCTCACCAGCAGCACCGCGGCGGCGACGAGAGACGCGACGACCTTGGCGTCGCCCCAGTGCGAGAGGCCCGCTTGGTCGGTGCTCGCGTTGGAAAGGCCGTAGACAAGCAGCGCGACACCGCCGGTGCCGGTGATTGCGCCGGGCAGGTCGAGGCGGCCGGGACGGCGGGGTGATTCGCTGAGCACGTAGGGCGCCGCCAGGGCTACCAGAATCCCGATCGGCACGTTCACGAAAAGCACCCAGCGCCAGGACAGGTAGCTGGTGAGCAGGCCGCCCGCGATGAGGCCCACGGCGGCGCCGCCGCCGCTCATCGCGGCGTACACGCCCATGGCCCTGTTACGTGGCGGGCCCTCCGGGAACGTGGTCATGATCAGGGCGAGAGCGGTGGGCGCGATCATGGCGCCCCCGACGCCCTGGACTGCCCTGGCCGTCAGCAGCCAGGTTTGCGAAGTGGCAAAGCCTCCGGCCAGCGAGGCGGCGGAGAACAGCAGCAGCCCGGTGATGAAGATTCTCCGGCGGCCGAGCAGGTCACCGGAGCGCCCGCCGAGCAGCAGCAGCCCGCCGAAGGTCACGGCGTAGGCGGTGATAACCCACTCCAGCCCGCTGCCTGAGAAGCCGAGCGCCCGCTGGATGTGGGGCAGCGCCACATTCACGATGGTCGCGTCGAGCACAACCATCAGCTGTGCGGCCGCGATGACGACAAGAGCCAGGCCTAGATGACGGCGCTCTCCGCCGTCGGCGGCCGTTGCTCTACTTGGGCCAGTTCCGCGGTTGGTTCTGGATATCGCGGTAGACAAGATAGTCTCCTAAGCTTTGGGCTTAAGGGTCCCGCACCACGGCCCGATGAGCCGGGAGTTGCGAGATATGCGACTTGAGCAGATGTGCAGATGGACGGAACGCTAGCCGCCGGGTCTGACATTTTCGGGGCGGTCACGCTCTGCCGGGCTTCGCCGGTCAGTTTCCGCCCGCCGGAGCGCTACTGAGTGCCTCGATCACCTCCCCCGCGCGTTGGCCGCCAGCCTGCTGTGTGGTTTGCGCAGGCGTCGCGGACGCCGCCGCGTCGACAAGCTTGCGTATGATCGCGAGCAGGGATTGTCGCTCGGCCAGGTCTAGGGCGCTGCACCACGGCATGTGGGCGAGCATTTCCCGTTCCAGCCGGCCCTGCAGTTCACGGCCCTCGGCCGTGAGGACGAGGTTCTTGATCCTCCGGTCGGCGGGATTGGGCTCGCGCCTGGCGAGCCCGCGTTTCTCCAGCGCGTCGGCGATGGCGGTGACAAAGGACGGGTCGCAGCGCATGTGCCGGCCCAGTTCCTTCATCGCCATGCCACCGTCCAGCCAGTGCATGGCCTTCACGGTGAAGAGAGGCACGCCGAACTGCTCCGCCACCTTCTCTCCCCGCGCCAGCACGTG
>DATJZH010000019.1:0-7973 GCA_035499215.1 Streptosporangiaceae bacterium | reverse complement strand
TGTCGCGACGGCCGCCTGGCGGAACCTGCGGGTCAACGCCAGGTAGACGATGAACAGCAGCGGCACCATCTTGATCCCCGCCGCGAGCCCGACCCCCGCGCCCTTCCACCGCCGCCGGTCTGGCTGGCACATATCCCAAATGATCAGCGCCATCAGCACGAGCTCGATCTGACCGAGGTAGATGGTCCGCTCAACGGCGGGGTGGCCAGGTGCGGGTTGTACAGCGGACTGACCTGGCGAACGATGAGGCCAGCGTCCCGGTAGACGATCAGGTCGACCGGGTCCAGCCACCACCCGGCTGGCTCAGTGCGGGCCAGCGCGACATACCCGGCCAGGACCCCGCTGCTACATTCTGGCATTTCGTGGCTACGCAGGGTTCGCAAATACGTCCTGGCAGCCGAACAGGCGGGTGCGAATCGAGACGACGGCTACGCCATCTCTGTGAAGTCCGAAATAACGGGAACGCTCGGATTACTCATCAATGTCCCGGTATGCACGAGCCTGCCCGCCCGCACCGAGAGAGTTTTTGGCCGGTGTTTACAAATGCGTGACATTGCGATAACTTTGCAGATAGTAAAGTTCGATAATGGTTGTTCTTTGGGGAATTAAGCATAAGTAGTTGAGCTTGTTCTGAATACACCAGCTGCGGGCGCGCGCCAGAGATATTCGAGGAATGGTGATCATGAAAAGGCAGGCCGATCCGGGACCTGCGGTCGCGCAGATTCTCGCATCAGTGACCGGCGGCGGCTGATCGCCGGCCAGCAGGTGATCACCGGTTGGGCAGCGTCATGCACCGCATCCGGACTTCACCGCAGCGCCCGAAAGCAGCCTTCACCCGCACCATGCGCAAGCCGAGATTAGGTAACGGTTGAGTGATTTCCACGGCATTCTTTGATATCTGAGACACCGCAGGGGTGTAGACCACTGGCCTGGGACTGAACGGCGCGGACTATGCGAGGGCATTTGCGGCCGCGCGGAGCTTGGGGGGGTTTTATGCGTATTCTGCTCATTGCGAGTGCCTATAACAGCATGACGCAGCGTGTCCATGTCGAGCTGGCCGATCGCGGCCACGAGGTGTCGGTCGAGCTGGCGCTGGCGGATGAGGTGCTGGCCGGGGCGGTCCGGCGCCTCGGCCCGGAACTGATCATCGCGCCGATGCTGACCACGGCGATTCCCGCGGACATCTGGCTGGCCCGGCCCTGTTTCGTCATCCATCCCGGGCCCCGGGGGGACCGCGGCCCGTCCTCGCTCGACTGGGCGATCAGCGGCGGTGCCCGGCGCTGGGGGGTCACGGTGCTGCAGGCGAACGCGGAGATGGACGCCGGCGATATCTGGGCGAGCGAGGAGCTCATGCTGCCGGGCGGCTGCTCGAAGGGCTCGGTGTACCGCACCGAGGTCGCGGACGCCGCGATCCGGGCCGTGCTGCTGGCGGTGGCCCGGTTCGAGGGCGGCAACTTCAAGCCCGAGCCGCTGGATTACGCGAGCCCGGCCGTCACCGGGCGGCTGCGCCCGCCGTGCCGGCAGCAGGACCGCCGGATCGACTGGCCCGCCGAGCCCACGTCCTCGGTGCTGGCGAAGCTGCGGGCGGCCGACTCCAGCCCCGGCGTCCTGGACGTGCTCGGCGGCGCGGAGTACTTCCTGTTCGGCGGGCACGAGGAGGACGAGCTGCGCGGCGAGCCGGGCGCGATAGTGGCGCAGCGAGACGGCGCGATCTGCCGGGCCACCGTGGACGGCGCGGTCTGGATCCCGCAGCTGCGCCGGCGCCGGGCGCCCGGCGGGCCGCCGACCTTCAAGGTCCCGGCCGCGCTGGCGCTGGGAGAAGCGCTGGCCGGCGTGCCGGCGGTCCCGGCGCCGCTGGCGCCGCGGCCGGGCCGGCGCACCTACCAGGAGATCACCTACCGCGAGTCGGCCGGCGTCGGCTACCTGGAGTTCTGCTTCCCCGGCGGGGCCATGAGCACCGGCCAGTGCCGCCGGCTTCTGGCCGCCTACCAGCACGCCCGGCGCCGGCCGGTGCGGGTCATCGTGCTCGGCGGGCGCCGGGACTTCTTCTCCAACGGCATCCAGCTGAACGTGATCGAGGCCGCGAGCGACCCCGCGGAAGAATCCTGGCGCAACATCAACGCCATCGACGACCTGGTCCGGGCGATCCTGACCACCACCGACCGGCTCACCGTGGCGGCGCTCGCGGGCAACGCCGCGGCCGGCGGCCTGATGCTCGCGCTCGCCGCCGACGGGGTCTGGTGCCGCGCGGGCGCCGTCCTCAACCCGCACTACCGCCTGATGGGCCTGCACGGATCGGAGTACTGGACCTACACCCTGCCCCGCCGCGTCGGCGCCCGGCAGGCGGCCCGGCTCACCCGGTCATGCCTGCCGGTCAGCCCGGCCTCGGCCCTGCGCTGCGGCCTGGTCGATCAGGTGATCGAGGGCGGGGCAGCCGAGTACCGCCGGCAGGTCGCCGCGCTGGCCGGGCAGCTGGCGCGCAGCCCGGACTACGCCAGGCGGCTCGCCGCCAAGACCCGGCTGCTGGCCGAGGCCGCGGAAGTCCGGCCGCTGGACGCCTACCGTGACGCCGAGCTGGCAATCATGAGCCGGAACTTCTCCGGCCCGGACGAGCCGTACGCCCGCCTGCGCCACGCCTTCGTCTGCAAGGAAAAGCCACCGCGAACACCACCGCACCTCACCCGCCACCGCGACGATGCCGCGGCCGAATAGCACGCTCGAGCTCGCCGACCGGACCGGGGGCGCCGGCCTGGCGCAGCGAACGCCTGAGATCGGTTGACGTCATCGCACTGACAGCCGGGTAGGTCTGGGCGATCCAGGCGGGCCACGATCTTGGCGCTTCGCGGCGGGACGACCCCGAGCGAGACCGCCGTCAGCGGAGGTGCCGGCCGCTGTTGACGTCGATGGTTACGCCGGTCATGTACTCGCTGACCGGGCTCGCGACGACGGCGATCATCTGAGCCAACCGCCTGGGGGTGGCATAGCGCTGGAGGAGCAGGCTCTTCTGCGCGTAGTCATCGGGGAGGCTCGCGGCCGTGTCGGCGCCCATCGGGGTCAGCGTGATGCCCGGGGCCACGCAGTTGACGCGAACTTGCGGAGCCAGCTCGCGTGCGAAAGACCTGGTGAGGTTGACGAGCCCGGCCTTGGCGGCCGCGTAGTGCATGTGCTGGGGAGCGCCCGTGTGCGCGGCGACGCTGGCCACAGTGACGATGCTGCCGCCAGGGCGGATCGCCGGAGTCATCGACTGTAGGGCGAAGAACGCACCGGTGAGATTGGCGTTCAGGACGGCGCCCCATTCGTCCGCGGTGATCTGCGTGTACGGCGTGACGATGTTGTGGCCCGCGCAGAGCACGAGGACATCGAGTCGCTGCAGGATGCTGGCCAGGGCCAGAGCACCCCGAGCCGCCCGTTCCGGTGCGCTCAAGTCCAGCGGTGCGACCCACGCGCGTCGTCCGTGGCTCCGCACGACGGCAGCGGCCTGCTCAGCTCGTCCGGGGGAGCTTCGGTATGTCACGGCCACATCGCAGCCCTCTGCGGCAAGCACACCTGACACAGCCGCACCGATCCCGCTCGACCCGCCGATCACGACGGCGGTCCGTCCCTGCAGTTCAAGTTCCATCTCGGCACTTTCGTGTGCGTGGGCCCGTGATCTGCCGGGCAGCTCGCAAGCGGTCCTCGCGGCCATGAATGGTTCCAGCTCGGTGAAGCGCCCGGCGCTGCCGGCATCGGGGGATCGCCGTCAACCGGCCTTCCGATTCGCCTGCACTTCCTGTATTTCGGCCGCCAGCAGCCGTTCGGTGGTCTCGGCGTCGAGCCCGAGTGAGGCCAGTGCCTGAGCGGCATGGCCGTCGGCGAACAAGATCCCGAGTAGCAGGTGCTCTGTTCCGATGTAGTTGTGGCCGAGCCGTAGTGCCGCCTTCAGGGTGCCCTTGAGTGCTGCCTTGCCGTCGTCGCTGAAGCTCAGTTGGCGCAAGGCTGCGGCGTCCGCGTCCGCGTCCGCGTCCTCGCCCGGCGCCGCGGGCCCGGCTCCGACTGCGGTGCAGACCTGCTCGCTGGTCAGCCCGGCTTTCAGGATGATCCTGGCTGCCAGTCCCTCCGGCTCAGTCAGCAGGGCCGCCGCCAGGTGCGCCGCGCTGATCGGGTCCGCTCCGGCGATCCGCCCGGCGGCGCCGAGGGCGTTGCGGGCTCGCCGGGTGAACCGGGAGAACAGCTGCTGTCCCTCGGGCACCATGTCGCGGACGAACCGCTTCTGGGCGGCCTGCTTGGTGATGCCCATGCTCGCCCCGATCTGGCTCCATGAGGCGCCCGAGTGGCGCGCCTGGTCGACGAAGTATCCGATGAGCGCGTCGGACTGTTCGTCGAGCCGCGCGGAGACCACCATGGCGTCAGAGAGGTTGTCCAGCGGGCCGCCTTGCGGGTGCAGGGCTTGGACGTAGGCGATCAGGTTGTCCAGGGGGAGCGGAAATTCAGTCATGCGTCAATCTTAGGTTGACGCTCCTGGGTCGTCAACCTAAGGCTGACGGTCGCGTCCGGTATCGTCCTGCCAGTTCGTGAGAAAGCTGTGAGAGATCTCTGCTCGCGCACAGCAGTCGCTGCGCTTGCGCCCGGGCCTCGACGGTCCGCTTTCCGGCCGGACATATGGCATGTATGTGGCACGGGCGGCCTGTCACCGGCAGGCTGCCCATCGGACCTCGCGGGACAGCCGGGTCAGGCGGTCTTCTTGCCGATCCCTCGGTCAGGAAGAACTTGAGGAAGCTGGGTACCGCACAACGATTGCGGCCAATGGCCCGGCGAGTTGTCAAGATGGCCGGAAGTGAAGGGCGGGAACTGAATGTGCTGGCGGGGAAACTGCCCTACCGCCGGCCAATCATAGGAGAGTGTGACCTTGGCCTTGTCCGGGCCGAGCCGGCTCGCTGGCACCAGGTGGTCTCCAGCACCGCCTCCAGCAGCGGGATCGTCGAGAGTACGTGACACTTCGTGCATTCGCGTCGCACATTGAGTGCGAGCATGGCGTCACGCGACGTGGAGGAGAGCAATGTTCGGTCTGTTCGTCCGCTTCACGTGCAAGGACGAGGCCAGCGCCGAGGCTTACGACCGGCTGGTAGCCGAGACCATCGAAGCCATCAAGGCCAACGAGCCGGGGACGCTCGTGTACGCCTCCCACCTGGTGGAGGGCCAGCCGCTGCAGCGGATCTTCTACGAGCTGTACCGGGACCGGGCCGCGTTTGAGGCGCATGAGGGGTCCCCGGCTGCCCGCCGCTACCTGGCCGAGCGGGACAAGTACCTGGCCAGCACCGAGGTTGACTGGCTGACCCTGCAGACGGGCAAGGGCACCGGCACGTGAGCACCCCGGACTATCAGCAGGCCCTTGGCCGGAAAATCGCCGCCGAACGGCGCCGCCGGGGCATATCTCGGCGCCCGAGACTGGATCGAAGCCCATGCGGTGCAGATCAAGCCCAAGACGTTGCAGGACTACCGCCACCTGATCCGTCGATCACCCTGCGTGTGTACGCCCACGTGATCAGCCATCAACTGTCCGAAGCACCGGACACGTTCGCCCAGGTTATGAAGGCCGCGAGCTCGCCGCTGTTAGCATCGGCGTTAGCAAGAAGGCCCATTCCTTGATCGGGAGGGGCCATTGACCTGGGCGCGCTCGGAGGGACTCGAACCCCCAGCCTTCTGATCCGTAGTCAGATGCTCTATCCGTTGAGCTACGAGCGCTCGCCTTGAGTCGTCTACCTGCAGTTTCACAGGTAGATGTTACGCTACCACATAAGCACAGCGGTGATAGAGCCTCTGATTCGTCTGCTCCGAGATGCCCGCCGCGACCACTCAAGAGTAGGGCACCGGGGCACAGGTCGCACCGGTCGGCGGGAGGCAACGGCATGTCCGTCACCAGCATGGGAGAAGCGCGGCGCAACCAGGGAGGTCCGGACGGCACCCCAGCCCCTGCCGGTTCGTCCCTCACTGCCTTCGTCACCTCGTGGCAGCTCGCGCTCGAAGCAGCGGCCAAGAGCAACAGAACGATCCGTTCCTACCTCGACTCGGTGAAGTTCCTCCACGCCTTCCTCGTGGGTCAGCACATGCCCTCGGATGTCGAGGGGGTTGACTCCGGGCACATCCGCGCGTTCCTGCTGGCCGAGGAGCAGCGCACGTCGCCGGCGTCGGCTGCCGTGCACTTCCGCAACCTGCGGGTGTTCTTCGGCTGGCTAGCGAGCGAAGAGGAGCGCTCCAACCCGAACCCCATGGACCGGATCGAAGGCCCGAAGGTCGGCAAGAAGGCTCAGTCCTTCTTCAGCAACGAGGAGCTTGCGCGGCTTCTCCGGACTTGCCAGGGGTCCTCGTTCGCCGATCGCCGCGATACCGCGATCATGCGCGTACTGATCGATACCGGCTTGCGTGTGTCTGGGCTCGCGAACCTGCACTACGACTCAGCCGACGAGGACCACAACGATGTGTTCCTCGCACAGCGGAAGCTCCGTATCCGCCTCAAAGGCGGCGATGAGACCTGGGTGCCGATCGGCAGGAAGGCGGCGGCCGCCCTGGACGGGTACATACGCGTGCGCGCCCGGCACACCCAGGCCTCATCCCCCTGGCTTTGGCTCGGCGTTCAGGGGCACAACACCGCGCATATGACCGACTCGGGAATTCGCGACATGGTCGGGCGGCGCGGCAGGCAAGCCGGCATTCAGAATGTCCACCCGCACCGCTTCCGCCGCTCGTTCGCTGATAAGTGGCTGGAGTCCGGCGGGTCCACAGACGACCTTATGCATATTACCGGGCGGAAGACCTATGACATGGTGCGCGAGTACACCGAAGCTCGCGGGATTGCCCGAGCACGCCGGGCACACGCGCGCCTTAGTCCGGGCGACCGAATATAGCAAGATCATCTGCGCCCGCACCGTTACGATCAGGCGGGACAGGCGCATCCCCAGGATCTCCGTGTTCCACGAGGCGCGGGAGAAGAACGCGTGAGCCCGGTCATGCGGCCAGGTGCGCGCGGGCCCGGCCGCGACGAGCATCCCGGTCACCGTGCCACGCGCGGTATTCGCCACCAGCCCGGCCACCAGCGCGGCGAAGGTGGCGAAGCCCGGCGCCGTGAAACACCCCCGCAGGTTCCCCGACACCGCCATGAAGCACGGTGGCAGCGCCGAGTCTGCGAACATGGAGGCGCCCTCCCGCAAAGACGAGTCAGACACCGCCGATGCTCGGCGGCGTCCGCCCCCCGCCGAGGCCCGAATCGACCATGGGTCACCCGCCAGGGCGACCAGCGTCGAGATCGGCGACTCTGCCTTGCGTATTCTGAGACGGCCGACCAGTCTGGGATCATGAGCGATGAGTCGTCAGCCGAAGACAGTGCAGATCGTGCCGCGCTGCAGGAGTTGAGGGCTTCGCACACTGATCGGGACCACGTCGTGGAGACCCTCCGTGACGCGGCGGCGGAGGGTCGGTTGACCCCCGAGGAACTGGACGAGCGGGTGGAGAGGGCGCTGGGCGCCCGCACCCTGCGGGAGCTGGCCGCGCTCACCAGGGACCTGCCGGAGCAGCGGGCGAATCCGAGTATCCCGTCCACGGACGTGGTGAAGATCGAAAAGCGCTTCGGCACCGCCGAGTGGGTCGGAACCTGGCTGGTCCCGCGCCGGATGGAGATCCGGCTGACCGTCGGCAACGCCAAGCTCGACTTCACCAACGCGGTGATCACCCATGACCAGCTGTCGATCGACGTCGATCTCGGCATCGGCGGCGACCTGACGCTGATCACCAAGCCGGGCATCGTGGTCGTGGCCAACGACGTGATCGTGCGCAGCATGGCCGAGATCAAGGTCCGCCCGCCCCAGCAGGACCCGGACTTCCCTGTCGCCCTGCGAGTGGAGGTCACCGGCCAACTGCGCGGCGGCGACCTCCTGGTCCGCTACCCGAAAAGCATCCGCTAGCGGATGCCCTGCGAGAGCGCGATCTGACCTGCGACCCCG
>DATJZH010000018.1:0-3065 GCA_035499215.1 Streptosporangiaceae bacterium | reverse complement strand
TATCATCTGGCCGACGGCGCGGACCCTCGTCGCGGACGACCGCCCGGCGGTCACCACGGCGACGACATCGGTCGCCCAGGTCGCGAGGTGATCTCCGCCGAGCGAGGGGTCGAGGGTCACCAGGGTGAGCAGCAGGTCTGCCGAGGCGTAAGCCGCGGCCAGGGCATCGCTGGCCTGCACGGCCTGAGCATGTCGCGAGCCGCGGTGCAGCGGGCCGACGGGCACGACGTCACCGTGATCTGGGACCGCTACGACAACGCGCGCGCCGTTCACGCTCACCGCGCGGACCCCGGGGTCGGTGGCCCCCAGGAGGTGCGCCGCGGGCGCGCCGCTGGAAAGATCCGCCACCACGACCTGCTTGCCCTCGTGCGCAACGGACGCGGCCAGTGACACCAGGGCTGGTGCCACGACCCGTGCGTTGTCTACGGCAACGACAGCCAGGGCGGCGGCACCCCGGGAGTTTCCCGGCACAGCGTTGCGCAGATGCGTGACGATGCGCCGCATGTCACGGTCGCGAGCGGCCTTGCGCCCGCGCCGGCCGGGCCGCCAGCGGCCTGCGCGGAGGCTGCCGACGCTGAGGCCGACAGCGGCGCCGAGTGCATTCGCGACGTCATCACGCCGGCGCAGGCGGTCGGACACGAGCGCCCGGACGATGATGATGACCAGACCCAGCGCGAGGCCCGCGATGAGCCCCGTGAGGGCGTAAAGGATGCCGAGCTTGAGGCGCGAGTGCGCGATCGCGGCGGCAGGGTCGAGGACCCCGCTGCCCGCTTTCGCCGACGCCGCGTTTACCGCCGCGCTGGCCTGGCTGTTTTTCGTGGATTGCTCAAGTGCGGTCAGCGCGCTGCTCGCCTGGCCGCTCTCGGTCAGCAGATTGGCGCGCTCAGCCTGCAGCGCTGGTGAAGCGGGGTGCGTCGGCAGCAGGCTGAGCCGCCTGCCGATCGACGCGACCCGTTGCTTGGCCTGGGTGATCTGCTGGGCGAGCGACCTGGCCAGGAGCTGCTGCTGGGTCGTCAGCTGGTCTGCCCGGAACCGGAGGAACTCCGTTGCCACGGCTTTCGCCGTGCCGACCGCAGCGCCGCTCGACGATCCGCGAGCCGTGATGAGCAGTACCCGGTCTGTGACGACCGTGACCGTGTACGTACCGAGGAAGCTGCCGACGCTCTCCCGCACCCCGAGCTTGCGCATCGCCAGCCCGGCCACCGTATGGCTCTGCGCGACAGCCTGGTTGTCCAGCATCGCCGCGACGGGGTCCTCACCGGGTGGGTTCGTGAGCAGGACCGACGTCGAGGCCTTGTAGGCCGGGGGAACCGCCACGTACAGGCCGAGGCCAACCAGGAACCCGGCCAGGGCGGTGGCGCACCAGAACCACGCACACCGTCGCAGGGCTGCGCTGATGAACGGGAGGCTGGTGAGGCCCGCGGCGAGATCGGCGGCGGGGCGTTCCTCGACGGCAGCGGAGTCGTCGTAGGCCCAGATGGGCTCAGGCAGGTCTTCTCTTGCACCCATGGATAGCGTCACCGTCTGACTTGCGTCGTTGAGTCGGTCAGTCGCGTCGGCAGTCTCCACTGCGCTGGCCGGGCCGGCTGCGAGATACGGCCGGTCGTCTGGTCCGTCGAGTCCGGGTCCGCAACGAAGATTCCGGCGATTTGCCGGCCGTCGTCAGCGGCGCTGACCGCGACCCGGGCCAGTTGCTCGGCGGTCGCCGCGCCTGCCGAGACTCCCAGCACCGTCACCGTCGCCCGCATCGTGTCGGCCACCCGCGGGGTCTGGCCGTCGACGACGGCGACCACGACGGCCAGCGCGGTGTCAGGCTGCCGGTCGGCGTCTTCGTGATCCCTGACGGTGACCCGCAGACGGCCCGATCGCCGCGACGGCTCGGCCAGCGTCCCGGTGCACGCGGCGCGCAGCGTCGCCGTTGCGTTCGCGTCCTGCTGGGGGCCGACGACGAGCGCCGTGCGGATCCCCAGGTTGGCGGCGAAGACCGCCAGCTGAGGGCCGAGGGCGAGGGCTCCCGGGTCGGAGGACAAGGACACCACGGCGAGGGAGGCACCGCTGCCTCCCTTGGGATCGGTCAGACCCAGCTGGCGCAGGGCATTGCGCAGCCGCCACGCATGGACAACCCCGGGGTCGTAGTCCTCGAGGAGCTTCGTCCAGCCTGCGGTATCGGATGGGTGACCGACCGGGATCGATGCCAGGACGGAAACCCCGATGGCACCCGCTATCTCGTCGCGCTCCCGCAGGCGCCGGTCGTTGCGGCCGATCGCCAGCGCCGCGATAGCGCCGATCAGCGCGCCGATCAGGGCACCGAGCCCGCCAGTGACAAGCAGGTCAATGGGCAGCGGTGTCCCCGTGGCGCTCGTTGCGAGCTCCAGCACCCGCGCCTGCTCCTGCCCGACCGGGCTGCTGGCGGAACTGACGTGAGCGATGTAGCTGCCGGCGACAGCGTTCGCGGTTTCCTCAGCCTGGGCGGCCGTCCTGCCCTGGGCTGTGATCGAAAGAATGCTTGAGGTCAGGCCCCTGGCCTTGACGTCGCCTTGCAGCGCACCAGGGGATATGGCCGGATTGATGTTTCGCAGGGCACCGGCAAGGACGGGGTCGCTGCTCGCGATCACCACCTGAGTTGCCATGTTGTGCGTGGAGGACGGCAGCACCACGAGCGCCTCGCTCACGAGCATCGGCGGGTTGAACGCTGTGAACACGGCGCCCGCGATCAGGCCCAGCGCAGCCGCGATGCCAACGATTTTCCGGTGCCGCCGCACGATCTGCAGCGATCGCCGCAGATCCAGCGCCTGCTCGCTCATCTAGCCCCCGCCTGAATCCCCGGCGCCTTACCCACCCCGGCACCGGATGCGTGCCATGATACGACTTGTCGGGAACCGGTTGGTTCTGCCGTATTGCCGGTGTCGAGGAACGTCAGCCGGGTGGTGAGGGGCGCGCCGGGCGCGGACCGTCCGCGGCCGAGGAGCGTGCAGGCGGGAATGCGCCGTCCCAGGCCGCGGGAGTACCAGCCGAGGATGGGTTCAGTCTCACCTCGATGCAGGCTCCACCGCAGCCGGCGCGGC
>DATJZH010000017.1:0-3006 GCA_035499215.1 Streptosporangiaceae bacterium | reverse complement strand
GGCAGGCGCGGTCAGGCGCCGGATGCCGAGATCGTCGAAGAGGTCGCGGGAGAGTGGCTCGACTGCGTCGTGCCCGGTACAGAGCGGCTGATCTCACCGACCAGGACAACGCTCTTCCGCGCTTTGATCGGAGACTGGCGCGAGCCGTACGCCACCCCCGGGGTGGACCTGCTCACGGAATGGGTCCGCTGGCTCGGGGAGGAGTCCGGGCTGCCGGAGGCACTGATCGAGCAGGCTCTGGGAGGCGACTATGGATGATCTGCCGCACATTCTCGTGCGCAGTTCCGTACTCAAGCGCCAGCTGTCGACTTCGCCAAGGAACCGCGCTTCGAGCAGCACCTGACTCCGCTGCTGGCGGGGGCAACCGCGGCCGACGGGAACGCTGGGAGGACACGCGCTCACGGGACAGGCAATGGCCGACCTGGGGACGACGTCGCCTTTGTCAGTACACGCCTGGTGCCTCTCGCGGAAGACTCCTGTGTCTCACGGACGCTCGGCACCTCCCGCTGAAGGTGCAGGCGCAGGCGATCGTGAATGGCGTCATCCCATACATCCCGGCGCTGGGGCGCGACGGCACAACCAGACGGCTCGAGGCCCGGTAACCCCCCCGACGTACCCGGTATGCCGTCAGTCGGCCCAGGTGTCCGGCATGCCGAGTTGCTCGCAGAGCCAGACGGCGAGGCCCGTCGGGTTGTGCACGAGGACCCCGCGCATCCCTGTACGCTTCCAGGCAGGCAGGCCTCACCGTCGGCCTGTTCAGCAGGACAGGCTTCACCGATGATCTGGCAGCCGAAGCGGCCGCCGGCAGAGGCAAGATTCTCCTTCTCACCCCGGACGAGCTCTACGGCCAGTCGTCATAACCAGCGCAGCCCAGAATGTGTGGTTATCGCTGACGCTGCAGACCGCGGCTGCATGCGCAGATATATGCTCTGAGCTGCCGAAACAGCTTACGGGTACTGCCTCGGGCTCAGAGCTTTGCCGGGCTGGGGACGGGCGGTGCGGGCCGCTGAGAGCATGCATATCCCCGGCACCTGCCGCACTTGCCGGCGCGCTGAAGGGGCCGTCGGATCTTAGCCGTGATCATGACAAGTGCCCGGCCCGCCCTGACGATTACACGGAGCCAGATCCGACGATTACACGGAGCCAGATCTGTGGCATCAGCGACCGCGGCGTTTCCGCCGCCGGGGATCCCGCGCGGAGGGGTTCCGGGCGGAGGGGTTCCGGGCGGAGGGGTTCCGGGCGGAGGGGTTCCGGGCGGAGCGCAGCCTGGGCGGCGCGCTGAGGATCGGCGCGGCGACTAGGACCCGGAAGTCCTCTAGCGTTCCGCGTGCCGGATAGCCGGAGTCGCACACGGCGCGGAGCACATCCACCCGCTGGGGGCGGGGCAGCTCTTCGAGCTGTGCCCGCACCGCATCCGGACCCCCGATCTCCAGCAGTTCCAGGATGCTCCCGGCCATCAGCCACGCGGCTTCCTCTGGGCTTACCTCATCGGGGTCGCGATCCCGTTTCTGCACGAGCAGGGCAACCGGGCCCAGCTCCGGGTCGCGCGGCAGGCTGGCCAGCAGTTCGTCTCCCTCCGGTATACCGCCGGCGAGGACGTTCAGCATCGCGGCCTTCCGGCAGAGGAACGGGCAGTCGCGGATCGCCCGGACGAGCGGATCCAGCGAGCCGCCGCGGGCAGCCCGCCAGATTGCGATCTCCTCCGCTGCGGTCGCTGGCGTGTAATGCTGAGCCACCGTGCCGAGCAACTCGGCTGGCGAGGCGCTCGCGAGTTCACCCACGAGCCCCGCCTCCCTGCCTTCAGCGAGCATGCGCTGCCGCATCGCGCGGGTGCCGAGCGGTGTAAGGCTCACCAGGCGCCCGGGTGCCGCCAACTGCTCCCGCAGGGCGGCGGCCCGCTCACCGGTGAACGGCACTACCGCGCCGGATGGCATCGTGACACCCTCGTCCAGGTCTTCAGAGAACACCCCGCTGGCCAGGTCATGAACCGAGGCCACCGCACCAAGAGCTTCGAATGCGTCGAAGATACGCTCCAGGTCGTTATCAACGCGCTTCCGCAGGCCGATCCGCGTGATCGGGCTGAGGGAATCCACCTCGAAGTGAGCCCGGACCGAGTCCCAGACCGATTCCGCGAGCCGGGCCACCGGAACCGGCTCTTCCATGCTGTAGATCGTGGCCAGCACGTCGGGCACTATGACGTCGTAGAGAAGCCGTAGCGGCGAGGGCGGCTCATCCGCCCAGAGCGGACGGCAGACGGCGTCGCCGAGATCAAACGCCGCCTCGAACGCGCGCTGCCAGAGGGCATCCGCGTCGGCGAGCACCGGCCGTGCCTTTGCCACTGGCACCAGACGCGGGCCCTGCCGCCGGACCAGACGTGCCTTCTTCGCCCAGTTCACGATCAGGTCCAGGCCCGGGAGATCGGGGGCGCTGCGGAAGGCCAGGCCCTCATCCCCGGTTCCGAGCAGCGATATCAGCTCCCTGGCGTCCGCGGGCCTGATGTTCCCGGCCGCCGTGAGCGTGCGGCCCTTCGGCCCCAGCCAATCAGCGAAAGCACGCAACTGGCCGAGGACCTTACTGCATCCGGCCGCAGCGGTGAGCTCCTCCGGGACCGGGAGCTTCACTGGCAGCTGAGCGAATTTCCGCTCCTGGCCCGGTGACGGGAGGCCGAACTGCCGCTCCAGCACGCGCCCCAGCAGTCCCTCGTCAAGCACGACCCGGCCTGCCTGGACATCGTTCAGGAAGCCGGCCAGCGCCACGGGATCGCCGATGTCGACGCCCTGGGCCTGGGCGGTCATCGCCACCGTTTTCGCCATCCCGTACCGTTGCTGGTCGCCGATCGCGCCGGCGAACTCCCTCGCGGCGGCATCGATGGCGGACTCGTTCTCCTCGGCGGCGGCGCCCCGCGGATCGCGCAGCCCGTGAGCGTCGAGGTAACGCAGCAGGGAGCGCAGCGTCTCGGGCGCGTCCAGCAGGTCTCCCTCAGGTGCGGTGACCTTTTCCGGGATC
>DATJZH010000016.1:0-13627 GCA_035499215.1 Streptosporangiaceae bacterium | reverse complement strand
CGGGTCAGCATCGACCATCACCCGCTGACCGCGACCGCGTCCCTGGTGTGGAACGCCGACCTGCCCCGCCCGCTCCAGCAGGTCCTCTTCGAGACCGCGGACGGCCTGACATCCCCAGCCCCGGCCCGGTGCGCCGGGCTGACCCCGGTGAGCCGGGACATGCCCGAGGCCGCCGGGCAATGGTAGTCCCGGCCCCGCTGATGAGCAGTGCGGCGAAGGGCGCCGGGGAGCCGGCGGACCTGCGCGCGGGCATCCGCCCGGCGCCCCGCCGGTCATCGAGATCCGGGGGGAGATCGACATCCGGTCCGCCCCGCACCTCCGGGAGTACCTGCTCCGGGTGATCCGCCGGCACGGACCCCGGCTGGCCCCCGACCTCGCAGGCGTGACGTTCCTTGACTGCGCGGGCATCAACGTGCTCCTGGCCACCCGCCGCCGGGCCCGGCTCGAGGACGGATGGCTCCGGATCACCCGCGCCTCACCCCGCGCACACCGGACGATCTCGCTCCCCGGCCTCCAGGAAGTGTCCGCGCTTGCCTTAACCGGCGGCCGTGCTGATGGGCCTCAATCATCAATAGCTGGCATCTATTGGCGGATAGGGCATGGCTGCTTGCCCAGACGGAACGAACGGGGGTTGCATTGTCCGCAGCACCACACGCGCCGCCCGGTATTGAGCAACGCACCAGGAGGGAACCATGACGGGCCCCAGCTCATCCACCCAAGGCACCCGCCATCGCGAGCCTCGCCTCAAGGCGAATGAGGCTGTGACCGTGCCCGCCGACGCCAGCGGCGATTACGCAGCCGAGCCGGTGTTGAAGGTGGAAACCCGGGAGGAGCTGGTGTATCTGCTGGGTCAGGCCTGCGAGATCGAGCACGGTCTGATGTGTGAGTACCTGTACGCGCAGTTCTCGCTCAAGCGCGGGCTGGACGAGGACCTGACACCAGATCAGCTCGGCCGGGTGCAGGCCTGGGAAACGGCGCTCATCAGCGTCATCAAGCAGGAGATGCTGCATCTGGCGCTGAGCACCAACATCTTGACTGCCATCGGCGCGGCGCCTCATTTCGAGCGGCCCAACTTCCCGGTCTTGTCCCGGTGGTATCCACCTGGCGTCCAGATCGCGCTGGTGCCGTTCGGCGAGCGTGCCCTGCGCCACTTCATCTACCTTGAGCGGCCCGAGGGCATGGCGCTGCAGGACGCGGCGGGGTTCGCCGCTGCGCAGCACGCCCGCCCGCTGACCGTCGGTGAGGCTGCGCTGGTTGCCGTGCCGCAGCAGTGGCGGACGGTGGGCCACCTGTACCGGGGGATCGAGGCAGGCCTGGACTATCTATGCGGCCGTTACGGCGAAGACGCGGTGTTCATCGGGCCGCCCAGGGTACAAGCTGTCACCGACATCTTCGAGTGGCCGGAGCTGATCGCGGTTACCGGCCTGGCATCGGCCCGGCAGGCGATCGAGGTGATCGTCGAGCAGGGTGAAGGAGCGCGCGGCGACTGGATGCGGTCGCACTTCGGCACATTCGTCGGAATCCTTGAGGACCTGCTGGCCGTGCAGTCAGCCGACCCGGCATTCAACCCGGCCCGGCCGGTCGAGCCAGCCTTCGTCCGGCTGCCCCCCGACGTCGACTCGGGCGCCTTGATCGAGGACGTCCTCACCGCGCGGGTCGCGGACCTCGCCAACGGCCTGTACGAGGTCGTCCTGCAGGTGCTGAGCCGCTACTACATCCATCACGGCGAGACCGCGGCCGAACTGGACACCCTGGCGCGAACCGCGAAACACCTGATGAACTGGGTAATGCGCGAGCTGGGCGCAGTTCTGGCCACCCTGCCAGTCGGCCCGTCCCGCCCCGGCTGCACGGCTGGCTTCACCTTCGACATCGCACGCCCGGCCACCTTCTTGCTGCCGCACCGGGACGCGGCCTGGAAGATCATCAGGGAACGGCTCGACACGCTGGAGCAGACCTGCGCATCCCTCAGCAAGGAAGCGGGCCTGAGCGCACTCGCCCCGCTCGCAGGCAAGCTGCACTCCATGAGCCAGGACGTCGGCCAGCGGCTCACCGAACGCACGGCCCAGACAGCTACAAGAAATTGAAGGACCGGGCCGGTACCGGCGACGGGACGAAACAGGTCATCGAGCGGGGCGACATCTTGCTGGCCGAAGACACCACGGCTGCGGGCACCGCTGGCGGCTGACTGACGATCAGCCGTGGCGGCGCGCCTGGATCGCGCTGCTGCGAAGGTCAGCGACCGCACGGACCAGGCCGACGTTTCCCAGGCGCATCCCGGATTCACCGTTCTGACCCGGACGCGTCCTCGGGCTCGTCGGCAGGCCTCAGTATCTCAGCGCCCAGCCAGTGGCGGGCCAGTAGGGCTAGCTCAATCTGCAGGCGGTCTCGGGTGATGGCACCCCTGAGGCTTTCCTCGGCCTTGCGGACCCGGTACTGGACGGTGTTCTTGTGCAGCGTCAGCCGTTCCGCCGTACTCTTGTAGCTCCCGTTTTCCTGGAGGAATACCCGCAGCGTGTCGCGGAGCCGGGCGTTGTTGTCGTCGTCGTCCGCGAGCGCCCCCAAGGTCTCGATGACCCAGGCCCGCAGCAGCTCGATCGAGCCCGACATCAGGGCCAGCGGCGCGACCTCGCCGAAGCTCGTCACGATCTGGCCTGACGGTCCGGCGGCCAGCGCAACTGCCTGGGCGCTCAGCGCCTGCTGATGCGTGCGGCGGAAACCCGGCACCCCGGGCGCGGGCTCACCGAAGGCGAATCGGATCCTGTCAACGCCGGTACTGCTCTGGACGCTCATCCCCGGCAGCGCGATATCGCTTCGTGCCCCGAGCGGCAGCCAGGCCCACGCACAGAATTCGTCCTGCGGAACGAACATCGGCCGCCCGTTACAGTGGGCTTCGGCCGCCGCCTCAGCGGTCGCGCGCTCCAGGAGCCCGAGCGCGTCACTGCCCGCCGGCGCCTCGGTGATCCAGGTCACAACGCCAAGATGATGCTGCCTGAGCCGGTAGCCCAGGATGGCCTCGGAGGAACTCACCTCCACCTGCTCGCCCCCCAGCAGCGCCCGGACGCGGGCCGCCCTGGCCACACTCTGGTTCCGTAGCCAGTTCTGCTTTTCGGATTCGTAGGCGGATACCACCTCTTCTGAGGTCTGGTCGATGTAAGCAGCCACGATTCCGGCGATGCGCAGCCCGGCCGCGCTGACCACCGCCGCGTCGTCACTCCGCCGTCCCAGTTCCTGCAGGCACCAGTCCTCGAATCGGGCCGAACCGACGCGGTAGGCGCGCAGCAGCGCGGCCAGGGGGACGCCGCGCTGCGCGAGCCGGCGTGCGTATTCCTTGGCCGCCGCCGGAGCATGCACTGCCTCCAGATCGATGCCGTGCTGCAGGACGTGCAGCATGGTGGCCACATTCTCGGCGACGCTGGCTCCCAACAGCGCCAGCACCCGCTTATCGTTGCGCAGCTGAGGGATATCCCGCACGATCAGGCGGTAGATGTCCGCGGACATCTCGTCGGCGCGCGGAGTAAGCGCGGCGGAGACCTCTGCGGCGCTCTCGGTAGCGGACGGGCTCGACGTGTCTATCAGCGGATAGCGCGACCTGTCCATCGACGGATCGTACGTCGCCGGTGAAGCTTTGTCTGCCCCTACATATCCATTCCGCCGTTGACGCTCCACACCTGGCCGGTGATGTACGACGAGGTGTCGGCCGCGAGGATGTGCACGATCCGGGCCACCTCCTCGGGACGCCCGAGCCGCCCGCAGGGAATCTGGGCCGTGAGGCGGGCCAGCGCCTTGGCCGGGATAGTGTCGAGCATTTCGGTGTCGATGAGCCCGGGAGCGACCGCGTTCACGGTCAGCCCGATCGTGTCCGGCGTCAGCTTGCCCGATCTGGCCAGCAGGAACGCGGCTTCGCGGGCGAGCGCCTTTGTCAGCCCGAGCAGGCCGGATTTGGAGGCAGCGTAGTTGGCCTGGCCGACGTTGCCGATCTCGCCGGTGATCGAGGACACGTTGATGATCCGGCCGGTGCCGCGTTCGAGCATATGGCCGAGCGCGGCCTGGGCCATGTAAAACGCACCGGAGAGGTTGACGTTGAGGACCTTGTCCCAGTCTCCCGTCGTCAGGTTCACGGTGAGCTTGTCGATGGTGATGCCGGCGTTGTTGACGAGGATGTCGAGTTGGCCGTGCTGGCCGATCACCTCCTGGACCACGCGCTGGCAGTCCTCAGGCATGGCGACATTTCCCCGGTGCACCGTCAGCCGCACTCGAGCGCCGAAACGGCGCTCGAAGCCAGCCGCGAAGGCCTGGGCGCGCTCGGCGTTGCCGCTGTACCCGGCGGCTACGACGGCCCCCTGGCTGGCCAGGCTGGTGCAGATCGAGGCGCCGATCCCGCGGGTACCCCCGGTGACCAGCGCCACCCGGCCGGCCAGCTTCCGCCCGGTGACGCCCGGCGACAGGTCGGCTTCGTCCTCTGCAAAAGTCATCGCAGGCTCCTCACCAAGGAACGTCTGGGGGTCGGCGCCGGTCATCCGAGGGCCCGGACCCGCTTCATGACGGCCTCCGGATCGGCCTCGGCCGGGACGGCCGCGAGCACGAGATCAGCCTCTGCGGGCGGATCAGCACCAGCCCAGAAGTCCGGGCCGGCCACGACGCCCCAGCGGCCGGCTGGCTCGCGGGGGCCGGCCGGGCCGAGCCAGCGGGCGACACCGGGGACAGGGCCGTGCGGCCAGGCCGCGGCGGCATCGGTCTGGATGAGCACAGGCCACTCGTAGTGGTCGGCTACGTTGAGCACCGGCCGGTACGCCTCGGGGTGGATCAGCTGGTCGGCGGGTATCTGGCCCTCGTCGAGGAGCAGGCCGTCGACGCCAGCACCGGCGAATATCCGCAGGAAGTCGGCGCTGTAGATCGCGGCGATCTCTGCCTGGCCCGCGTCCGGCGGCCCTGGATCGGAACCGGCCTGCAGCGCGGTCATCGCCATCCAGCGACCGGGTGCGGGCACGGTCAGCACCAGCGGGACGAGCCCGCTCGTGCCGGCCAGCACCCGTACCGCCTCCGCCGCGGTGCTGCGGGCCTGCCCGTCGCCGAGCAGCGTCCGCAGAGCATACCCAGGCCGGCTGCGAGCCGCCATCGCGGCGCGGAGCTGCTGGTCAGCCACGGTCCGCTGGGCGAACAGGTCCGCGAGGTCGACCAGGATCGCGTCGGAGCGGAACATTCCGCCGATCTTGGCGAAGAACGAGCTCAGCTCGGCCGGCGAAGACCACGGCACGTCGCCGCCGCCGAGCAGCCGGGCCCGGCCGTAGGCCGCCGCGTCGAACCAGATGGGGCGGGCTCGTCCCGACGGCGGCGCGTCCAGGCTGGTCGGCAGCCGGCTCATGATCCCTCCAGCAAGCGGCTCATACCACCTTCCAGCTCGTTCACGCGCGTCTCCAGTTCGGCGATCCGGGCCTGCTTCGTGGCCAGGGCGATGACGTTCGGGTCGGGCAGGAAGATCTGCGGGAGCTGGTTCGCCGGCGCCGCCACCCGCACCGGTCCGTGCGTGGTCCAGGCGGTGGCATGGATGATACCGTTGTCATCGCCCCACGAGCCGTAGTAGGGCAGGTGGGCCGGCGGCTCCGGGGTCACCCAGAGCTTGACGAACTCGGTGTAGGGCCTGCCCCGGCGCAGCCGGGCCTGGCGCTCGGCGGCCCGGGCGGCTTCGGTCCCGGTGGTGTCCACCGCCAGCGTGGCGGGGTCGTGGACGACGAAGTAGATCTCGCGGGCTGCCTCGCTGGTCAGGTAGCCTGCCTCGACCTCGGCCATGACCGCCTCCGGGTCGCGTTCGAGGACGTCGCCGTAGCCACCGCCGGCGCCCTGGCAGATCATGTACACCTCGCCCTCCTCGGCGAGCTCGAAGCCCATGCCCATGTGGTGGGTGGAGTACCGGGCC
Source organism: Streptosporangiaceae bacterium (assembly GCA_035499215.1). Taxonomy (GTDB): domain Bacteria; phylum Actinomycetota; class Actinomycetes; order Streptosporangiales; family Streptosporangiaceae; genus DATJZH01. Next base: position 7,713 of record DATJZH010000016.1, on the reverse strand, counting down.
CCGGCGAACGGCCGGGAGTTCATCAGCGTCTCGTAGTCGAACGACCAGGTCTCCGGCGCATCTTTCATCTGCTCGAAGGCGTTGACGCCCTTGATCTTGGCCAACGGGTAGGTCGGGCATCCGTACCCGCCGAACAGGCCGGGGATCGCCGGGAACTTCGAGCCGCTGGACACGGTGGCGAACCCCCATAGCGGGGTGCCCCGGGCGGCCACGGCGATCTCGTAGCCCATGCCGCCGCGGTGTTTGCCGAAACCCTGCGCGTCGCGCTTGATCTTCTTGGAGATGAGCTGGAGGAACGGCACGTCGTCCTCGATGATCTCCTGCTCGCCGATATCGGCCATGGCGGCGAAGAACGGCGCCATCGAGTGCTCGCCGTCGCGGTGCGCGCGGGCGCCGCCGCCCATGCCGTTCAGGTCGGCGCAGACGTTGCCGACGAACTCGCCGTGCTGGGTGACGCCGCCGAACAAGAACGTGTTGATCTGGTTGAACCAGGGTGCGATCACCGACCCGTACTTCTCGGGGCAGGAGTACTGCATCTTGGCGAACAGGGCCTGGGTAACGCCGAACGTCTTGAAGATGCCCTGCAGGCTCTGTCCGAGCGGCGCGTCATTGCCCGGGTTGACGCAGCTGCCCTCGTCGGCCAGGACTTCGATCGGGTTCATCACGCTGATCCCACGGGGCAGGTCCGGCCAGAAGAACCCGAGGAAGGCCTGGTTCATCCCGCACTTCGACGAGCCGAGGGTGGAGTTGAAGGCCCGGTTCATGATCTGCGGCGCGGCCCCGCGCCAGTCGACGGTCAGCTCATCCCCCTTGACCGTGATCGCGCACGGGTACTTCAGCAGCACGTTCTCCCGCAGGGTGGAGTCGGAGAAGAAGTTGACCCGGTACGTGCCATCCGCCAAGGCCGAGATCCGCCGCCGCGCCTCCGCCTCGATGTCTTCCAGCGACTTGCGCAGCGAGACGATGAACGCGTCCCGGCCCACCTCCTCCACCAGCGCGAGCACCCGCTCCTTGATCCGCAGCGCCGAGTACAGCTTGACCTTCAGGTCCTGGTACTGCAGCTTCGGCTCGCGCACCGAGTTTTGCAGGAAGGTCAGCACGTCGCGCCGGATCACGCCGCGCTCCACGATCTTGAACGGGCTCATCCTGATGCCGTCGTCGTAGGCGGATTCCGAGCTGGACGGCATCCCGCCGGGTTCCTTGGCCCCGTTCTCGCCCTCGTGGATGATCGTCGCCACCCAGGCGATCAGCTCGCCGTCGTAGAAGACGGGTACGATCATGCTCTGGTCGGTGTTGTGGATGTTGCCGTAGCGGGCGTCGTTGTGGATGAACGCGTCGCCGTCGTGCACGCCGACGCTCGGGTCGCCGGTCCAGTACTTGTTGATGAACCGCACCGGGTAGTGCAGCACCGAGGCGAACGCCAGCACCCCGCCGGTGCTGATGTGGATCAGGTCGCCGGACGCCGAGTAGACCGCGCTGGTCAGGTCGCCCCACTTCGCGCCGGGCGCGGCGCCGGTCTGCTCCATCATCTCGAATGCCTCGTCCAGGCCGGCCACGATCCGCTTGCGCACCCGGTCCAGGTCGTTCGCGTCCACCGGGCCGGACAGCAGCCGGTCCTCGTCCGCGGTCCTCGGCGCCATCCGGTGGTTGTTCATGATCTCTGGGTCGGGTCCGAGGAACAGGGTCGTCCCGGCCAGGAACGCATCGACCCACTCCTGCTCTTCGGGGGTGAACTGGGCAGCGGCTGCGTCACTCATCGCCGGTCCTCCTGTTCGGGCGAGTTGGCCAGGAACCAGATGGCGCCGTGCGCGCCGGTCTCGATCCGCCAGCCGGGCTGGACGAGATAGGTGGTGGTGGGCGTGGTGACGACGGCCGGGCCGTGCACGGCCAGCCCCGGCTCGAGCGCGCTCTCGTCGAAGACCGCGGTTTCCACCGGCCCCTCGGTGCCGGGGAAGAAGCAGCGCCGCGATCCGGCCGGGTGCGCGGCCGTGGTCCGGCCGTCCGGCGGGCTGGCGTCGAACTCGATCGTCTCGCCCTGGACGTAGGAGGCGACCCGGAGCGCGGTGACCCGGATGCCAGCCTCGGGAGACTGGCTGCCCTCACCGAACCGGCGGCCGTAGTCCTCGGAGAACACCTGCATCAGGTCGACCACATCGCGGATGCTTTCCAGCCGCGTCCTGCGCGCCACGACAGCCATCGTCACCAGCTGGTTCCCGTACCGCATGTCCAGCTCGAGCCGGTGCCGGACCGCGGCGGCCGGCAGTCCCTGCCGCTCCAGGTCGGCGCGGCCCTTGGCCTCGAGCTCGGCCACGATCGCGTTGAACCGCCCAAAGTCGGTGAACATCGCGCGGCTGGTGGCGTCGAACAGGATCAGCGGGACCGAGCGCTCGTGGATGTGCAGCTGCGGCATGTTGCCGGCCCCGAGGGCGGAGAACACCGAGCTGTACGGCGGCGCGAGGATCTTGTCCATGCCGAGGTGGGCGGCGATCCCGCAGCAGTGCAGCGGGCCGTTGCCGCCGTAGGCCAGCATGGTGAACTCTTCCGGGAGGTAGCCGCGGATCCGCAGTTCCTTGGCCATCCCGTTGGCCATCTGCTCGTCCACCTCGGCCTTGATCAACCGGGCGACCTCCACGGGGTCCAGGTCCAGGTGATCACCGAACTCCTCGTCGACGGCGAACTCCGCCCGCGCGCGGTTCAGCTTGATCTGGCCGCCCGCATAGCGTTCCGGCGTGAGGTAGCCGAGCAGCAGATCCGCGTCGGTCACGGTGGGCAGCAGCCCGCCCCGGTCGTAGCAGGCCGGCCCCGGGTCCGACCCGGCGCTGCGCGGGCCTACCTTGACCGACTGGTGCAGCCGGTCGTAGCTGGCGATGGACCCGCCCCCGGCGCCCAGCGTGACCAGGTGGATCATCGGCACGCTGACCAGCCACCGGTCGATGACCGGCATGAAGTCGTAGTGCTTGACCCCGTCGGCCGGGACCAGGCCGATGTCGAAGCTGGTGCCGCCCATGTCGGTGGCCACCACGTTTCCCAGGCTCGCCTGGCCGGCCAGGTGCTCGCTGGCCGAGATGCCGGCCACCGGCCCGGAATGGATGGTCTGCAGCGCGTCGGTCGAGTTCAGCTGGGCCATGCCGCCGGAATTGTGGATGATCAGCATCGGCCGGGGATAGCCGTGCTCGCGCAGGTTCTGCTCCAGTTCCGACAGCGCGTAGTACATAGTCGCGTGCAGGAAGCCGTCCACGATGGCCGAGGTGGCGCGCACGTACTCGCCCTTGCGGCCGGACAGCTGGTGGCTGAGCAGCATCGGGACCGCGCCCAGCTGGTGCGCGGGGTACTCGGACAGGAACACCTCCTGCACCCGCAGTTCGTGCGCCGGGTTCTCGATCGCGTTGGTGAGGCAGACCACCAGCGCCTCGGCGCCGGCGTCGATGAGTTCGCGCAGCGCCTGCCGGACGTCGTCCCGGCCGAGCTCCATCAGGACGGTGCCGGAGTAATCGACGCGTTCGGCGACCGATCGGATCAGCGTCTGTGGCACCAGCGGCTCCGGCCGGGTGCCGCTGGACATGTCGTTCCTGGCCAGCTCGTCCAGGCCCTCGCCGTAGCCGCGGCCGCGGGACAGCGGGATCGTCGCCTCGAACCCGGCGGTCACGATGAGGCCGACCTGCGGGCCGCGCCGCTCGATCAGCGCGTTCGTGCCCAAGGTGGTGGCGTAGCGGACCGAGTCGACCTCCCGCAGTACGTCATCCCGCCCCAGGTTCAGCGTGGTGCAGGCATGATCCAGTGCCTCGTTGAAGCCCTGGGACAGGTTGTGGTGCGTGGTCAGCGCCTTCGCCTGGATGTAGCGGCCGTCCCACGCCACGAAGCAGTCGGTGAACGTGCCGCCGATGTCCACGGAGATCCGTTTCACTGGTTGCTCCCCCGGTCGATGCGCAGCGGCTCGGCGGTGACGTCCCGGCCGAGCGGGATGACCGTGCCGGGCGGGCGCGCGGCCCACTGCGCCTTGAGCGCCTCGACGTCGATCTGCATGTCGTAGACCGGCGGGTGGCCGGGTGGCAGGTACTCGGTCTCGATCTGGGTACCGCAGCCCGGGCAGTAGTACTCCAGGATCCGGCACCAGGCCGGGTCGGGAGCGAAGGTGAACTCGTAGCGGCCGGGGTCGATCAGCGGGCGGTGGATCTCGGTCGGATCGCGGTCGCAGACCAGCGTGCCTTCCTTGTAGTTTCCGCGGGCCGGGCCGAGGTCGTGCGCGCAGCGTCGGCACCGCCACCGTTCGGTTTCCAGGTCGATCTCCAGGTACTCGGTCATCGGGATGCGCATCGGCGTGTTCATCGCTCGCCCCTGTCGGTCAGCCGCAGGTCGCCCGCTGCGGTGGTCTCGAACTGCCAGCCGTCGGGAACCCGCATGGTAAAGAACGGGCCTTCGATCACGGCTGGCCCGGACCCCCGCGCGCCCGGGCGCTGGCTCAGCAACTCGTACACGGGCGTCTCCGCCTGCCCGCCCCGGCCATCGCGTAGCAGCCGCGTCCCCTCGGCCTGGGCCGGGGATGCTTCGATGTCGCCGCCCTCGCCCAGCGTGACATGCGGGAGCGGCGCCAGCAGCGCGAGTTCCAGGGAGGCCTGGCCGCCCGGCTTTAGGTGGGTCGTGGCATCGTGCAGGTCGTCGAGCTCGATGACCCGTTCCCCGTCCTCGTCCTCGACCGTCAGACGGAATCGGGGGATGCACGCGCTCGCGTCGATGCCTTCGGCGAACATGTCCCGGGCGCCCAGCGCGAGCAGTTGGTCGGAGGTCTGCTTGATGGTCGGGTAATCCACCGCCGCCAGGGGCTGCTCGTAGCGCTGGCCGAGGTCGGAGAACCCGATGCCGAACGCGCTGAACACCGCGGCCATCCGGGGGATCAGCACGTGCCGGGCCCCGGCCCGGCGGGCGGCACCGCAGACGGTCATCGGGCCGGCCCCGCCGAACGCGGCTAGCACGGTGTCGCCGGTGACCGTGGTCGCGTCGGCCAGGGCGTGCGCGATCGCCGCGGCGTGGGCCTCCTCCATCTGCCGCAGCGCGTCGTCGAACGGGATGCCCAGCGGCCCGGCGATCTTATCCTCGATCACCTTCGCGCTCCGGTCCGGGTGCAGCGCCAGCGTCCCGCCGAGGTAGGTCGCCGGGTCGAGCAGGCCGGCCAGCAGCAGCACGTCGGTGATCGTGGCCTGGTCGCCGCCGAGCCCGAAGCAGGCCGGCCCGGGTGCGGCGCCCACGCTGTCCGGTCCCACCTGCAGGTGGCCGTCGACGACGCGGAAGATCGAGCTGCCGCCCACGCCGTAGCTGGTGATGGCGGCCAGTTCCAGGGAGCTCGGCGCGTGCTCGATTGTCCCGCGCCGCTCGACGTGGATGGCGCCGTCGCTGACCACGCCGATGTCGGTGGTCGTGCCGCCCACGTCGAGCATGACCAGATGGCGCAGGCCGTAATGGGCCGCCAGGGCGCGGGTGCCCTCCAGGCCGCCCCGCGGCCCGGAGCTGTACGTCTTGAGCGCAGCGGACTTCGACACACGGGACGAAGCGCCGTCGTTGCGGAAGATCCGCAGCGGCTGGCGGGCCCGCGCGTCTCGCAGCCGCCGGTCGGCGTTGAACAAGAAGCGCTCCATCGCCGGATGCAGGAACGCGTTGAGAAGGCCCGACCAGGTTCGGCGGATGTCGTCGGGGTCGGCGACGAGTTCCCAGGAAAACAGCAGCGGGACCGCGCCGAGCAGATGACGGGGATACAGCTGCAGTAGCAGTCCCTTTACCCGGGCCTCGTCCTCCGGACCGTCCGCGCCGCTCACGGCGATGACCAGGCGCCTGGCCCCGCGCGCGGACAGGTCGTTGACCTGCGCGAGCAGCTCACGGCTCAGCGCCTCGTCGTCGGCGTCGAGGCTGATCCGGCCCCACCGGTCGCCGACCAGCGCCGCCAGCAGATCCTCCTGGGCCTGGGTGGCGGCCAGGCCCTCGACCAGCGTCGGATCCGTAACCAGCAGGCCCAGCTGCGGCCCGGCCCGCTGCACGAGAGCGTTGGTGCCCTGGGTGGTGGAATACCGGATGCAGTCCGTCGCTTGCAGCAGCGCCGCGAGCTGCGGTTCGCCGTAGGCCAGCTCGGAGACCTTGGCCAGGCCGTCGAACAGGCACTGGCTTAGGTCATAGGGCGTGGTCAGCGTCTTGGTGTAGCGCACCTTGTCGCCCTCGACCAGGAAGAAGTCAGTCAGCGTGCCACCGTTGTCGATGTTTATCAGTTGTGTCATGAGGCGCATCCCTCCGAGCTGTCGTGATCGCAGCGTAAGGACGCCAGCCGGGCCGGGCATCGTGGCGCGGGCACAGCAAACCGTCCCCGCGATGGCTCGTGAGGACAACAGCACAGCGGCGCTCCCCCTCCGGCTGTGCGCACGGAACCATGATCAGGCGGGGATTAGTGGCGTGCGCACGATGGCAAGCTCGCGGCTCGACCCTAGCGTCGGCTGAAACGGAAAGGGAATGCCGTGACAGCAGCCATAATCCCTGACGACAGGGCGCTGCGGGATCCCAGCGGGGCCTGCATCGCCGATGAGCGCCAAGAGCTCGACAACGCGGGTTTCGCCGAGAGGGTGGCCGCGCTGGCCGCCGTCTTCGACGCCGCCGGACTGCGCCCCGGCGGCGTGCTGGCCATCATGCTGCCGAACCGGGTCGAGCTCATCACGAGCATGTTCGCCGCGTGGCGGCTCGGCGCCGCCGTCACGCCGGTCAACCCGGCCCTGACCGCGCAGGAGGCCCGCTACCAGATCGATGACGCGGGCGCCATCCTGGTCGTCGCCGATGACGCGGCCGCGATGTTGCTGCGTGACGGTCCGTACCGGATCATCGGACTGGAGGAGGTGACCGCCCCGCTCCGGCCGTCGGCGCCGCCGGCCCTGATGACCGATCCCGGCGCGCTGGCCCTGCTGATCTATACCAGCGGGACGACGGGCCGGCCCAAGGGCGTCATGCTGGACCACGCCAGCATCAGCGTGACCGCGGAGCTCATCACCGGCTGGTTCGAGATGACCGCCGACACCCGCTGCCTGCTGGTGCTGCCGCTGTTCCACGTGAACGGGATCATGGTCAGTGTCGTGTCCCCGTTGCTGGCCGGCGGCTCGACGTTCATCGCCGAGCGGTTCCACGCGGCCGGTTTCTGGGCGACGGTCGAACGGGTCAGGCCCACGTTCTTCTCGGCCGTTCCCACCATCTACGCGCTGCTGGCGTCCCGGCCCGGCGTGCAGCCGGACACCCGGAGCCTGCGCTTTGTCGTCTGCGGGGCCGCGCCGATGCCGCGCCAGCTGATCGGTGAGTTCGAGGAACGATTCGGCGTCCCCGTGGTCGAGGGGTACGGGCTGTCGGAGTGCACGGTGGTCTGCACGCTGAATCCGCTGCACGGCGTCCGGAAGGCGGGTAGTGTCGGGCTCCCGCTGCCCGGCATCGACGTCGGGGTGGTGGACCAGGCTGACCAGCTGCTGCCCGCAGGGCAGGCGGGCGAGGTAGTAGTCCGCGGCCCGAACGTCATGCGCGGCTACCTGGGCAGGCCGGAAGAGACAGCGCAGGTCCTGCGCGGGGGCTGGCTGCACACCGGGGATGTCGGCCGCTTCGACGACGACGGCTATCTCACCCTGGTTGACCGGGTCAAGGACCTGATCATCCGGGGCGGGGAGAACATCTACCCCAAGGAGATCGAGGACGTCCTGCACA
>DATJZH010000015.1:0-11962 GCA_035499215.1 Streptosporangiaceae bacterium | reverse complement strand
GATGCCGGCTATGGTCGCGGTTATCCCGCCTTCGCTGAAGCCGGCGATCAGCGGCTGGTCGAGATCGAGCGCATCGGCCAGCGCGAGGACGTCGTCGGCGAGCTGGTCGAAGGTGACGACTCCGCCGTCGTGCACGGTTCGGCCACAGCCTCGCGTGTCCGGCGCGATAACCCGGTAGCGGCGCGCGAGGGTCTCCATGTGTCCCGCATAGGACACCGGTGTGGGAGCCCAGATCGGGTTGGTCGAGACCAGGCCGCCGTGCAGCAGGATGAGGGGCATCCCCTGCCCCGCCTGGACGTAGTGGATGTCGATGCCGTTCGCGCGGATGAAGCCGCCGCTGTTCGCCGTCACTGTGGACCTCCTGGCCTGGTGGAACGTGTACGGCCAAGGTAGGAGCCACCAGCCGCATGGCTCATCGGGTGTTCACCCGATGTTTCTGACGGCCGCTACGACTGCGGCTCGGCCATTAGCCCGTGCTTCAGCGCGAACAGGCTGAGCTGGGCGCGGTTCGACACGCCGGTCTTGGCGTAGATGTGCTCGATGTGGCTGCTGGCCGTCTTGGGGGAGATCACCAGCTGCCCGGCGATGGCCCTGGCGGTCAGGCCGCGCACGAGCAGCCGCACGATCTCGACCTCGCGCGCGGTCAGGCCGGCCGGCCATTCGCGTCGGCGCCGCACCCGGTGCCCGGCCGCACGCAGCACGGCGTCCACCGCGTCGCCGTCCAGGCGCCCGGAGCTGACCTCAGCACGTAGCTCGGCGGCGGCGTCTGCGGCGGACCGGGGTGGCCGGTGCGGGCGGGCCTCGGTGAGCGCGTGGTAGCTGTCGGCCGCGGCCAGAATGCGGCCAGCTGTACTGATGGCATCGCCGGACAAGCCGCGCGGATACCCCGAGCCGTCGAGACGCTCATGATGCTGCGCGGCTATGGTGCCGAGCGGGGCCAGGCCAGCGGAGAACGACAGCATCCGCTCGGTCAGGTACGGGTGCAGCCGGACCCGTTCGAGCTCGGACCGGGTCAGCCCGGCGGGCTTGTCCCAGATTGTGTTCGGGACCCCCAGACGGCCGATGTCGTGGACGAACGCGGCCCGGCGCAGGCTCGACACGTCAGCCTGCGGCAACCCACCGGACCGTCCCGCGTCCGCGGCCAGCTCGGCTACCCCCCGGGCGCGGCCCATCAGCCATGGCGACTTGAGCTCGGCGAACTCACCGATCGCCGAAAGCGCGTCATCCAGCTCGATATCGCTGACGACGGCTGCCAGTGACGGCTCGGAGCCAATCACCAGATCCCAGCTGGCCGCCGTGTCGAGGTCGCCGAAGATCAGCGGCGCCTGCTGGCAGAACATGTCGACCAGGTCCGGATCGAACTGCGTGCCGCTGCGCTCGCGGGCGACGGCAAGCGCCGCATCGATGCCACCGGTACGCCGGAACACCTCCACCACATCGGCGAGGTTGATCAGCCGCGAACTCAGTGCGATCTGGTCGCCGCGAAGGCCGTAGGCTCCCTTTCCGTCCCAGCGCTCGTAGCTCTGCCTCAGGCTGGCCCGCACCTGCTCACCCAGACCAAGCCTTGCGGCCAGCTGGTCCGTCGCCAGGTAGTGGTTCTCCGCCAGCGCAGCCAGCGCACGCCGCCCGTCGCCGGGGAACTGCACACCGGTGAGCACCCGCTGCCGCAACGGCAGGCCCGCACCCCCGACGTGCTTGACCAGGAACGCGGCCGTCGGCCCTGCCTTGCCGAAGTCATAGCGGTAGTGCGCGTCCCGCTTGACAGCCAGATCGTCTCCGAGCCACTTAGCCTGCTCATACGCGTCGGTGTGGCAGCCCACCCACGCGAGCAGGCCCGAGTAGTACACGACGCCTCGTTCAGCATCGTCTATGGCCGCGCTCTCAGCCAGCCGCAGGGCGATCAGGCACGCCCGGATCATGTGCTCCATCGGCTGCCCGAGGCCCAGGTCGGTCCCGAGCGACAGCAGGGCGACAAGCTCAGCGCGGAGAACCCTCGCGCCAGCCTCCGGCCCTGCCGGACCAACCTCCCCCACCGACGCAGACTAACACCGGACGCCGCCTCGCTACAGCTAGCAGACAACCGCGCGAAATGGCCCACCACCTGGATCGGTGAGTGCCGCGGACACCCAAGGCTGTTCGTGACGCTGTGTCGTCCCGAGCGGCCACTGCCCCGCCGATTCAGTTTGGTGGCGATCAGCAGAAAGCGCCGCTGCCGGACGGGAACAGCCACATCTGCGGCGCCTCATGTGCGGCCTGCAGTCTCGGGCGGCTGGGGTTCGTTACTGGCCGGCGTAGGTGCCGGTGCAGATGTTTTCGTACTGGCGGGGGTCGAAAGTCTGCCCGTGCTGCGGGAAGTACCACTCCACTGCCTGGTACATCAGCTTGCCGTCGCAGGTACCCAGGTCGAAGGCGACGATGGTAACGCTCTCCTGGGTCCCGCCGGCAACGGTCTGGTTTGGCCCGACATAGTCGCTGGTTCCTGGCTGACCGGCGCGACCTACGACATCGACGGCGGCGAGCAACTGGTGCCCTGACCGGGCCTGCCTGATCTAGCCGAACGTGAACGCGTAAGCCTGGGCCCCGGGATCGAGGAACGTGATCTCGAAGGTGCGGTCGGTGATGACGCCAGGCTGCCGGATGAGCTGGTGCAGCCGCTGCCCGGTCACGGTTCCGTTGCCCTGGCCGTCAACATCGGCCCCATGCGCCGCGCCCGGCGGCTGCCCGTCGACGAGCACGCGGAACCGGACCGGCGTGCCGTGCACGGCCGGCCCCATGACCATATGAAGGTCGCGGGCGTGGAAGCGGTACGCGATCTGCCCGCCGGCCTGGTTCAGCGTGACGGCCTGCTCCTCGATCGTCCAGTCCCCGGACAGGGCCCACTGATTGAGTCTCAGCTCCGCCGGGGCCGTATAGGTGTGGCCCTGGCCCGGTACCGCGCCACCGGGGGACGCGAAGTTCTCTGTGCGCCCGTAGCCGGTGTAGTTCTCTGCTGATCTCAGGGTGGTCCAGTCGGCGGGCGCTTCGGCGCCACGGGCCTCGACCGACACCAGCTCATAACCCGCGCCAGCGGATCCGGCCTCGGCCAGCAATTGCTGGATGACCATTTCCGACTGCTGGTATTCGCCTTCGCCGAAGTGGTGATGCCGGATCAGCCCTCCGGCGTCCGCGAAATAAAGGGCCGGCCAGTAGTGGTTGCCGAAAGCGCTCCATACCGCATAGTCGCTGTCGATCGCGACCGGGTAATCGATCATCATCTCCCGCACAGCACCGCTGACGTTATCAACGTCTGCCTCGAACGCGAACTCGGGTGTGTGCACGCCGACCACCACCAGTCCCTGGCCGGAGTATTTCGCTGCCCAGGCGCGGAGATAGGGAAGCTGGCGCAGCCAGTTGATGCAGGTGTAGGTCCAGAAGCCGGTCAGGACCACCTTGCCGCGCAGGCCGGCCGCTGTCAGCGGCGGTGAATTGAGCCACCCGGTCGCGCCGCCGAAGGAGGGCAGCTCACCCTCGACGGGCAGCTGGGCCGCGGCCACGTGCAGCCCGGCGGGCACGCGCCAGTGTGGTTTCATGACGATCGCCTCCTTGTGGTCCAGCCCGCGAAGGTGTCACAGGGATTCTGCTGGCGGTGGCCTCGGGCTGGCCAGGCTGACTCTAGCTGTCACCGGCCCACGAAAGGATCCCGTCGCCCGCCGGATCGCCGAAGGCAAGATCAGGACCGAGATCCTGCGGTGCCTTCACGAGCGGCAGGATGCCGGCGGTTCAGGCGATCAGGAGGCGAAGGCCGAGCTCTGCCGCGTCGAGTGCGGCGAGGTCGCGGTTGCGTTCGGCCCACCGGCCAGATGCGAGGTCACCACGGAGGCTGCGCACCGCCCTCTGCTCGGCCTCCGGCCCGACTCTGGCCCAGACCGATACTCCGCGACGGACACTCTCGTCCAGGTATGCCCCGGGCCGGCGCCAGTAGGCCTCGAAGAAGCCGTCAGCGCAGTCCCACGGGATGAGCACCGGCTCGATGCGGGCCCCGGTCGTGCGGGCCTGTTCGGTCAGCGAGGGCCGCCCTGCGAGCAGGTCCGCAGCCTCAGGCAGGTAGTCGCGGGTGAGCCAGAACCGGCGACGCCATCCGGTGTCACTGTCGTCGAACGTGAACACCACCACGCGGCGGGCCACGCGCCGCATCTCGCGCAGCCCGGCGATCGGGTCCTGCCAGTGATGCACGGTGCTGACAGCCATCGCGGCGTCGAAGGACTGGTCCCCGAACGGAAGGCTCTCCGCGGCGGCAGCCACGCACGGCGCTGCGCCTGCGGGACGCTGCGCACGCATGAGCGCCGACGGTTCCACCGCGGTGACGTCACGGCCGGGGGGCTCGTAGGAGCCGGTGCCAGCCCCGACATTCAGCACCGTCCGCGCGTCGCCTAAGGCAGCCCAGATCCTTGCGGCGATCCGCGGCTCGGTACGCCGCGTCACGGTGTAAGTGGCTCCGATGGTGTCGTACAGCTGCGCGCTGGTCATGTCGCTGCCTCCCTGGCTGTCACCATCCTCACGCCGCGCATGTGGCGATATATCGAACCGATACATCGGCACGATATATAGAGCGACGTGATGCCGCAAGCCGGGCACCGTGGTCGTCGCGCACCTCGCCGGGGGCGCATCACCGCGGCTAGGCCGGGGCCGGCTGGGTCTCGGTGAGACCGCCGGCGTAGAAGCGGCGGGCCGCCTCGATCAGCTCATCGAGCGGCGGCCACCACGGCCCGTGCGGCAAGGACCTGAGCGCGTCCAGCACCAGGGCGGTCTCGCCCCGGCCGGGGCTGCCGGCGAGGCCGGCGACGGCGACCCGGCGGGGGCGGGCGGCGCGCAGCGGGCCCAGGTACAGATCCGGGCCGGTGCCGTCCGGCAGCGCCGCGGCCATGACCAGGTAATAGTCGGGCAGCTCGAACCGCTTGTCCCGCCACGCCGCCAGCGCCTCCGCGGCGGCCTGCTCGAACGCCGCCGCCCCGCCCGGCCCGGCCGCCACCTCCCACATCGCCCGCCACGCGGCCGCCACCGCGGCCAGCGGGTCGGCGGGCACGATCACGTAGGTCGACCGCCGCCGGGCCGCCTCGGCCATCGCCAGCGCGCCCGCCTCCCACCCGGGCCGCGCCGCCGCTGGCTCCGCCGCGGCCTGCTGGCCAGGCCCGGCGGCGGGAGCGCGGGCGACCGACACCTGCGGGGAGCGGCCGAGCGCACCAAGCAGTCCCTCGCCCACCTCGCCGGCCAGGACCACCACCGTAGAAGACTCGCGCCGCATCGGCTCGATCCTAGACTCCGCCGCTGCGCCCGCCGTTTGCCGTCGCCGCCAGCGGGACGCTGGCGCGCTGCCCCGCCGGCCCGGTCAGGAGCTGCGGGACAGCCGGGCGAGCGACAGCACGAAGATCGATGACAGCAGCCAGCCGAGCAGCGTCGCGAGATTGAGCCACCACAGCATGAACTGGCCGCCGGGCGCGTCCGGGTCGGGGTACCAGGTCGTTCGCTGGTCGAGCGAGATCAGCGGGACCACGGTGTCGATCGCGTACAGCACCGGGCTGAAACAGCGCACCTCGCCGTCGCCGCAGGAACGGGCGGGCGGTGCGCTGCCGCTGGCCGCCGGGCCCGGTGCCGCGGCATCGGCGGAGGTGGCCGGCTGGCCGGTCACGTACACGGCCCCGTTGCCGTTCGTCGCCCGCATCGCGTGCTGGCCGACGGGCAGTACCAGCGAGAACGTGACCAGGATGAGCAGCGCGGCCAGCAGCCACAGCACCCGCGACGGCCGGTACCCGTAGCCGATGGTGGCGTAGACGGCCTCGATGGCGCGCTGCGGCCACCCCGAGCCGGAGTGGCCGACCTGCCGGGCGTGCCGGCGCTGCGCGATGAGGACGCGCTCGGCCTCCCGCGTGTACCCGTGCTGGCGGAACACCCTCGCCGCCTGCTCATACGGGCCGGACTCGAACTCCGTCTGGCGGCTCAGCCAGGCACACCGGGCGGCCTGGTCCCAGATCCGCTTCGGCGCCGCGCCCTGCGGTTTCTCGAACCGCTCGTAGGTCAGGCCGGCGATGGTGAACCGCTCCGGCCAGGTCGCCGGGTCGTCGGCGAGGAACGTGGTGACCGCGTCGGTGAAGTCCACGCTCGGCGACACCGTCTTCCAGCCCAGGTCGATGCCGCCGCGGACGGTCGTGGATATCGCCTCGATCGCGTGCCCGTGCTCGTTGGCCGGCACCGGCTCCGGGCAGCTGAACGAGCCCCCGGTGAACTGCAGCCGGCCGTCGATGGTGCTCCGGTTCAGCGCGACCAGCCCGGTCGAGGTGAAGCCGTCTATCAGCAGCACCGACCCTTTGATGACGGTCTGGCTGAGGCGGAGCGCGTACCCGCCGGGGTTGTCCAGCCGCGCGCCGCTGGCGGTGAGGCTGCCCAGGGTGGCGCCGCGGAAGTTGACGCGCCCGCCGGCCGTCCGCAGGCCGTCGAGGTAGATGTCGCCGTCGACCCTCATCGCGCTGCCGCCCACGAGGGACCCGTGCTCGGGGTGGCTGACCTCCCCCTGCAGCGCGAGGGTGCCGTGGATGACCGCGCCAGCCATCCGGATGGTGCCTTCCACCGAGGCACCTTCCTCGAGCCGGAAATTGGCGCGGATCTCGGCGTTGGTCAGCTCCAGCGCGGTGCGGCCAGGGGCCCGCAGCACGCAGTTCCCGCCCACGGACAGGCTGCTCACGTCGGCCATCGTCATGTCGATCCGGCCGGTCACCTCGCAGGTTCCCGCCAGTGTCACATCGGCGCCGACCGACAGCCGGTCGGCGGACATCGCCGTGCCGATCATCGCCGGCATCGCGTAGATGCTGCCCGTTGGCAGGTCGGTACGGGCCTCGAGCGTCGCGTTGCGGATCAGGAACCGCCCGGAGATGCGGGCGCTGCCCAGGCCGACGCGCCCGCGGATCACCGGCCTGCGCCCACCGGGGTCCTCGATCAGGAACACGCTGCCCTCGATGATCGCGTCAGCGAGGTCGATGGCCGGCCCGTCCGATGACTCGATCTGCGCCCCGGTGAGGTCGAGCGACCCGCCGAGGCGGGCGCCGATCAGCCTGATCTCTCCCCGCGAGCTGAACTGGTGCAGCAGCCGGACCGCGCCGCCGAACCGGGCCCTGTCCGCCTGGATCGAGCGGTCGCCCTGGCCATCGATGGTGGCGTCGACACAGAGCAGTCGGCCGCCGATCTCCGATTCGCACAGCCAGATCGCCGCCTGCTTTGACGTGCTCGCGCTCGTCCAGTGCGCACCGGCGACCTGGGAGCGGGACAGGTCGAGGTCGCGGCGCAGCCGCAGCCCGTTGCCGAGCAGGCCGGGCAGGCGCGGGCAGCCGGTCAGCGACAGCTCGAACAGCTCAGCGCCCTCCACCACCGGGGCGGCCTCGAATTCGCAGCCGTCGAAGCGGAGCGGGAACGGCACCGCCAGGCCGGCCAGGTCCAGGCGCCCGGTCACGACCGCGCTGGCCAGCCGCAGCCCGCGCGGGTCGACCTGGTCCTTCAGCTCATGGCAGCACCTGCGCACCAGGGCCGCGGGCACCGCGCGTTTGGCGCCTGCTGCCGCTGCGTCAAGGACCGATCCGCGCTGGGCCGCGCTGATGAGCTCGGCCTCATCGATCTCGTCCATGCCATGCCCCCCGGGCGGATGCGGCGGCGGGCCCGCGCCAGGCGCGGCCCTGTCCCGCCTACCTTGCCAGCAGTGATGAGCGGCGGGCCAGCACCGGTGAGCTGCGGGCCAGCGGTGCGGGCGGCTGAGCCCCTGGCGGTGGCGCCGGGCTGGGCGGCGCGGGGCAGGATGGGCAGCATGCTCGATCATGTTTCGATCCAGTGCGCCGACCTCGCGGCCAGCGCCGCATTCTACGACGCCGTCCTGGCACCGCTCGGCGGCCAGCGGGTGATGGACTTCGGCGACGCCGTCGGGTACGGCGTGCCGCCCATGCCGGACTTCTGGATCGGCCGCCAGGCCACCGGGGACGGTTTCCGCGAGTCGCACATCGCCTTCTCGGCGCCGGACCGCGCGGCGGTGCGGGCCTTCTTCGACGCCGCGGCCGCCGCCGGTGCGCAGGTGCTGCACCCGCCGCGGCTGTGGCCGGAATACCACGACAGCTACTACGGCGCCTTCGTCCGCGACCCCGACGGGAACAACGTCGAGGCCGTCTGCCACCTGCCCGGGTGAGGCCCCGCCGCGGGCGGGGCGATGACGCCCAGGAGGCCGCTGAACAGTGGCGTCCGCTCTGCTTCTTGCGCGCCTCCGGCACGACTTCTTGCGCGCCTCCAGCACGACGTGGAGCGGGTCATCCGCGCCCGGATGGCCAGGCGGAGGAGGAGCGCTTAGCGGAACTACGTGCGACGGCGACATCGCCGCCAGCCGGGATGCGGGGACACGCGAGCCGGGCGGCCATTGTTCGGGGGGGGCCTACCGCTGGAGGTAGCGGTCCGCGAGGCCGCGCGGCGCGCAGGCCAGCCAGCCGTCGGTGACCGCGATCCGCAGGTCCTGCGCGGAGACCTTCGGCAGCTGGATGAGCACGGCCGAGTACCCGTCGAAGTGCGGGATCGTGAAGAAGGCCGCCGGGTGCGCGGAGAGCACGGCCTCCTTCTCGCTCAGGTCCTCGGTCCGCACGGCCAGGATCGGCCCGTCCGGCGGGGCCTGGTCGCCGAACCGCCGCAGGTCGGCCTTGCTGAACGGGCGCTCCCACGCGAACGCCTTGCCCGCGACGCGCCACGTCCGGTTGCCGTGACGCTCGTCCTCGGTGACCTCGGGCAGTGCCAGGGCCAGCCGGGCGACGTCATCGAGAGTCACCACCCTCGTACGGTACTGCCTCCTGCCCAGCGGGTCCGGCCTGGATCGCGTCCAGCATGGTGGTGGCGATCAGGTGGTTGTCCGCGAGGACGGACAGCCAGTAGTTCATCCGCTCGGCGTCGGTGAGGTCCTGCCAGTGCCCGAACAGCCCTGCCGCGTTCCCGAGCGGCAGGCGGCCCTCTGACTGGTGCACCTCCAGGGTGGCTGACGATCCGCCGGCCGCGCAGTGCCTGACGATGGCCGCCAGCACCTGCCGCAGCCCGCACAGGCCGTACATCGGCTCCAGCGAGGAGCGGCCCTGCCAGGTGAACGGGACCGGCAGCCGGGTCAGGAAGCTGAAGTGGTCGGCCAGCCCCGGGATGAGCGGGTGGCCGTCGTGCAGGTGGAAATGGACCGGCTTGCCCACCGCGCCGACCGACTCGATCATCTCGGTCACCACCTCACGCGCGGACCGCGCCGCGGCCTGCACGTCGGCCACCAGCCCGGGCGCGTCCCCGGCGTCCCGGCCCAGGGCGGCCAGATCGAGCCCGGGGTGGCTGGCCGCCAGCCGGCGGCGGCTCTCGTGGATGCCCACGTGCCCGATGTCAATGCACACGCTGGCGCCCTCGGCGCTGGCGAGCTGCCGCGCCAGCTCGGTGAACCGTTCCGGCTCCATGCCCGAGGCATACTCCAGGAAGACCAGCGGCCCGTCCGCCGCCCGCCCGGCCGTGGCGTTGCGCGCCGCCGTGACCACCTCCGGGATCCGGTCCGCCATCCCGGCCTGGTCGTGCACCACCACGCCGAGCAGGCGGCCGCGGAACTGGCGGACAAAGGCCTGGACCTGGCCTTGGCCGTCCTCTCGCAGCAGGTTGATGTGGCGGCTTAGGTGGGCCAGCGGCAGAGCCGGGTACGGCGGCAGGAACTCCAGCTCGCGCTCCAGCTGTTCCGGCGTGTCCGCGTACAACTCGGCCGCCATCCCGGCCTCGGCGAACCGCAGCCGCGCGAGCCTGAGGATGGCGTCGTCGCCGGGCGCGTGCCGCACGAACAGGCCCCGGAGCACGGGCGCCCGCGGCTGCGGGCCGTCAGGCGGCGGCGAGGCGTCCACGGCGGCTCCCCGGATGTCTGGCCCGGCTGCTGCGGGCGCCGGCTCCCATCATCGCGAGTTGCCGCCGGGGCTGCCAGGGCCCGGCTGGCAGGTTGCCGGCCGGGCCGGCCGTGACCGCCCGCCGGTCCCGGGCCGGTCAGGCGGCGCGGACGGCGATCCCCGGGTAGTCGAGCACCAGGCCGGACTCGTCGTAGACCAGACGGCAGCTGAAGCCGAAGGCGGGAGCGGCGTGGTCGTAGCGCTGCCAGCTGGCCTCGTCGGCCGCCCGCGCGTAGGTCTGCTCCAGCCGTTCCACCGCCGGGCCGCCGGCGCGGACACAGGCCACATTTCTACTGTTCAGCGCCGATGTCATCCAGGCCGTCCGGGTGCACGGGGCCTATGGGAGCGGCGCACCCGCCAGAAGCCCGCGCATGGCCGTGGGTAAACATTGGCTCATGACGCACGAGCCGGACGGCGAGCAGGCCCCGGCATCCGCCGTGGCCGGGGAGGCTGCCCGCAAAACCCACGACCTGCTCAGATCGGTGCAGCGGCCGGGTGATTCCGGCGCGCCCGAGAGCCTGGTGACGGTGGCCGTCGCCTTCGCCATCAACATCCTCATAGCGGTGGCGAAGTCGGCCGCCGCCGCGGTGACCGGGTCGGCGTCGCTGGTGGCCGAGGCGGCGCATTCGTGGGCGGACGCAGGCAACGAGGTGTTCCTGCTGGTAGCCGACCGGCGGTCCCGCCGCCCGGCCCACGCCGCGCACCCGCTCGGCCACGGCCGGGAGGCGTATGTGTGGTCGCTGCTCGCCGGGGTCGGGCTGTTCGTGGCCGGTGCCGCGATCTCGGTCGCGCACGGGATCCAGGAGCTCATCCACCCCGAGCCGGCCAGCAACTTCGTGGTCGGCTACGTCGTGCTGGGCATCTCGTTCGTGCTGGAGGCGATCTCTTTTCTGCAGTCGCTCCGGCAGGCCCGGCCCGAGGCCCAGGCGATGCAGCGGGACCTCATCGAGCACGTCCTGGTCACCTCCGACCCCACCCTGCGGGCGGTGTTCTTTGAGGACACCGCCGCCCTGGTCGGTGTGGTCATCGCCACCGCCGCGCTGGCCGCCCACGAGCTGACCGGGTCCCCAGTCTGGGACGCGCTCGGGTCGATCCTGGTCGGCGTGCTGCTCGCGGTGGTCGCCGTCTACCTGATCAACCGCAACCGGCGGTTCCTGATCGGCCAGGAAGCCGACCCGCGGGTGCGCGCAGCCGCTATCCAGGCCCTCACGGCTGAGCCGGGCGTGGCGCGGGTGACCTA
Source organism: Streptosporangiaceae bacterium (assembly GCA_035499215.1). GTDB lineage: Bacteria > Actinomycetota > Actinomycetes > Streptosporangiales > Streptosporangiaceae > DATJZH01. The sequence continues at coordinate 778 of DATJZH010000015.1, read as the reverse complement.
TCTGCGGCTGGAGATCGTCGGCCCGCGGACGGTCTCGGTGGTCGGCTACGTCGACCTCACCGGCGATGACAACGAGTCGCGGCTGGCCCGCCGGCTGCGGGCGCTCGAGTCGAAGATCAGCGAGTCGCCCGCGGTGGCCGGCGCCGTGCTGAGCCTGTCCGCGCCCGACGAGCCGACGATCACCGGCTGAAGATCTACGGTTACCGATGCGGGACGGGCACTGCCTCACCGAATCTGAAGCCCTCGCGGAGGCCGGATGCAAACCGGTCCCAGCCGACGGACGCGGAAGGCTCCATGAACCCGAGCGGACTGCGAAACACACCAATTGCCCAGACGAGGTGGTACAGCCCGGTGCCGCGCATTCGTTCGCACATGATCGCTACCCGGTCGAGGTATGACGCGCCGTGGAAGATCGGGTCCGGATTACCGGCCGGGTTACCGATGCTGACGGGCCGCTGGACACTTGGGGTCACTTCTAGCAGGTAGATGTAGGCGCGGCGCAAGTTTGGCGGCAGGATGCCACGCACCTCAGCCTGCCGTGCGTCCTCTGCGATGCCGAACACTTCGTCGGCCCGGTTGTTCAGGTTGTTTCCGACGCTGCCTGCCATCGATTTGTACTCAACCGCCAGGATCGGCTTCCCACGCTGGAGAACCAGCAGGTCCCACGCTTTGGAACTCCTATACCAGCCTGCAAGCGTGGCACGCCGGTCAAACCTGAGCTCAAGGTCGGTAGCACCGGCGGCCTCGATCTCGTCCACGATCAGCTGGTTGACGCCCC
>DATJZH010000014.1:0-2809 GCA_035499215.1 Streptosporangiaceae bacterium | reverse complement strand
GCTGCTGATCCAGTACGTGCTCGACAAGCGGCGGCTTGCCGCCTGGGATGCGGCCTGGCTGGCCGTGGAACCGCGGTGGTCCGGGCAACGACCGTGAGGCGTGCTCGCCAGGCCCGGATCCGCTAGCAAGCTGGCGGCCGCTCGCGGGCCGATCGCGACGGCTCCCGCGCCACCGCGGCTCGATTGCCGCTGAAACTGACTCCCGGATAACTGGAGCTGCAGATGAGATCCGCCGCCCTCTCGCACGCCGGTCCGCTGGCCGTCAGCCTGAACAGCCCGAGCACCTTGGTGCACTGGTCGATCTTCCAGGTGACGGTGGCGAACCTGGTCCTGATCGCGGTCATGGTCGTCATCTTCGGCGCGGCGCTGCTGCTGCCGTTCCCCAGGGCGCACGGCGGGCAGACCGCCCGGACTGGCGGCGAGGCCCCGGACGGCGCGTCCGCGGACGAGCCGGCCGCCGATCCGCAGACCGCCCGGATGTGGACTTACCGGCTGCGGCGCCGCTGGCTCAGGTCGCTTCCGCCGAGCAAGATGCTGCCCGACGAGCAGCCCGCCTACGTGGCATCGTGGATTTACGTGTTCGGCGTCGCGTCCATCGCCGCGCTCGGGGTGGCGATCGCGTCCGGGTTCGCGATCGCCCTCGGCGGGGCGGACTGGTGGCATGCCAACCCGGTCGGGCACTTCTTCAACAGCCTGCACCTGTGGAGCGTCGAGCTGTTCATGGCCCTGCTGGTCATCCACCTGTGGGGCAAATTCTGGATGGCAGCCTGGCGCGGCCGCCGGGCGCTGACCTGGACCACCGGCGTGGTCGCCTTCGCGGCCTCCATCGTCGAGTGCTTCACCGGCTACCTGTCGCAGCAGAACTTCGACTCGCAGTGGATTTCCACCAGCGGCAAGGACGCCTTCAACTCGGTGGGCGTCGGCGCGTTCTTCAACGTGATGAATGTCGGCCAGATGCTGCTGTGGCACGTGGTGCTCATCCCGATCGTGCTCGTCGCCATCGTCGGCGCGCACGTCCTGCTCGTCCGCGTCCGCGGTGTCGCCCACCCGCTGCCCAAGCGCGTCACGTGGCGGGACCGGAAGGCCCAGCGCGCGGCCGACGCCGCCCCGTGGCGAGGCCCGAACCGGCGCTACGACATCCTGAAGGAGGGCACGATCGCGTCGGTGATCGTGCTGGCGCTGACCGCGGGCCTGGCCGGGCTGCTTTCCTCGCCGAACGACCCGCCGGTCACGGTCGCCACCTGGGCGAAGCTCGCTCCCGCCGACTTCCTGGCGGCCGCCGCCACGGAGCTGAACGGGACGAGCGAGACCGCGACCTACGGCCCGCCCTACAACACCCAGAGCGGCAGCACGCAGAGCCTGCTGTTCGCGCCGGCCAAGATCCCCGGCGTGACCCTGCCGGTCAACGCTGCCCAGGACTTCGTCCTGGGGCCGCTGTCGAAGCTTGCGGCCACGGACCCGGCCATCGCCGCCCCGCTGGCCAGGTACAAGTCGGCGTCCGCCGCCCAGCGGCTGAAGTGGGCCAACGCCTACGCCAGCGCCGAGACAAAGGTGAAGTTCGTCAACGGGACCCCGGTCATTCCCGCCGCCAGCGACGGGCCCGTCCCGGCACTGATGGCCGGCGAGCTGAGCCTCGCGCGCAGCGGCGCGCTGGACGCCGACCTGATCAACCAGCAGACGTTCTACGGCACGAATTACACCAAGCCGCTGCTGTTCATCGAGGACGGGGCCTACTTCGTCAACAAGGCCACGGCGCTGAACCTCACCGGCTCGCAGTGGGGCGTGATGAACGAGACGGGCAGCTACCCCGGCCAGCCGTGGCTGTGGCTGTACACGCTGTGGTACCAGGTTCCGGGCTGGACCAACTCGGCCAACATCGACATGATCGCCGTTTACATGACCGGCCTGGCCACGCTGCTGCTGCTGCTGGTCCCGTTCATCCCCGGCCTGCGGGACATCCCGCGGCTGATCCCGGTCCACCGCCTGGTCTGGCGCTCGTGGAATGCCTCGGCAGGGCCTGCCGGGACCGGGGATGCCGGGACCGGGGATGCCGGGACCGGGGATGCCGGGACCGGGGATGCCGGGACCGGGGATGCCGGGACCGGGGCTGCGCACCCGGCGGGTCCGGCCCCGGATGGCGATGCCCCGGCCGGCCGAGCTCCGGCCGGCCGGGGCCAGACATCGCAGAAACCTGACGCGCCAGCCGATGTGCCCGTTCGGCAGCCCGGCATCCCGCCAGCTTGGAAGCAATGACCGCGCGCAGGACCAACGGCCCTGCCACCGGCCAGCCGGCGGCCGCGACTGTGGCGGCAGGATGACCGGCATCCCGCAGGAGGCTTCGGAACGGTCCCATGAACGGCACGGCACTCTCCCCGGAATCGGCGGCGCGGCTCGTCGAGGCGGCCGCGGCGGCACCGTCCCTGCACAACACTCAGCCGTGGCGATTCGTCGTCAGCCTGGCCGGCCAGGTCGTCGCGATACACGCGGACCCGTCCAGGGGACTGGCGCATGCTGATCCGCTGGGCCGGGCCGTGTACATCGCGTGCGGCGCGGCACTGCTCAATCTGCGGCTCGCGGCGGCCTGCTGGGGAGCGGAGCCGGTTGTCCGGCTGCTGCCATCACCGGCGGATCCCCTTTGGCTGGCCACCGTCCGGCTCGCCGGACACCGTCAGCTTCGCTGCGGCGAGCGCGACCTGCACGCGGCCATCGGCCGCCGGCATACGAGCAGGCGGCCGTTCACCGGGCCGCCGCTGCCGCGTCCCGTGCGGGCCGAACTCGCCGAGGCGGCGGCGCTCGAAGGTGCCTCGCT
>DATJZH010000013.1:0-2352 GCA_035499215.1 Streptosporangiaceae bacterium | reverse complement strand
GGTCGAGGAACAGCGGCGGGTTCGGCCTGCCGCTGAAGCTGAACATCGGCAGGATGGAGCCGGCGGCATCATCCGCCGCGCCGTTGCCGAGGGCCGGAAGCCGCCAGTTGTACTCGATGAACTTCACCACCGAGCTCTGGTCGATCAGTGAGCTGCTGACGAAGTTCGGCTTCGCCAACGGGGAGATCACCAGGAACGGCAGCCGCGGCCCGACGCCGCATCTGCCCTGCTCCGGCTGGCCGGCCGAGGTGACCGGTACCTGCTTCAGCTGGGACCCGCACGTACCGGTCCCGGTGAGCGAGTCGAGCGACGTCTGCGACTGGGTGAGAAGCGGGCCCAGGATGCTGTCGTACCAGCCGTCGGAGTCGTCCCAGGTGACAACGACGGCGGTGGACTTCCAGGTCGGCAGCGACTCAAGGTGGTTGATGGTGTCGGTCAGCCACGTCTGCTCGTCCAGCGGGTCGGAGTAGCCGGCGTGGCCGTCCTGGTAGCCGGGCGCCTTGAGGTAGGAAACCGACGGCAGGCCGCCTGCGTCGGCCGCGGCCCAGAAGTCGCCTGTGTCGTACTGGTGGTTCGCCTGGTCGCTGTGGCCCACGGCCGCCACCGACGTTGGCGGCAGGTGCATCGGATTCGCGGTCGAGGCGAAGTACTGGAACGGCTCGTGGTGCGGGATGTAGTCGACCACTGAACTGCCGCCCGCGTTCTCGTGCCGTTGCGAGCAGATCTGCGCCGTGGTCGGCGGGGTGCCGTGGCCGGGCACGTAGCCGTTGTCGAAGCCGCCCTCGAACCAGCCCCAGGTGATGTTCGAGCTGGTGAGCTCCTGGCCGATGTTGTTGCCGCCCATCGTCAGCGTGCTCGCCGGGGTATCCCCGTCGCCGCCGTCTGAGGCGGGCAGGTAGGAGCAGATGTCGTAGCTGGGATCGGCGTCGCTGTAGGTCGTGCCGGGCCCCGCTGGCGGCTGGCTGGCGACCGGGGTCGGACCGCTGGCGCTGGTCGTGATGCCGGAAGATGCGACGTCTGCCGAGTTGTAGCCGGGCGGTCCGGTGCAGGCCGAGTCGTTGATGGTTGCCGACGACGGGCCGCAGATCGAGCCATAGGTCTGCGCGGCGGTCACGTTGAGCGCGCCGGGGGTTGACGGCCCGTAGGTCGTGCCGAAGGCGTTGGCGCTCATCGCGTAGTGCTGCGCGTAGTTCCACAGCGCGGTCACGGTGTTGCCGTCGTAATAGTCCATGACGGCGTAGTTGGAACTGGCGCCCGCTGGCACGGGCTCGGGTGCGCCCTTGTAGGTCAGGCCGGCGAGACATTTATCCAGGGTCACGCCCTTGCCGGTGTTCTGCGGGTAAAGATCCTCGGCGCCGTGATCCGCCGCGTTCTGCTCAGCCGTGTAGTCGTGGTCCTGGTCGCACGTCATCGGCTGGCTGGGGCTCAGCCGCAGCGGGTTCGACAGGTTCGGGTTGCTGGTCAGCAGCGGTCCGGTCGGGCCGCTGGCGGTCTCGCTGCTGTAGAGGCCGTTGACGGCCGGCGTGCCCGGCTTGGCCTGCCAGGCCTGTTCCCCCGGAAGGTTCGCCGCGTACGGGTACGTGCCGAAGTAGTGGCCGAACGACACGTTCTCGTCGAAGATCACCACCAGATGCTGGATTGGCGTCACCGTGCTGTCGTTCTGGCCGCCGACCTGCACAGCCCGGCCGCTGTCGGCGGCTGCGACGCCGCCGACCCCGGCGGCGCCTAAGGTGACCAGCGCCGTCGCCGCAGCGACGGCGCAGAATCTACCCGGTGCATGCATACGAAGCTCCTTTGCGGTTCATGTGCGTGTCTGCTTCCGCTTTGCGGTTCATGTGCGTGTCTGCTTCCGCTTTGCGGTTCATGTGCGTGTCTGCTTCCGTTATATGCCGGCCTGCTGCCCAGACCGGCTTTGCTCTGGCGATGTACCGAGCCAACCGGAATGCCACCTCAATGGCGCACAGAGCAGCGTAGGCGGAGATCCGCCAGTTATCCGTCATTTGAATGACGGCTGCATGACGATCTGCCGGCCCGGTTGATAAGGCTTGCTGAATGGCAGCTGAACGAGCGGACGGCGGCGCGGCCGGCCGGACGCCGCCGCGGCGGTCCGGGGGCGCGGCCAGTGTGATGCCATCGCGCCGAGCCGGCGCCGCTACCGCGGCTCCGACAGCAGCACGGCGACGAGCTCGGGCGGCAGCCCGTGGGTGTCGTGCAGGTAGCTGAGCTGCTCCGCACTCAGTGGCGCTTCGTAGCGGCCACGGGACAGGACCACGCGGCCGCGCTTCAGCAGCTCGCCGAAGCGGCGCTCTTCCTCGACGAGCACCGTGCGGACTGTCCCGACGCGGACGTCCA
>DATJZH010000012.1:0-18338 GCA_035499215.1 Streptosporangiaceae bacterium | reverse complement strand
CCAACGTCCCTGCCCCCGCGCGTCGCCTGCTGCGTCACTGTCCGTCACCAGACGCTACGCCGCGCACCAGCCCGTCCGCATTGAAAACAGCAGGTCGCAGAAGCCAGGGATCACATCAAACCTGAGAGCCGGGGAGAGCCAAACCCGCTCCCAAAACTGCGGGCCGGGCAGGCCGGAATCATCACCTGGCTTAGGTGATGGGCTATCCTGCCTGGCTGCGGGGAAAGGCAGCGGGCCGACCGCGGATTACAGCTCGTGTCAGTATCGCGCCGGATCACCGGGTCGGTGCAGCATGCTGACATCCCCCGGCCGGATGCCACATACTGACGTTGCGGTGATGGCGGGGACAGGGGGCGGCAGTGGGTGCTGAGCGGGATCGGGTGGCCGGGTTCGGGCGGCCGGAGGACGGGCTGCGGCAGGCGGGGGAGTGGTACCGGTGGGGGCCGTATGTGAGCGAGCGGCAGTGGGGGACGGTCCGGGAGGACTACAGCGCGAACGGCGAGGCGTGGGACAACCTGCCGCATGATCAGGCCAGGTCGCGTGCCTACCGCTGGGGGGAGGACGGGCTGGCGGGGTTCTGCGACGTGGAGCAGCGGCTGTGCCTGGGCCTGGCGCTGTGGAACGGGAAGGACCCGATCCTGAAGGAGCGGCCGTTCGGCCTGACCGGGGCTCAGGGCAACCACGGCGAGGACGTGAAGGACTACTGGTGGTACCTGGACGCGGTTCCGAGCCACGCGTGGAACCGGTGGCGCTACCACTATCCGCAGGCGGCGTTCCCGTACCAGGACCTGATCGACCAGAACATGTCGCGCAGCCGCCTGCAGCCCGAGTACGAGCTGCTGGATACCGGGGTGTTCGACGACGACAGGTACTGGATCGTCGAGGTGCACTACGCCAAGGCCAGCGCTGATGACCTGCTGATGAGCATCCAGGTGACCAATGCGGGCCCGGAGCCCGCGACGCTGCACGTGCTGCCGACGGCGTGGTTCCGCAACACCTGGTCCTGGAAGGCCGGCGAGCCCAGGCCGGCCATGCGGGCGGTAGGCGATTCGGAGGTCGGGATCGACCACCCGTTCGTGGGCCCGCTGGAGCTGATCGCCGGCCCCGGGCCGGACGGGAAGCCGCCGGCTGCGGTGTTCTGCGAGAACGAGACGAACGACCAGCGGCTGTTCGGCGTCGCGTCGGTGACGCCGTACCCGAAAGACGGCATCAACGACCACGTGGTAAGCGGGGCAGCCACCGTCAATCCGGAGCGCACCGGCACCAAGGCCGCGTTCTGGTACCGGGTGAGCGCCCGGCCGGGCGAGACGGCCGAGCTGCGGCTGCGGCTGCGGACACCGCCGGCCAAGGCGGCCAGCGGGAAAGCGCAGGATCCCCTCGGCGCCCTGTTCGGCGAGGTGATCGCCCAGCGGCGGGCCGAGGCCGATGAGTTCTACGCCGAGCTGACCCCGGCCGGCGCGTCGGCGGACGAGGCGATGGTGATGCGCCAGGCGTTCGCCGGAATGCTGTGGAGCAAGCAGCTGTACTACTACGATGTGGCCCGCTGGCTGGACGGCGACCCGACCCAGCCGGAGCCGCCGCCGCAGCGCCTGACCGGGCGGAACTGCCGGTGGCGCAACTTCGACTCGTTCGACATCATGTCGATGCCCGACAAGTGGGAGTACCCGTGGTTCGCCGCGTGGGACCTGGCGTTCCACACCGTCGCGCTGGCGCATGTGGACCCGGCGTTCGCCAAGTACCAGCTGATCTTGCTGTGCCGGGAGTGGTTCCAGCATCCAAACGGGGCGCTGCCCGCCTATGAATGGGACTTCGGTGATGTGAACCCGCCGGTGCAGGCGTGGGCCGCGGTGGAGGTCTTCGCGATCGACGGCGCCCGCGACATCAACTTCATCAGCCGCATCTTCGACAAGCTGCTGGTCAACTTCACCTGGTGGGTCAACCTCGAAGACGCCGAGGGCAACAACCTGTTCGAGGGAGGCTTCCTCGGCCTGGACAACATCGGCCCGATCGACCGCTCGCACCTGCCGGTCGGCGGCGTGCTGGAGCAGTCCGATGCCACCGGGTGGATGGGCTTCTACGCGATCGCGATGGCGTCCATGGCCGTGATCCTGAACCGGTCCGGCCAGCGGCCCGGCCTGGATCTTATCCTGAAGTTCATGGAGCATTTCGCCGCCATCAGCGATGCGCTCGAGGACCAGGGGCTGTGGGACGCGACCGACGGGCTCTACTACGACAGGCTCGTGACGCCGAGCGGGCAGGCCATTTCGGTGCGGGTCCGGTCGATGGTCGGGATCATCCCGGTCCTGGCGGCCGCGGTCATCGGCGAGGGCGATCTGCGGCAGTCGCTGATCGTCGGCAAGCATTTCGCGGACTTCCTCGGCCGCCGGGGCCTGACGGACCCGGAAAAGCTCAGCGAGGTCGGCATGCTGCGCGGTGAGCCCGGCGATCGCCGGCTGCTGCTCAACCTGGCCGACGTGGGCCGGCTGGAGAAACTGTTCGCCAGGCTTTTCGACGAGAGCGAGTTCCTGTCCCCGCATGGCCTGCGGGCCCTGTCGGCCTATCACCGCGAGCATCCCTACGTGCTCGACGTCGAGGGCATCCAGGCCAGCATCGACTACGAGCCGGCCGAGTCCACCACGGCCATGTTCGGCGGCAACTCCAACTGGCGCGGCCCGCTCTGGTTCCCGCTGAACTACCTGGTGATCAGCGCCCTGGAGCGCTACCACCGGTTCTTCGGCGACGAGTTCACCATCGAGTACCCGACCGGGTCGGGCAGCCAGCTCACCCTGGACAAGGTCGCCGCCGACCTGCAGGACCGGCTCATCTCGATCTTCACCCGCGGCCCGGAGGGCAGGCGGCCGTGCTTCGGCGGGACCGAGCGGATGCAGCACGACCCGGCCTGGCGGGACAACCTGATCTTCAGCGAGTACTTCCACGGCGACAACGGGGCCGCGATCGGCGCCGCCCACCAGACCGGCTGGACCGGGCTGATCGCCGACGTGATCCGCCGTCGCCACGGCGCGGTCCGCTCGGCCGGCGACGTGGTCCGGGAGAGTGACATGGAGCGCCGGCGATGACCGCTGCGCCAGGTCTGCCATGATCTCGCTGCCCGGCAACCCGTTCCCGCTGGGCGCCACCGTCCGCGACGGCGGCGCCAACTTCGCGGTGGCCTCCGGCGTCGCCGACGGGATCGTGCTGTGCCTGTTCGACGAGGGCGGCGCGGAGACGCAGATCCCGCTGCGTGACTGCGACGCGGGCGTCTGGCACGGCTTCGTGCCGGAGATCGGGGCGGGCCAGGCGTACGGTTACCGGGCCACCGGGCCCTACGATCCGGCGCGCGGCCTGCGCTGCAATCCGGCCAAGCTGCTGCTTGACCCTTATGCGCGCGCGTTCAGCGGAGCGGTCACCTTCGGCCCTGAGGTGCTCGGGTACTCGGCCCGGGACCCGGATGCGCCGAGCACTGCGGACTCCGCTGGCAGCATGCCGCGCAGCCTGGTGATAGCCGACGAGGCATTCGCCTGGCGCGACGGCGCCCGGCGCCGGAACAGGTTCTCCGACTCGATCATCTACGAGGCGCACGTCAAGGGCTTCACGATGCGCCATCCGGAGATCCCGCCCGAGCTGCGCGGGACCTATGCCGGACTGGGCCACGAAGCGGCCATTGCCCACCTGACCGGCCTCGGCGTGACCGCGATCGAACTGCTGCCGGTGCACGAAAACGTCCCCGAGTCGTCCGTGGTGGCGCGCGGGCTGACGAACTACTGGGGCTACAACACCATTGGCTACTTCGCGCCGCACCAGCGCTATTCGGCGGCGGTTCGCGCGGGGAAGCGCGGCGGCCAGGTCGCGGAGTTCAAGGCAATGGTGGACGCGCTGCACGCGGCAGGGCTCGAAGTGCTGCTGGACGTCGTGTTCAACCACACTGCCGAGGGCGGTGACCTCGGCGCGACATTGTGCTTCCGCGGCCTGGACAACCCCGCGTACTACCGTCTGGACGACGACGACCCGCGCTACTACGTCGATACGACGGGCACGGGCAACTCGCTGAACGCGGGCAATCCGGTGACGCTGCGTCTGATCATGGACTCGCTGCGTTACTGGCTGACGGAGATGCACGTCGACGGCTTCCGCTTCGATCTCGCCAGCACGCTGGGCCGCCAGGATGACCGCTTTGATCAGGCAGCGGCGTTCTTCGACCTGGTCTCCCAGGATCCGGCGCTGTCCGGGGCCAAGCTGATCGCCGAGCCGTGGGATATCGGCCGGCGGGACAGCTACGACCTTGGCCGGTTTCCGCCGCGGTGGCGCGAGTGGAACGGCAAGTACCGCGACTCGATGCGCGATTTCTGGCGCAGCCAGCACATCGGCCTCAGTGAGTTCGCCACCCGCTTCTGCGGGTCGGCGGATCTTTACGCGGGCTCTCGCCGGCCCACGGCCTCGGTGAACCTGATTACCGTCCACGACGGCTTTACCCTGCGGGACCTTGTCTCCTACAACGACAAGCACAACCAGGCCAACGGTGAGTCGAACACTGACGGGACCAACGACAACCGGTCCTGGAACTGCGGGGCGGAGGGCCCGACCGGTGATCCCGCCATCCTCGACCTGCGGGCGCGCCAGTCCCGGGCGATGCTGGCAACCCTGCTGCTGTCGTTCGGCGTCCCGCTGCTCCTGGGAGGCGACGAGATCGGCCGGACCCAGCGTGGCAATAACAACGCCTACTGCCAGGACAATGACGTCTCCTGGTTTGACTGGTCCCAGCCCGACACGCAGCTGCTCGACTTCACCAGGCAGCTTGCCGCCTTCCGCACGGCACATCCGGTGTTCCGCCGCCGCCGTTTCCTGGGCGGAGCGCAGGCGTCTGAATTGCGCTGGTTCACCCCCGGCGGCACAGAAATGACGGCCGACGACTGGTCGGACGAAAGCGCCCTGGCGATCGGGCTGTACCTGGACGGATCCGACGACCCCGACCGGTCCGCTGACGGCGCGCCGCTGCTCGATGACGATTTCCTGGTCCTGGTGAACGCGTGGTGGAAGCCCCTTGAGTTCGTCCTCCCGGTCATCAGGGAGCAGGCGGCGTGGCGCATCGAGCTGGACACCTACGACCCGGCGGCACCCGGCAGTGCCGCGGCGCCGGGCCGGGGAGCCGGTGATCACATCACCGTCGGCCCCCGCTCCCTCGTCGTGCTCTGTGACCCGCGGCGGGACTGACCCGCGCAGCCCGGCCGGGCCTCGGCCGGGCGGGCCGTCACGACACCGTCAGGACGTCGTCAGCAGGTGCTCGACCGAGCCGGCGCCATGGTCGAGCTGGTAGTCGAGGTTGATCGCGGCGTTGATCAGTGACAGGTGGCTGAATGCCTGCGGGAAGTTGCCGAGCTGCTCGCCGGTGCTGCCGATCTCCTCGGAGAACAGCCCGAGGTGGTTGGCGTAGGTGTGCATCTTCTCGAACGTCAGCCTCGCGTCGTCGAGCCGCCCGGCGCGGGCGAGAGCATCCACGTACCAGAAGGTGCAGAGCGAGAAGGTGCCCTCATTGCCGGCCAGGCCGTCGGGGGAGGCGCTGGGGTTGTAGCGGTAGACCAGGCTGTCGGAGACCAGCTCGCGGTCCATCGCCTGCAGCGTCGATAGCCACATCGGGTCGCGCGGGGCGACGAAGCCCATCAGCGGCATCAGCAGCAGCGAGGAGTCCAGGACCTCGGTGTCGAAGTGCTGGGTGAAGGCGCCGATCTTCGGGTTCCAGCCGCGCCGCATGATCTGGTTGTAGATCCGGTCCCGCTCGGTGGTCCACTGGGTCAGGTCCGCCGGGCGCCCGCGGCGCTGCGCCAGCCGGATCGCCCGGTCCAGGGCGACCCAGGCCTGGAACCGGCCGTAGGTGAAATCCTGCTGGCCGCCGCGGGTCTCCCAGATGCCCTCCTCCGGCTCGTCCCAGTGCTCGCACAGCCAGCCCATCATGTCAGCGACGGACAGCCACCCCTCGTGCGACAGCTGGACGCCGTGGGCGTCAGCGAGCGAGACGGCATCCATCGCCTCGCCGTAGATGTCCAGCTGCCGCTGGTCGGCGGCGCCGTTGCCGATCCGCACCGGCCTGGAACCGCGCCAGCCCTCGAAATGATCGAGCGTCTCCTCCGTCAGGCCAGAAGTGCCGTCGACCCGGTACATGATCTTCAGCGGGCCGGAGTCCCGGCCGGCCTGCTCGGTCGCGCGGTCCTTGAGCCAGGTCCCGAACGCCGCGGCCTCCTCCGCGAAGCCGAGGCCGAGCAGCGCGTAGATGGAGAAGGAGCCGTCCCGGATCCACGTGTACCGGTAATCCCAGTTGCGCTCTCCGCCGGGCTGCTCGGGCAGCCCGGCGGTCGGCGCCGCGACCGGCGCGCCGGTGGGCGCGTAGGTCATCAGCTTGAGCGTCATCGCGGAGCGCGTGACCATCTCGCGCCAGCGGCCCCGGTAGGTCGAGTGGTGCAGCCAGTCCTTCCAGAACCTGGCGGTGTCGTCGGCCATCTGCTGCGCCTCGTCGGGTGACAGGAGCCGGGGCTGTCCGCCCATCGACTCCAGCATCACGCCGCCGATCTCGCCCTCCCGCAGGGTCCGGGTCCACCGCAGTCCGCCGGAATCCTGCTGCATGCTGAGTCCCACGTCGTGCGGCGAGGTATTCGGCGGCGCGATGCCGTGCACCGCCAGCCGCAGGGCCCGGCTGCGGAACACCGCGCCCCGCTCGGCCAGCTCGAGCTTGTGCGGCGTCCGGCCGTAGTCAAAGCGCGGCTGGATGTCGATCGCGAACCGCATGGTGCCCCGCACGACCCGGATGTTGCGGACCAGCCGGTGGCTTTCCGTCGGTTCCCCTTCGATCACGGGCATGAAGTCGTACACCTCGCCGACTCCGTCCGGGGTCATGAACCGGGTCACCAGGATCGCGGTGTCCGGGAGGTACAGCTGGCGGCTGACGTAGTCGCCGCGGTCGGGAGCGATCCGGCAATGCCCGCCCCGGTCGGCGTCCAGCAGGGACGCGAACACACTGGGCGAGTCGAACCGCGGACAGCAGAACCAGTCGACGATTCCGTCGGTGCTCACGAGCGCGGCGGTCTGCAGGTCGCCGATCAGGCCATGATCGCTGATGTTCGGATAGCGGGAAGTCACGCCGGCGGACGCCGTGCTGGACACCGCGCGCTCCTTCCCTCAGTCCGGCCGCCCGGGCCGCTCCGGCCGGCCCGCGGCCTGCTGCCGCGGTTAATGGCAGATCGATTTCGCCTTGGCCTCGAGATTGCGGCCTGCCGTCGCCACGCCGCTCGCAGCGGTCGTGACGTCCTTGATCGACGTCGCGCTCGGGCTCTGGCCCAGGCTTCCCATGGCGCTCTTCAGCCCGTTCAGCGCGGATTTCAGGTCGCTGGTCTGCGCCTGCAGCTGGCTGCCGGCGTCGCTGGTGAGCTTCGTCAGCGAGGTCTTGATGGCCTGCACATCGGTGGTCAGCCCGGAAACTGACGCGCTGCTGGGCGTCATGTGCTCGAGCTTCTGCAGCGATGCGCGCAGGTTCGCCACGTCGCCGCAGATAGCCGACATCGACGCCGTCGCCGAGGCGGACGGATGGGCGGAACTGGACGCGTGCGCGGGACTGGACGCGGCCGTGGTGCCGGACGAGCCGCACCCGGCGGCCAGGACCGCCGCGCCGATCCAGAGCCAGCCAGGCTTCCCCGTGCGGCTCATGCCATCACCTTTCATGCCATTCGCTCCAGGAGGTGCTCGCCGACCCGGATCGCGTTGGCCATCGCGGTCAGCGCCGGGTTCACGGCTCCGATGCTCGGGAAGAAGCTGGTGTCCACCACGTACAGGTTGTCGAGCTCGTGCGCCTTGCAGTTGACGTCGAGCACCGAGCTGGCCGGGTCGGTGCCGAACCGGCAGGTGCCCGACTGGTGGGCAACGCCGGCCACGGGCACGTCCATGCTGGCGTAGAAGTTCTTGGACAGCACGTGGTGGGCGGCGATGCCGATGTGGTTGAACACCTTCCTGAGCTCGTGGTACAGCCCGTCCGCCTCGGTGTCGTTGGTCTGCTGGTAGGCCAGGTGCACGTGCCCGTCGCGGTCGACGGTGATCCGGTTGTCCGGCTTGGGCACGTCCTCGGTGGTGAGCCAGAAGTCGACGGCGTGCCGGGCGACCTCCTCCAGGCTCCATTTCGGGGCCAGCTTGGTCAGCTTGGGCTCCTCGCCCTTCATCGCCAGCGCGTTGGACTTCCCGAGCATCTGGATGTTGCCCAGGGGCCACTGGCGTCCGTTCCCGGCGAGGTAGAAGTCGTTCAGGCCGAGCGTCTTCTGGAATACCGTGTCGTTGCGCTCCTTGTCGAGCGCCACGATGGCCTTGCTGTTGTGGTACATGTAATTGCGGCCTACCTGGTCGGACCCGTTCGCCAGGCCGGCCGGGTGCTGATCGGAGGCGGACCGGAGCAGGATCCTGGCGCTGTTGGCGGCCCCGGCCGAGACCACCACGATGTCGCCGCTGTAAAATTCCTGGCTGCCCGCGCGGCTGACCTGCACGCGGCTGACCGTCCGGCCGGACGGGTCTGTCTCCAGGCGCTGCGCCTCCGCGTTCACCAGCAGGGTCACGTTCGGCTGGTCCAGCAGCGGGCGCACCGCGATGATGTCGGCGTCGGACTTGGCATGCACCAGGCACGGGTAGCCGTCGCACCAGGCGCACCGGACGCACGCACTGAGCGGGCGGTCTGCCTCGTTCAGCAGGATGCCGCACGGCGCGTGGAACGGATGGTAGCCGCCGGCCGCGAGCGCGTCGGAGATCTCCTGGACTCGCGGCTCGTGCGACACCGGCGGCCACGGGTACTGTCTCGAGCAGCGGCCCTCGGTGGGATCTTCGCCGTGGATTCCGTGCACCTGGTAGAGCCACTCGGCCCTGGTGTACCACGGCTCGAAGTCGTCATAGCTCACCGGCCACGCCGGCGACAGCCCGTCAGCGTGCCGGACCTCGGCGAAATCCTCGGGGCGCAGCCGGTACAGCGCCGCCCCGTACAGCTTCGTGGCCCCGCCGACGTAGTAATGCACCTGCGGCTGGAACGCCTTGCCGTCGGCGTCGAACCAGGGGTCGGGCGAGATGTATCTCCCGTCCACGAATACCGGTCCCGGGTTCCAGTTCTGAATCTCGCGCGGCAGGAAGTTGCCCCGTTCGAGCAGCAGTATCCGCTTGCCCGACGGGGCCAGCGTGTGCGCCAGCGTGCCACCGCCCGCGCCGCTGCCCACAATGATGACGTCATAGTGTTCAGTCACAGCCTTACTATGGCGGTTCGGGGCGCGCCAGCGCATCATGCGCGCCGGGTGACCTCGAAATGAGCCCGCGGCCTGGCTGCGAAGCTCTAGCCGCGGCGCGCCGCAGCGGGCCGGCTGATCGCCGAACTCGACCTACCGGAGCATGCCTGTGGCCTCGAGAGCCGAGAGCGCGGTCGTCAACGCCGCCGGGCTGGTGCAGGGCATCGTGCTGGTCACGTTTCCCGCTGCCAGCACCATCTTCACCGACAAGAGCGAGTACGGGCTGTCCGCCGTCCAGTACGGGGACATGTTCCTGCCCCAGGTGGTGACGGCCATCGCGGGATCGCTGATCGGCGCCGCGCTGGCCCGGCGGATTACCGCGAAAAGGGTCTACCTGCTGGGCCTGGCCCTGAGCCTGCTGTCGATGGGGCTGCTCCTGGCCAGCGCTGTGGTCAAGGCCGATCACTCGGCCGCCTACCCGCTGCTGCTGGTGGCGACGGCGTTCCTCGGGGCGGGTTTCGGCCTGACCGTCCCGGTGCTGAACACTTACGCGTCGGCCTTTCACCCGGCCAGCGTCGACAGCTCGGTGCTGGTGCTGAACGCGCTGCTGGGCCTTGGCACCGTGCTGGCGCCGGTGTTCGTGGCTGTGTTCGTCGGCCTCGGGTCCTGGTGGGGCCTGCCGGTCCTGTCGGCGGTGCTGCTGGTCGCGCTGATCGCGGTCAGCCTGCGGCTGCCGCTGCGCGCGGCGGCACCGGGCAGCCCGGCGGGACAGCCGGGCAGGCGGCGCGTACCGGCCCGGTTCTGGATCTACGCGGCATTCGCCGTGGCTTACGGCATCTGCGAGACGATGAACGGCAACTGGTCCCAGCTGGAGATGACCAGAGGGCTGGGAGCGTCGGCGGCGCAGGCCTCGATCGCGCTGGCGGCATTCTGGGGGATGGTGACCGCTGGACGGGTGCTGTTCGCGCTCGTCGACCGCTGGCTGCCCGCCCGGGTCACTTACCACCTGCTGCCGCTGGTGCTGGCGGGATCTTTCGTTTTGGTGGATGCTTTGCCGGCACATGCCGCTGCGGCCGGAATCGCGGTCTTCGGGCTGGCGGGCCTGGGCTGCTCGGCGCTGCTGCCGCTGACGATCAGCTTCGGCGAGGAGGAGCTGACGGCGATCTCCGCGGCGGTGGCCGGCGGAGTCATCGCCTGCTACCAGCTCGGCTACGGCGTCGCGGCGTTCGGCGTCGGCCCGCTGCAGCACGCCGGCCTGAGCCTGTCGGCCATCTTCGGCGGCACCGCCGTCGTGGCGGCGATCCTGGCGGCGCTCTCGCTGCTCGTTTCGCCCCCCCGGCGCCGCCCGGTCCGGCGGGCCGGCCCGGCTGGCGCTTAGGCTTGGACTGGCCGCACCGAACCCGGGCAATCACCCCCGGAGGATGATGCGCGGCGTCTGACCGGCGGCGACAGTAACGCTCAACGACCAACGTCCAGGACGGTGCCATGTCTAGAAGCTCGCAGAACAGCAACAGCTGGCCAGAACTCAGGACCGGCCCGCTGATCGCCGGCGCCGTGCTCGTCGGGGCCGGCACCCTGATCGCCCTGGCGGGCCTGGCGGTCGGCGGCTCGCACCTGCTCGCGGCGACCCGCCGGTGGATCAGGGAAATGGACGTGCCGCCGGCCGAGCTGGCGAAGATGAAGTGGGCGCAGGCCAAGAACGCCGCGTCGGCCGGCGCCGCCGCCTGGCAGGACGGGGTCTCGGCGCGCCAGGACGGGGGGTCCTGACCTGACCCGCCGGCTCCTGCCGTGCCATGCGCCGGCCAGCCCATGCCCGACACCTCGCCGCAAAAACTTGGCCGGCATGCAGCACGATGCCGACGTCGCGGAAGGCAGCGAACGCCCCGTCGAGCGCCGCCGCGAGACCAGCAGCGCCGCCCGGAAGGCCTTCCTGACCTGGGGGAGTAGATGACGAATGTCGATCTCGCGCGGTGGCAGTTCGCGTTCACGTCGATCAACCATTTCCTCTTCGTCCCGATAACCATCGGTCTGGCCTTCCTCACCGCGCTGCTGCAGACCGCCTGGTACCGCAGCAAGCGCGACGAGTATCTGCGGCTGACCAGGTTCTTCGGCACCCTGCTGGTCATCAACGTCGCGATCGGCGTGGTGACCGGCCTGGTGCAGGAGTTCCAGTTCGGGATGAACTGGTCGGCGTACTCCCGCCTGGTCGGCAACGTCTTCGGCGCGCCGCTGGCGATGGAGGGCCTGGCCGCGTTCTTCCTGGAATCGACGTTCCTGGGGCTGTGGCTGTTCGGCTGGGACAAGCTCTCGCGGCGGGTGCACCTGGCGACGATCTGGCTGGTTTCGCTCGGCACCGTCCTGTCGGCGGCGTTCATCATGGCGGCCAACTCGTGGATGCAGCATCCCGTCGGCTACACGACGAGCCCGAAGACCCACATGCCGCAGCTGAACGACATCTGGGCGGTGCTGACCAACCCGGTGTTCGTCTGGGGATATGCGAAGGTCCTGCTCGCGTCGCTGGTCACCGGGGCGACCGTGATGCTGGCGGTGTCAGCGTGGCAGCTGCGGCACGGCGGGGACCGGGAGGTGTTCAGCCGGTCGGCCAGGCTCGCGCTCGTCGTCCTGGTCCCGGCGATCCTGTTCACCATGCTGGTCGGCGATGAGCTCGGCGTGATCGAGGCCAAGTACCAGCCGATGAAGATCGCGGCTGCCGAGGCGCAGTGGACCACCTGCCAGCCGTGCTCGTTCTCGCTCATCCAGATCGGCGGCGGCAACGACGACCACACGCCGACCCAGATCCTGCAGATCCCCCACCTGCTGTCGCTGCTGGCGACCAACCACTGGAACGGCAAGGTCATCGGCCTGACCCCGCTGCAGTCGCAGTACGTCAGCAAGTACGGGCCCGGCTACTACGTGCCGAACGTCTTCATCCAGTACTGGTCCATGCGGGTGATGGCGTACCTGGGAGTCGCGGTCTTCCTGCTGGCACTGTGGGGACTGTGGCTGATCCGGCGCAAGACACTGGCGACGTCCCGGCTGTTCCTGTGGGTGGCGGTATGGGCCGCGGTGCTGCCGTTCCTGATGAACACCGCCGGCTGGCTGCTGACCGAGAGCGGCAGGCAGCCGTGGATCGTGCAGGGAATCATGCTGACGAAGAACGGCGTCTCGCCGTCGGTCAGCACCACCTCCATCGTGATCAGCCTGGTCGCGTTCGTCCTGCTGTACGGAGTCCTCGGGACGGTGGACCTGCTGCTGATGCTCAAGTACTCACGCGAGCAGCTCCCGCCCGCCCGCGCCGAGGCCGACGCGGACGCGCCGGTGCCGGCCGTCCAGTATTGAGGTCACGATGAACAATCTCATCCCGTTCTGGTTCATCGTCATCACGGTCTTGTGGACCGGCTTCTTCATCCTCGAGGGCTTCGACTTCGGCGTGGGCATGCTGCACGGCGCTGTCGGCAGGGATGAGGCGGGCCGCAGGGCGGCCATCAACACGATCGGGCCGCTGTGGGATGGCAATGAGGTCTGGCTGATCGTGGCCGGGGCCGCCATGTTCGCCGCGTTCCCCGGCTGGTACGCGACGATGTTCTCCGGCTTCTACCTCGCGCTGGTGCTGCTGCTGGCGGCGCTGATCGTCCGCGGCATGTCCTTCGAGTTCCGCGGCAAGCGCGACGCGCTGCGCTGGCGCCGCACCTGGGACGTCTTGCTGACCGCGGGGAGTCTGCTGGCCCCGCTGCTGGTCGGCGTGGCCCTGGGCGACCTGCTGCACGGGCTGCCGATCAATTCCAGCCAGCAGTACACCGGGTCATTCTGGGACCTGCTGCAGCCGTACGGGCTGCTCACCGGGGTCACCCTGGTGCTGATCTGCCTGCTGCACGGCGCGACCTTCCTGTCCCTGAAGACCACCGGCGACATGCGCGACCGGGCCGGCCGCCTGGCCCGCCGGGTGGCCCCGCTGACGGGCGCCGCCGTCGTGGCGTTCGTCATCTGGACGAACGTGACGTCCGGCAGCAATTTCTTCCTCAGCCCGGTTGAGCTGCTGGCTGTGCTTGCCGTCATCGCGGCCGTCTGGCTGGTCTGGGAGCACCACGAAGGCTTCGCGTTCGCCGCGACCACGGTCACGATGGCGGCCTGCATCCTGTCGATCTTCACCGGCCTGTACCCCAACGTGATGGTGTCCAGTACCAGCGCGGCGTACAACCTCACGGTGCACAACACGGCGTCCGGCGCGTACTCGCTGAAGGTCATGACGATCGTCGTCATCATCTTCCTGCCGTTCGTGCTGGCCTACCAGACCTGGACCTACTACGTGTTCCGGCGGCGCGTCAGCAGGAAGGATTTCCTGTCGCCAGCCCCGCAGGGCGCGCCGGACGGCGTCCCCTCCGGGCCGATCACGACTCCCGGCGCGGGCGCCCCGCCAGCCGGATAGGAGGCCTGGCGGGCATCACAGGACCGCGATGGGGTTGACCGGTGACCCTGTTCCCCGGACCAGCCGCAGCGGCGCGATCACGCAGAAGAACGACCAGCGGCCTGCCTCCTCGCAGAGCGGGACAAGATCGTCGAACTGCAGGTAGTCGAGCAGGTGCACGCCCATCGCGTTGATGGCGAGCACGTGCACCGGAAATTCGACGCCCTCGGCCAGGCTGGCGGTGGTGTCGTTGTTGCTGTCGCTGCCGACCACCGCGACCTTCCGGTCCGCGACGAATTCCAGTGCGGCGGGATGCAGTCCGGCCCGCGCATGGGCGGTGTCCCAGGGGCCGAGCTCGGTCCGTCGGCGGCGGTGGCCCACCCGGACGAAGAGCAGGTCGCCCTGGCCCACGCGGACCTGCTGCGCGGCCTCGGCCGCGATGAGGTCATCGGCGGTGACGTGCTCACCTGGCTCCAGCCAGGGAACCTTGCGCAGCCTCGGGATGTCGAGCAGGACGCCGCGGCCGGCGACCCCGTCGCGGGCCACCTCGATGGACAGCTGCGCCGCTCCGGCGGCGGTGACGGTGCCCGCGTCCACCCCGTTGTACAGGCCGGCGCGGTAGATGACATGACACAGCGCGTCCATGTGACTATCGGCATTGCCGTGCACGTTCATGGCCAGCCGGTCCATGGCGAACGACAGTCCCGTCGGATCAGCCTGGTCCCCGGCCGGGCTGGTCATCTGATGGATGGCCGGCTCCGGGTTGTCCGCCGTCACGCCGCTTGCCACGGGTGCGGCCAGGCTCGCCTGGCGGCCGAGCCGGATCTCATTCACCGCGGCGAGCACCTGCCGCGGCGTGATGTAGTTCAGCGCGCCGCGCCGGTCGGCCGCCCCCCAGTCTGACGCGTCGCGCAGCCGCCGGTACAGGGCGCTGAAGCCGGCCGCGTCTAGGACGGCTGGCCGCTGGCTGCCTTCTGCTGTGGACAATGCGCCTGGTCGCTTCCCGGCCGCGAGTTCTGCGGGGACGTGCGCGGCGGCCGAGGAAAGCATAAGTGCTGGAGCAGGGCCGCATGCTGCCTTCACCCGTTTCGAGTGATGCCGGCAGCGCCCGGCCGCGATCTGATGGCCGCAGCGACAGGCGGCCCGGGTGAGGAGCTGGTATGGCGGCTAACGACGTCGACGCGCTGGTGATCTTCGGCGCGACCGGTGACCTGGCCAAGCTGGAGACGTTCCCGGCGCTGGTGGGCCTGGTGCAGCGGGGCGTGCTCAACGTGCCGGTCATCGGGGTCGCCAAGAGCGGCTGGGGGCTGCCGCAGTTCCGCGACTACGCGGTCGCCTCGCTGCAGCTCAACCACATGAACCCCAATAGCCCGGCGGCGCAGAAGATGCTCGGGCTGCTGCGGTACGTCGACGGGGACCTGGGCGACGATGCCACCTACAGGTCGATGTCGGACGCCATCGGGACGGGCAGCCGGGTCCTGTACTACCTCGAGGTGCCGCCGTTGCTGTTCGGGCGGATCGCGCAGGGCATCGCCACGGCCGGGCGGACAAAGGACGCGCGGGTGATGGTGGAGAAGCCGTTCGGCACCGACCTGGCCAGCTCGCGGCAGCTCAACGACACCATGCACATGTACTTCCCGGAAGAGGCGATCTTCCGGGTGGACGACTGGCTGGCCTTTGATCCGGTGGAAAACGTGCTCTTCGTCCGGTTCGCCAACTCGGTGCTCGAGCCGCTGCTCAACCGGACGTACGTGGAGCGCATCCAGATCACCATGGCCGAGGCGTTCGACGTCTCGGACCGCGGCAGGTTCTACGACCGCACCGGCGCCATCCGGGACGTGGTACAGAACCACATGCTCCAGGTGCTGGCCACGGTGCTGGCCGAGCCGCCCGACGGGCCGCGCCTGGCCTCCTGGCGGGATGCCAAGGCGCGGGTGGTCAAGGCGCTGCGGCCGCTGACCCCCGAGGAAACGGTCCGTGGCCAGTACGAGGGCTACCACCAGGTGGCCGGCGTCGATTCGAGGTCGACCACGGAGACTTACGTGGCGGTCCGGCTCGCCGCTGACAGCTGGCGCTGGGCAGACGTGCCGATCCTGATCCGGGCCGGCAAGTGCATGCCGGTCACCGCGACCGAGGTCGAAATCCGGTTCAGGCGGCCGCCGCATGACGTGTTCGGGATCGAGCCGTTCGCCGTGGCCAACTCGCTGCGGTTCCGGTGCTGGCCGGAAACCGCGGTCAGCTTCCAGCTGGCCGGCAAGAAGCCGGGCGCCGGGCTGGAGCCGCAGCCCGAGGAGCTGAACTTCTCCGGGGAGCCGGGGGCGGACCAGCGGCCCTATGACCGGCTGATCGGCGACGCCCTGGACGGGAACCGCTGGCTGTTCGCCCGGCAGGACACCGTCGACGCGGCGTGGGAGGTCGTTGACCCGGTGCTCGGCGACGCCACCCCCGTGCATCCCTACGCCAGGGGCAGCTGGGGGCCGAAGGAAGCCGACCGGCTGCTGGCCAACCGGGATACCTGGCACAACCCGGCTGGCTGAGCGAGGGACCGGAGCATCCGATGACAGACCCATCCGGGCAGCGCCCATCCGGGCAGCGCCCATCCGGGCAGCGCCGCGTGGTGATCGTGGGCGGCGGGTTCGCCGGGCTGTTCGCGGCGCGCGCGCTGAAACGCAGCAACGTCTCGGTGACGGTCATCGACCGTTCCCAGCACCATGTGTTCCAGCCGCTGCTCTACCAGTGCGCCACCGGCATCCTGTCTGAGGGGAAGATCGCCAGCCCGCTGCGTGACCTGCTGAAGAAGCACAACAACGTCGACTGCGTGATGGCCGAGGTCGTCGATTTCGACGCTGCCGCCCGCCGGGTCATCGCCCGGCGGGTCGGCGGCGACCGCATCGAGTACGGCTACGACGACCTCATCGTGGCCGCCGGGGTCCGGCAGTCCTATTTCGGCCATGACGAGTTCGCCCGCTGGGCGCCGGGCATGAAGACGATCTCCGACGCGCTCGCGATCCGCCGCCGGGTCTACGGCGCGTTCGAGATGGCCCAGACTGCGCTGACCCCGCAGGAACGCCGCGCCTTCCTGACATTCGTGCTCGTGGGCAGCGGCCCGACCGGCGTGGAGCTCGCGGGGCAGGTCCGGGAGGTCGCCACCAAGACGCTGCGCGCCGAGTTCCGGGGCATCGAGCCGGAGGACGCGCGGGTGCTGCTCTTCGACGGCGGCAGCGCACCGCTGGCCTCGTTCGGCCCCAAACTGTCGCAGAAGGCCGCCAGGGCGCTGGAGAAGCTGGGTGTGGAGCTGCACATGGGCTCGATCGTCACCCACGTCGACGAGGGCTGGGTGCTCGTCCGCGATAACGCCGGCGAGCAGACCCGTTATGACGCGGGCACGGTGCTGTGGACCGCCGGGGTGGAGGCCCCGCCCGTCGCCGCTGCCCTCGCGGCCGCCACTGGCGCCAGGCGCGACAGGTCCGGGCGCATCATGGTCGAGAAGAACCTCACGATCCCCGGCCATCCCGAGATCTCCGTCCCCGGCGACATGATGAGCCTTGACAAGCTGCCGGGGGTCGCCGAGGTGGCGATGCAGTCCGGGCTCTACACCGGGCACCGCGTCCGGCGCCGGATCTCCGGAGATGTCGAGGAGAAGCCGTTCCGCTATCGTGACCTCGGCTCGGCGGCCTACATTTCCCGCGGCCGTGCTGTCGTCTCCGCCGGGCCGCTGCAGGTCGATGGGTTCCTGGGCTGGTGGATCTGGCTGTTCATCCACATCGCGTTCCTGACCGGCTTCCGCAACCGCATCGCTGCCCTGCCCAGCTGGTGGCTGGCCTTCACCCGCGACATCCGCCGCGAGCGGGCTTTCACCACCCAGCAGATCGAGACCCTGCAGGATGTCTACGCCCTTCCCCTGGGCCCCAGCCAGCCGGCCACGGTGCCGCCGGCCGCGGCCGAGGTGCCGCCGGCCGCGGCCGACGATCCAACCGCCGCCGCCCCGGCCCGCCACAGCCCGCCGGGCGGTTCGCCCGGCGGGATTGCCGGCGGTCCGACGGCCCGGTAGGCCCGCCGTCAGGCGAGAGCTCAGCGGCCCGGCCCCGACTGGTGGCGCTGACGGCTGGCGCTGACGCCGGCTGGCGCTGACGGCTGGGAGTGACGGCTTGCCTGCGGCGACCCGGCCGAAGCGGTGGCCGGCGCACCGCTTGCTCGGGCACGTGCACCCCTTTAATCCGGGCCGCTGACTGATCCGCGGATGCTACGACCTGCTACGGCCCGCCCAGCGTATGAGCAGGCCGCCGCCTGCCCGCGCCAGCTCGGCCGCCGCGGTGGCGTACTCGCGGGTGCACATCGTTTGCCGGCCTGGATGGCTCTGCCGGTCTGGGCCGCTCTGCCGGTCTGGACAGCCCTGCCGGTCTGGACAGCCCTGCCGGTATGGACGGCTTCGCGGACCGCCGAGCCGCTCGAGCCTGATGCTCCGCTGAGCCAGCACCTCACCGGCCAGACCGCGGGCATCCGCGGCGGGTAATCCCGGCGGCTCGACGTTGCCTGGTCAGGGAGCCGGCCGGGCCTGATTGCCAGGCGTGGCCTGCGGTCCCCGCTCATGCAGCCGCCGGACTTCCAGGACTTGCACGCCGAGTGTCTCGAGCCTGGCGAGAAACCCGTGCAGCGCCGCCTGATCGGGCAGCGGACCGTGCACGACGGTCTCGACCGGT
>DATJZH010000011.1:0-22287 GCA_035499215.1 Streptosporangiaceae bacterium | reverse complement strand
GCCCAGCCGGGTGAGCAGATGCTTGCCGCGCGAGCGGGTTCCGGTGACGGCACGGCCGGACAGGCCGGTCGTCGCGTAGCTGGGCACCCGGAAGTCGCTTTGCGTCAGCACGCGCCCGGCGAGCGCCCTGTCAAGCTGGCGCGCCGCGTGCCAGATGGTGTCGCCCTCGGGCATGAGACAGCATGGCACTGACGCACCGGCATATCTGGCCAGCGCCGAGCCGCCTGCCGGCGCGGGCACCCGGAGCCAGAGCTCGCCTCAGCTGCCCCCGGAACCTCGTACTGAAAGTATCGCGCCATGGCGGCGCCACGACAGTTTCGCACCGACCTCCCCGGGCGGGACGGACAGCGGAAGCGGCACTCGGCAGGACCGATAACCGGACCCGGTGTTGCCGGGGCGGACGGGCGGCTGGGTCTGGGCTCGGTCCGGCCGGCAGGTCAGCTCAGGGCCGGTTCCCCGGCCGCTGCGGCCGGCAGGTCACGTCAGGTCAGGCCGGATTCCCGCAGCGTGATGTTGAGGCGGCCGCCGCTGAGCCCGATCCCCGGGTCGCCGGTGTCCGGCAGGGTCCTCATCACGCCGTGGTAAGCCAGCCGGGATGTGCCGCCAAAGACGAACAGGTCGCCGGACTCCAGCTCGATGTCGTGCCACGGCCGACCGCGGCTATGAACGTTGCCAAACCGGAAAACGCAGCTGGCTCCCAGGCTGAGCGACACCACCGGCGCGGGGCTGTGCTCGTCCTTATCAGCGTGCATGCCCATCCGGGCCCGATCGGCATAGAAGTTGATCAGCGCTACGTCGGGAGCGTAGCTAGCCGCTGCGGCGGGATCACCGTAAGCGTCCGCCATCGCGTGGCGCCCGAGCTCGGCCAGCCAGCCGGGAAATGGCTTGACCGGAGCGCCGCCGACGTCCTCCGCCGTCCGCGAGTACCGGTACGGGAGCCAGTGCCAGCCCAGGCAGACGGTCTGGACGGACATCGTCCCGCCCGACGGCATCCTGGTGTGGCGCATCCCGGCTGGCGGCAGCGCCCAGTCGCGGCACGCCGTCACCAGCTCGCGCTGCCCGTCGGTCGTCAGCCAGCCGGGCACGTGCACCGCTCCCGGCGCCACCTCGCCTCGCGGCCGTCTGATCAGCGCGGTCATAGCTCAAGGTATCCGGCAGCCGCCATGGGTCCAGGGCCTCCGCCGGGCGGTCAGTCAATTCGGACTGAGCCGCCGGGCCGGCTGCTGCACCTCATCCGGCGGTGGTCCGCCCGGACCTCGAGACTGGGAGCAGACGCTGGCCGTGACCCACGGGTGAGCGCGCACGGGTTCATCGTCCTGCATTTTCCGCCCGGACGGCTCAAAGCCGAGCCGCGGTAGGTCGCCGCCGAGATCAAGTCAGCTCGTTCGGCCGGGTGCCGTCGCGGGGGGCTAGGCATAACGGCCCGCGCGCGCAGTGAGTCCCGGCGTCCAGGCCGGTGCGGCTCTGCGAGCGCCGGCCGGGCCACAGTGGTCGCACGCCAGGCCGGGCGGGCCAGTGCGGCCTGGGTAGCGCCGGGCGGGCCAGTGCGGCTCCCGGGCCTTACAGCAGCTTCCGCAGGTGCAGCAGATCGAAGAAACTGCCCTCAACCTTGAGACGGCCGCCCAGCCATGCGCGGAGCAAGCTGCCCGGGTCGCCCGCGATGGACACCACGACGTCGCTGTTGGCGGTAAAGCGCACCTGCGCGGGCGGGGCGTGATTCGTGGTTTCCTGCAACTCGTCGGCGCCATGGGGCCCGAGCCGGGTCATGAAGGTAATGTCCAGATCGGGGACCCGGCAGCTGAGAGTCCTGTCCAGCAGATTTGCCTCGCGGTCCTTCGTTTCCATCTCGGAGATGCGTGCCGTGAGGCTCTCCAGAGCCGCCCGGCATTCTTCGGCTGTCGCCATCGCCAACCTCGCTTTCACCGTAATTCTCCGTCGTATCGCCGTGAGCACGCGCTCGGGGGCCGGATAAGGCCGGATGCGCCGGCATCACGGCATCGGGCGGTAGCGTTCCTGGCATGGATACTGGCTCACCCGAGCAGTCGGAGGCGGCCGGCGGCCCTGCGCCGGACCTGCCTGAGGCGAATCCGGCAGTGGCATCCGAGCGCGGCGGTGCTGGTGCGGCGCCAGCAGCGCCAGCTGATGCGGCGCCCGCCGGTGCGGCGCCAGCAGCGCCAGGCGGAGACCGGCCGGGCGACGAGCAGGCCGCGCGCATGCCAGCGACGGGTGAGCCCAGGGTGGACAGGGCACTCTCGAGCCTGGGTGAGCTCGCCAGCCTGCCGGTGGCGGAGCATCCCGCGCGCTTTGAGCGGGTGCACCGGGAGCTGCGCGAGGTTCTGGGCGACCTGGATGCCGGCCCGCGGACGGCTGCGCAGGGGCCCGGCGGCAGCTGAGCATGGCCGGAGCCAGTTCATGAGCAGGCGGATGCGACTCGACACCGAACTGGTGCGACGGGGGCTGGCACGGTCGCGGGAACAGGCAGCCGAGCTGATTGCGGCCGGCCAGGTGGCCGTGGCCGGCCAGGTGGCGGGAAAGGCCGCCACGCAGGTCGGGCACGAGGCCGCGATCGTGATCCGCGGCGGCGGGTCAGCGTCGGAGTACGCTTCCCGCGGCGGCCGCAAGCTCGAGGGCGCCCTCGCTGCTTTCGCCGGGCTGGAAGTCGGGGGACGGCGGTGCCTGGACGCGGGAGCCTCCGCCGGCGGCTTCACCGACGTGCTGCTGCGCCACGGGGCGGCGCAGGTGGTCGCCGCCGATGTCGGGTACGGCCAGCTCGCCTGGCAGCTGCGCACCGATCCGAGGGTCCGCGTGCTAGACCGCGTCAATGTCCGCAAGCTGCTGCCCGAGCAGGTCGCTCCGGCACCCGATCTGGTGACGGCAGACCTGTCGTTCATCTCCCTGGTGCCGGTACTGCCGGCGCTGGTGGCGTGCGCCGCGCCGGACGCCGATTTCGTGCTGTTGATCAAGCCGCAGTTCGAGGTGGGCCGGGGCAGGGTCGGCGCCCGCGGTGTGGTCAGGAAGCCGGAACTGCGGGAGTCGGCAGTCGCCGGCGTCGCAGCGGCAGCGCTGGAACTCGGCCTGGGCGCGCGGGGCGTGGTCGCCAGCCAGCTGCCAGGACCGTCGGGGAATGTTGAGTTTTTCCTGTGGCTGCGCCGCGGCGCGCCGCCGCTCGACCGCGCTGCCCTCAAGCGCGCCATCACGGAAGGACCGCAGTGAACGCGAAGCGGACCATGCTCGTCGTCGGGCATACCGGACGCCCAGCGGGCGTGCACAGCGCGCACGCGGTCATCGAGCAGCTGACTGCCGCCGGGATCGAGGTCCGCATCCTGGCGCCTGAGGCGGCCGAGCTTGGCTGCTCCGGCGTGACGGAGGTTCCGGTCTCGGCGCAAGCTGCTGACGGGGCCGAGATGGTCCTGGTCATCGGCGGGGACGGCACCCTGCTGCGCGCCGCGGAGCTGGCCAGGCCCGCGGGCGCGCCGCTGCTCGGAATTAATCTCGGCCATGTCGGCTTCCTGGCCGAGGCGGAGCCCGAGGATCTCTCGGACGCAGTCGATCGCGTGGTGGGGGGGAGCTACACGATAGAGGAGCGGATGACGCTCGACGTCGCCGTGCGGGTGAACAGCCACGTGGCGGTGACGACCTGGGCGCTGAACGAGGCGACGGTGGAGAAGGCGGCACGGGAGCGGATGCTGGACCTTGTTACCGAGGTGGACGGCAGGCCGTTGTCCAGGTGGAGTTGTGACGGGGTTGTCTTCGCCACGCCCACCGGCTCCACCGCGTACGCATTCTCGGCCGGGGGCCCCGTGGTGTGGCCCGAGGTCGAGGCGCTGCTGCTGGTGCCGATCAGCGCGCATGCGCTGTTCGCCGGCCCGATGGTCGTGTCGCCCCGGTCCGTGCTGGCCGCCGAGGTCATCGGCGTCGCCGGCGGCCAGAGTGAGACGGCCGGGGCTGTTCTGTGGTGCGATGGGCGTCGTAAGGTCGATCTCGCGCGAGGCGCGCGGGTCGAGGTCCGGCGCGGTGCCCGGCCCGTGCGCCTGGCCCGGTTGCGCGGCACGGACGCGGCTGCGCGCGGCGCCGGCAGCGGCGCGACGTTCACCGATCGGCTCGTGGTCAAGTTCGGCCTGCCGGTGGCAGGCTGGCGTGGTCTAGGCCATGCCGCGCGCCGGGTCGGGGCGCGCTAGCGAGACAGGAGCCAGTGCGGCGATGCTTGAGGAAGTGCGGATCAGCGGCCTCGGCGTGATCGACGAGGCCGTCCTGCAGTTCTCGCCGGGCTTCAATGTGGTGACCGGCGAGACCGGGGCAGGAAAGACGATGGTTGTCTCAGGTCTCGGGCTGCTGTTCGGCGGGCGGGGCGATCCCGCGCGGGTGCGGCCCGGTGCCGCCCGGGCCGCCGTTGAGGGAAGGCTGCGCATTGACCCGGGCGGCGACGTCGCGCGCCAGGTGGACGAGGCCGGCGGGGACCTGGATGACGATGGCGGCACGCTGATCATCAGCCGGTCGGTGTCGGCCGAGGGGCGCTCGCGTGCCAATGCGGGCGGCAGGTCGGTACCGGTCTCCCTGCTGACGTACCTGGCGGATGACCTCGTCACGGTACACGGCCAGGCTGATCAGCGGCAGCTGCTGCGGGCGGGGCGGCAGCGGGCGGCACTAGACCGGCTGGGCGGCCCGGAACTGGGGGCCCTGCTAGCTGAGTATCAGCGCGCCTACCAGCGCCACCGGGAGATCAAAAGGGAGCTGGCGGAGCTGACTGCCCAGGCGGCCCAGCGCGGGCAGGAGGCAGTCGGCCTGCGGCGCGGCCTGGCTGAGATTGACCGGACTGAGCCCGTCGAGGGCGAGGACATCGAGCTCGCGGAGGAGAACGAGCGGCTGGCAAACGCTGACGCGCTGCAGTCGGCGGCGACCGCGGCGCACGAGGCTCTGCTCGGGGACCCGTCGAGCGGTTCCTACGAAGCCGTTGATGCTGTGACGCTGCTGGGCGCGGCCCGCCGGGCGCTGGAGTCAGCCGCGCGGCACGACCAGGCCCTGGCCAGCCTGGCCGGCCGGGTTTCGGAGGCGGCCTACCTGGTATCCGACGTGGCCGCAGAACTCGCCTCCTACGCGCAGTCCATCGAGGCTGATCCGATCCGGCTGGCGGCCGTCCAGGAACGCAGGGCCGAGCTGGCCCGGCTGATCCGCGCCTACGGGTCCGCCGCACCCGCCGGGTCCGCTGGGCCCGCCGGGTCCGCCGCCAGCGGCAGGGCAGGCCAGCCGGCCGCGGAGCTGTCGGCAGTGCTGCGCTGGGCCAAGATCGCCCGGGCGCGACTCAGCGAGCTCGATGGCGATGATGACAAGATCACCGGGATGGCTGCCGGGGAAGCCGCGGCTGCCGCGGATGTCCGTGAGCTGGCCGGCCAGCTCACCGCGGCGCGTCAGCGGGTCGCCGAGCGATTCGCCGCGGACGTCACCGCGGAGCTGTCGGCGCTCGCGATGCCGCACGCGCGCCTGACTGTTGCGGTCTCACCGCTGCGCGAGGCCGGTCCGGATGGCGCCGACGAAGTGGAGATCAGGCTGGCCGCGCACCCCGGCGCACCGCAGCTGCCGCTGCACAAGGGCGCGTCGGGCGGCGAGCTGTCCCGGCTGATGCTGGCCATCGAGGTCGTGTTCGCCGGCGCCGACCCCGTGCCCACTTTCGTGTTCGACGAAGTCGACGCCGGGGTGGGGGGAAAGGCGGCAGTGGAGATTGGCCGTCGGCTCGCCCGGCTCGCGCATCGCGCGCAGGTGATCGTGGTCACGCACCTGCCCCAGGTAGCGGCATTCGCCGACACCCATCTGGTGGTGGAGAAGGCCGATGACGGATCGGTGACCCGCAGCGGCGTGGCGCTGCTGGATGACGCCGGGCGAGTCAGGGAGCTGGCGCGGATGCTGGCCGGCCTGGAGGACTCCGAGCACGGGCAGGCGCACGCCGTGGAACTGCTCGCGGCCGCCGCGAAGGAGCGGGCCGGCCGGGCCCGCGAGTGGTGACGGCGCCGCGGCCGGCGCCGGCACTGCGCGGATCTGGCAAACTTGCTGTTCGATGAAGGTCCGGTTCGCCAAGCTCACTGGTAGCCGTGGCAGCAGCTGCACTGACCTGCCCGGCACTTCGGCGACCGCCCGGCTGGACCGCCGGACCAAGAACCTCACCAGGCGGCTTGCGCCCGGCGATATCGCCATCATCGATCACGTTGACCTGGACCGGGTGGTCGCCGAGTCGCTGATCAGGTGTCAGGTGTCAGCGGTGATCAACGTCGCGCCGAGCATCAGCGGCCGTTATCCGAACCTGGGCCCGCAGCTGCTGGTCGAAGCCGGGGTACCGCTGATCGACGACGTCGGGGCGGATGTCTTCGACCATGTGCAGGAGGGGCAGGCCGTCCGGCTGGACGGCGACACGCTGTACCTGGGCGAGACGATCGTGGCCAAGGGCACGGTGCAGACCGCCGGGTCGGTGGCCGCGGACATGGCCGCTGCCAAGGCAGGCCTGGCCGACCAGCTCCGCGGCTTCATGGCCAACACGGTGGACTACATTAACCGCGATTCCGAGCTGCTGATCGACGGCATCCGCCTGCCCGAGCTGAGGACCAGGCTGGACGGCAAGCACGCCCTCGTCGTGGCGCGCGGCTACCGGCATCGGGAGGACCTGCAGGCGCTGCGTTCCTATATCCGGGAGTTCAAGCCCGTGATCATCGCGGTCGACGGCGGCGCGAACGCGCTGATGGATGCCGGCTACCGGCCGAAGATGATCGTCGGAGACATGGACTCGGTGTCGGACAAGGCACTGCAGTGCGGCGCCGAGATAGTCGTGCACGCCTACCCGAACGGCTACGCGCCCGGCCTGGCCAGGGTGGCCGACCTCGGCCTGGACTCGGTCCTCTGCCCCGCCTCCGGGACCAGTGAGGACGTCGCCGTGCTGCTCGCTGACGAGTCAGGCGCGACCTTGATTGTCGCTGTGGGCATGCGGTTCTCGCTGGTAGAGTTCCTCGACAAGGGCCGGTCAGGAATGGCCAGCGCGGTCCTGACCCGGATCAGGGTTGGCGACAAGATCGTCGATGCCAAGGGGGTAAGCCGGCTCTACCAGAGCCGGATCTCCTCGTGGTCGCTGGTTCTGCTCGCGCTTGCCGCGGCGGCTGCGGTCCTGGTCGCGGTCATGGTCCTGCCCGTCGGGGGCATCTACCGCAATTTCCTCAGCGTGGCGCTGGACCAGCTGCGGTACTGGCTAACTGGACTCTTCTAGTGATCGATTTCCGCTATCACCTGGTCTCCATCATCGCCGTATTCCTGGCCCTGGCCATCGGCCTGGTCGTCGGGGCTGCCGCGCTGCAGCCCACCGAGACCAAAGCACTGCTCGCCCTGTCGAGTCATGAGAGGAAGACCAACCAGACGCTCGAGCAGGACAACAACGCGCTGAGCAAGCAGAACGCCGCAGACCAGTCCTTCGCCCAGGCCGCGTCGGGCAGGCTGCTCGCTGATCTGCTGGCTGGTCAGCGGGTCGTCCTGGTCACCGCGCCCGGCGCGGACAACACGACGATCAGCGGCGTAACCGCCGCTGTGCAGCAGGCGGGCGCCAAGCTGACCGGCCAGGTCAGCCTTGAGCCGCAGTTCTTCGATACCGGCGGCGGGACCGAGAGCAATCTGGAAGCACAGGCCCGGCAGGCTGCGCCGCCGGGCGTGGCCGCTGCCGGTGATGCGGCGAATCCGGAGTACGGGCAGCAGTCGGCCGCGAACGTGATCGCGGCTGCCCTCGTCACGAAGGATGGCCCCGGCGCGAGCGCAGCCGCGATCCAGAGCAGCGCCATCCTGAGCGGCTTCGCCCAGCAGGGATACCTGCATGTCAGCGGCAACGACGGGACCCTGGGCGCGCAGCGCGCGACGCTCGCGGTCGTCATCATCCCGGCCGCGCCGCCGGGAAGCGAGACCGGACCGCTCAATCAGGGCCTGGTCGTCGTCGCCCAGGCCCTGCAGGGCGCAAGCAACGGCACGCTGCTGGCCGGCTCGCTGGCCGGATCCGGGCCGGGCAGCGTCATCGACGCCATCGCCTCGGGTAACATCAGCGCGTCGCTGACGACCGTGGACAGCGCGGACCTCCAGACCGGCCAGATCATGGTGGCCCAGGCGCTCGCCGGGCTGCTGGCAGGGCACAAGCCCGCACAGTACGGAGTGGCATCGAACGTGGTTCCCAGTCCGGCGCCGACCCCGTCGGCGACCGCCACCGCGCAGCCCACCCCGACTGCGCCCGGCAGAAAGACCGCGGCCCAGAGATGAACCGGCCCGCGCTCGGGACGAGCCTGGTCGCCGCGGGCGGCGCCTGCCTGGCCTACGCCGCGCTCAGCCGCCGCCCGCCGGGGGGCGCCGCGTCGTGGACTCGGACCAACCACCGCGGCGAGACTGTGACTCTGCTGGAGGGACCGGCGGCGGCGGCCGCGGCTGTCGCCGCCGTGCTGCTCGCGGCGGGGAGCGGCGCCAGGAAAGAGCCCGGCCCGCCGGGCGGCCCGGGCATGAGTGCCCGGCAGCGAGCAGCGCTGGCAGCTGCCGGGGCCGGCGCTGCCGCGTTCGGCCGGTACGACGATCTTGCCGGCGGCGCCGACCGCAGGGGTTTCCGCGGCCACCTGGGCGCCCTGGCCAGCGGCGAGCTGACGAGCGGCGCGGTGAAGATCGGCGGTATCGGCGCCACCGGCCTGGCGGCGAGCGCGCTGCTCGGCGCGGCACCGGCAGCCGGTGCCGCTGCCGCGGCTGATGTGCTCATCAACGCGGGACTGATAGCGGGCGGCGCCAATCTGCTCAATCTCTTCGATCTGCGGCCAGGCCGCGCCATAAAGGTGGTCATTGCAGCCGGCCTGCCGCTGGCGGCCGTCCCCGGACCTGCCGGACAGGCGGCGGCCGCACCGCTCGGCGCAGCCATCGCCCTGCTGCCAGCGGATCTCGCCGAGCGCACGATGCTGGGCGATGCGGGCGCCAACGCGCTGGGCGCGATGCTCGGGGCAGCCGCCGCGGCACTGCCGCGCCGCACGCGGCTGGCCGCGCTGGCCGGGGTCGCCGGCCTGACAGCGGCCAGCGAGGCCGTCAGTTTCACGAAGGTCATCGAGCGTACGCCGGTGCTGCGCTGGCTCGACATGCTCGGCCGCCGCCCGGCCCCAGCGCGGCCGCCCGCCGCGGCATCACCCCCAGCGCAAGCGGCCGGGCCGCCGCCGGGCACTGATGACGCTGCCCAGCCGCCCTCGGCCCTCTCGGCAGTCGCAGCACCCCGGTGACCGGGCCCGCAGCCCCGCTGACCGAGCAGGACCCTGATCCTGGCCGCAGCCGGCCGCCAGGCCCGGGCATAGGCCGTGCGGCTGCGCTCATCGCGGGGCTCACGGTGGCCGCCCGGCTGCTCGGCCTGGTCCGCTACCTAGTCTTCGCGCGTACCGTGGGCGCCGCCTGCCTCGGCACCGCGTACGTGACGGCCAACCAGGTGCCCAACATCATCTACGACATCATCCTCGGCGGGGCACTGGCCAGCATCATGGTGCCGGTGCTGGCCCGCCCGGCCGAGCACGCGGCTCGCGATCCTGACGCTGCCGGGCAGGTCACGCACATCTCGTCCGCGCTGCTGACCTGGACCTTCGTCATCCTGGCACCCGCCAGCCTGATCATCGCGGTGCTGGCGGGGCCGATTGCCTCCGTCCTGAATCCGGGCAATCCCGCCGCGGGCTGCTTGCACGCGGACATGGTGGCGGTAACGGGCCGGATGCTGACCGTATTCGCCCCGCAGATCCTGCTGTACGGGCTGGCAGTCGTGCTGTACGGCATCCTGCAGGCGCACCGCAGGTTCACCGCCCCGGCGCTGGCGCCAGTGGTCTCGAGCCTCGTCGTGATTGCCGCTTACCTGATCTTCGTCCCGGTCAGCCAGGCCGGGTTCGGTCATCTGGTCAGCCTGGGCGAGCTGTCGAGCGCCGCGGAGCTGACCCTGTCGGCGGGAACCACCCTGGGCGTGGCCGCGCTCGTGGTCACTGCGCTGGTCGCGGCCTGGCGGCTGCGGCTGCGGGTGCGGCCCGCGCTGCGCTTCCCCGCGGGTATCGCCCCGCGGGCACGAGGCCTGGCCATGGTGGGGATCGCGGCGCTTGTCGCCCAGGACGCCTCGGTGCTCGTCGTGATCTGGCTGGCCAACCGGCATGGCGCCCAGGGCGCGCTCGTCCTGTACAACTACGCCTGGCAGGTCTTCGTCTCGGCTTACGCGGTGCTGGCCATCCCGATCGCCGTCAGCGCCTTCCCCGTGCTGTCCGCGCGCGACGGCGGGGCATTCGACGACACCGCAGCAGGCACAGCCCGAGCCGTCCTGCTGATGTCGTGGCTCGGGGCGTCGTGCCTGGCGGCGGCAGCCGTGCCCGCGGCCCGGATCTTCGCCTCGCACCCGGCTCAGGTGCCGCAGCTGGCCCGGGGCCTGGCCGCGTTCGCGCCGGGACTGGTCGGCTACGGCATAGTGGCCTGCCTCTCCAGGGTGCTGCTGGCAGATGGGCGCAACAAGATGGCCGCCGCCGCGATGTCGGGCGGCTGGCTGGCCGTCATCGGGGCGGACGTCATCGCGGTCAGCCTCGTCCCGAGGGCCTGGGTGGTGCCGGCGCTCGGGCTGGGCAACACGGCCGGCATGAGCGTGTCCGCAGTCGCGCTCGTCCTGGCGGTACGGCGGGCGAGGGGGGCACGTGCGCTGCGCGGTGCGCCGCGGGCCGCATGGGCCGGCCTGGCTGCTGCCCTGGCGGGCGCGGCGGCGGGCGCGGCGGCGGCCGCCGCGGTGCCCGCGTCGGGCCGGCTGGCGGACGGCGGCGTCGCCGGACTCGCCGCCGCATGCGCCGCGGCGGGCTTCGGAGCCGTTGCCTATGCCCTGGACGGCGGGGATCTGCGCCTGGCCGTTGCGCGCATCAGGCGCCGGGCGGCGCCGTAATGCCGATGCGCATCGCCTTTGTCCTCGGCACGGCCTCGGGCGGGACCGCCGGGCATGCCGCCATGCTGGCGCGCGGCTGCGTCAGCGAGGGGCTGGAGGTGCACGCGTTCGGTCCGGCAAGCACCCGGCAGCTGTTCGGCGCAGGCCAGGCCGTCGATCCTGCAGTGCCCGCGCCCGGCGCCGCCGCGGGGCCCGCGCGGCGCGGCGCTGCCGCGGAGCCCGCGCGCGGCCCTGGCGGAATCGGGGCGCCCGGGGACGCCACTGGCTTCGAGCCGGTGCCGATCCTTGAGCGGCCCCGGCCCGCCCGCGACGCCGCGGCTATCCTGCGGCTGCGCGGCCTGCTGCGCCAGATCAGGCCCGACGTGGTGCACGCCCACGGCCTGCGGGCTGGCGCATTCGCCGCGCTCGCGCTCGCAGGCCGGCCCCGTCACCGCGCGGCGCTGCTGGTGACCGTGCATAACGCGCCCCCGCGGGGCCGCGCAGCCCGGTCCGCGTACTGCATTCTGGAGCGCATCTGCGCCCGGCAGGCCGATGCGGTGCTGTGCGTGTCGGCCGACCTTGAGGCCCGGATGCGGCGCCGGCGCGCGCGCCGGGTGGCGCTTGCCGTGGTGCCGGCGCCGCCAGCGCGCGCGCCCGCTGCCCAGGCTGTCCAGGCAGCCAGGTCGGATATCGGTGCGGGCCGCTGCCCGATCGTGCTGGCGGTCGGCAGGCTCGCCGAGCAGAAGGGACACGGGGTGCTCCTGGCGGCCGCGGCCGCATGGCAGCGCCGTGACCCCAGGCCGCTGCTGGTGATTGCCGGCGGCGGGCCGCTGGCCGGCGAGCTGGCGCGCAGCGACGCGGACATCGCTGTGCGCTTCCTTGGCCAGCGCGCCGACGTGCCCGCCCTGCTGCGCGCTGCTGACGTATTCGTGGTGGCCAGCAGCTGGGAAGGCCAGCCTCTCGTCATTCAGGAGGCACTTCAGGCAGGGCTGCCGATCGTGGCGTGCAGCGTCGGCGGGATTCCCGAGCTGACTGGTACGGACGCCGCGCTGCTCGTGCCGCCGGGTGACCCGCCGCGGCTTGCCGCGGCGGTGCTGTCGGTGCTTGAGGACGAGCCTCTGGCGGCCAGGCTGGCTGCCGCAGCACGGGCCCGGGCTGCGCAGCTGCCCTCGGAGGCTGACGCCCTGGCGGCCGTTACCGCCCTCTATGGCCAGCTCGCAGCCGCGGGCCAGCGTCCGCTGGCGGGGAGCTAGCCGCCGGCCGGCAGGCGCGGCCGGCGAGCTAGCCCGGCCGCGGCCGGGGAGCTAGCCGTCAGAAGGGCAGGCCGCGCCGGCAACAGCACCGGGGATATTCGGCCTGCGGAGGTCTCCCAGCGAGCGCAGCCTCCGTTCGCAGGGCCGGGCGGCGCCCATGTCTGGCTTACGGCCGGAAGTGGCGTCAAATCCGGCAGTCAGTTACTGAGCGCTCAGGGACCGCCGGAGAAGCTCAACGGCCGGTCTCGGCGCGGACGGCACGACGATGCGCCATGACCTGCCGACTTCTGCCGGCCTTATGCATATGTCATGATGCATAGCGCTAAGCGCTCCGATATAAGACAAGTTTTTGGCGACAATCCGTAGTTCTGGCGGAACTTCATCCGCTAGCATTATGGGCTATATCTTCTGGGGGCGCCGCTGCAT
Organism: Streptosporangiaceae bacterium; assembly: GCA_035499215.1. Lineage (GTDB taxonomy): Bacteria > Actinomycetota > Actinomycetes > Streptosporangiales > Streptosporangiaceae > DATJZH01. Next base: position 9,705 of record DATJZH010000011.1, on the reverse strand, counting down.
CCGCCTTCCGGCAAGCCCGGGGGGAATGGCTCATGACCAAGGACAGCCGGATGGCGCTCTCCTCTCGCCTGCCCGAGGCCCGGAGCGGCCAGGCACGCGACTCGCGGCCGCCTGCCTGTCGGCAGCCGGCCGCGCCCGAGCCGGCCGCACCTGAGCCGGCCGCACCTGAGCTGACCGCAGGCTGTCCGCCGGCCAGAACGCCGCGGGCATCCGCCGCGGGGCCCGCCGCATGCCAGCCCGCCGCCCGGCGGCCCGGCTCGCCTGATCCGATGCTCAGCCCGCCGGCCCCGAGTACACCGACGCTGAGCGCGCCGGACCCGGACTCGCCGGAACCGGGCCTGCCGGAGCCCAGCGCACCGCGAGAGCCGGGCCTGCCGAACCCGGGCGAGCCGGAGCCCAGCGCACCGCAACCTCCGGGCCCGCCGTGGCCGACGGTGCCGAGACCGGCCCCGGGCGCGTTGCTGCCAAGATCACCGGCCGAGAACGAGACAGTGCCATCGTGGGCGGCGGTGCTGGCGACGACGTTGCGGCTCTGGGCGCAACGTCATCTGCCCTTCCGGTCGCGGCACGGGCAGGACGGCAGGCAGGGCCAGTTCCTGGCCGCCGCCGCAGTGATCGTGTACATCGTCGTCGCCGTGATAGCGGTGCTGACCGCCAGCGTCCTGACGCACTCCGCTGGCGGCCGGGCGGGCCGCCCGGCAGGCTCGGCCAGCGGCGGCTCGGCCGCGGCGGTGGCGGCCAGCCGGGCCCAGGCTGCCGGCTGGATCGCCGCTCAGGCCAGCCCAGCCGCCATCGTAGCCTGCGATCCCGTGATGTGCTCAGCTATCCAGGCACGCGGTTTCCCGCCGGGGAACCTTGACCCCATCGGGCCAGCCTCGAACGATCCGCTCGGCTCGACGATCGTGGTCGCTACGGCGGCTATCCGCGGCCAGTTCGGCAGCCGTCTCAGCCAGGTGTACGCGCCGTTGATCATCGCCCGCTTCGGCTCCGGTGGGGCTCGGATCGACGTCCGGGCTACCGCCGTCGGAGGCACGGCCGCCTACCTCGGTGCGCTGCGCGCCGACGTGACGTCCCGTGCGCAGACAGGCAGCCAGCTGCTGCACAACTCCCGGCTGTCGGCCGCCAAGCCCGCGCGGCGGGAACTGGCCGCCGGACAGGTCGACTCGAGGCTGCTGATGACCCTCGCCGCGCTGACGGCGACGAACAATGTGGAAGTGCGCGGCTTCGGCGATAGCGGGCCGCGCGCCAGTCGCGGCGTGCCGCTGCGCTCGGCCGAGCTTGCCGTCATCGGGACCGGAGCGTCCGGCCGCGGCTACCGCCATTGGCTGCTGGCGTTCCTGGGCCAGCAGCACGCGCCCTACAAGGCAGCCAGCGTGCGTATCCGGCGCCTCGCTGGCAGCACCGCCGCGGAGGTCGAGTTCTCCGCGCCAAGTCCGCTCGGCCTGCTGGTTAACAGCCCGTGATGACATGGCTCGTAACAGCACGACCATGATGTCGCGACCATTCGCGCGGCCGGGGCCGCACCAAGACTGGAGATGAAGCAGATGTCGGTATCTGGAAGAGCCGCCCGGCTGGTGCGCCTGACCGCAGCTGCTGCTCTCGCGCTCGCGGGCGTCGCACTGGCCAGCCCCGCCGCCAGCGCGTCAACGGCGACGATGAATGCGGGCTGGCTGCGGCTGGCCCACTTCTCGCCCAACACGCCGGCGGTGGACGTCTACCTTTACTCCTTCGGCAATTCCGCCGCCAAGATCGTGCTGCACCATGTCAGCTACGGAACGGTCTCTGGCTACGAGCGAGTGCCAGCCGGGGAATACACCGTGGCGATGCGCGTAGCAGGTGCCCCGCCAAGCTCCAAGCCGGTGCTGTCCACGACCGTCAACGTCATGAACGGCGGCGCTTACACGGTCGCGGGCATGGGACCGAACTCGGGACTGCGGCTGCAGGTATTCACCGACCAGCTGAAGGTGCCAGCGCACAAGGCCCTGGTGCGGGTCATTCAGGCATCCATGGACCAGAACCCCGTCAAGGTCTCGGTGGGCAGCAAGGTGATCGCCGGGCAGCTCAGATTCACCGCCGTGACGCCCTACCGGGCCGTGGCAGCCGGAACCGTGACGGTGCACGCGGTCGGCGCCACCCAGCAGGCCGCTGACACCGACACGCTGTCGGCCGACTCCATTTACACCCTCGTCGTCCTGGACGACATGGGCCAGCTGAAGGTCGAGTGCCTGGAGGACTCCGCCGGAAGCAGGGTCATGCCGTCCGGCGGGGCCTCGATGGGATTCGGCGGCACCGCCGGGCAGCCGGGGGACTCGCTCGTTCCCTGGGCGGCGGCCGCGCTTGCCGGGCTGGCTGCGGCAGCAGGCGGCATCGCCCTGCTGAGCCGCCGCCGGTTCGCACCGCATGCGCGTTAGCCGGAACTCGCAGTCCGGCCGGCACACTGCCCCCATCGCCATGGCGCGCCGGCCGGCGGCAGCGGCCATGCTGCTGTGCGGCCTGCTGGCCGTCGCGGTGGGGGCGACCGGGCTGGCAGTGGCCAGCCAGGCCGGCCGTCAGGCCACGCCGGTTACCAGGTCGCGCCAGCCGGCTCTCCCGCCCGCCGGCCCGCAGGCTGCCGCGCCGGAGCAGGCGGCGGGCGCGAGGGTGGCCGCGCCCACGCGGCTCGTCATCCCGGCGATCGGGGTGACTACCCCGCTTATCCGGCTCGGGCTCACCCCGGCGGGAAGCCTGCAGGCTCCGGCGAGCGCCACCGTGGCCGGCTGGTACACCGGCAGCCCGCGGCCGGGCGCGATCGGCTCGTCGGTCATCGGCGGCCACATTGATTCCCGCCACGGACCGGCTGTCTTCTTCCGGCTCCGGCTGCTGCGTCCCGGCAACCAGATTTATGTCCGCCGGGCCGACGGCACGATCGCCGTCTTTCGTGTGTACGCCGTACAGCAGTACCCGAAGGCCAGGTTCCCGACCGACTCGGTGTACGGGCCGGCGCCCGGTGCGCAGCTGCGGCTGATAACCTGCGGCGGCACTTTCGATCCGGCGACCGGTCATTACCTCGGCAACATAGTCGTCTACGCGACAATGCCGGGCCGGGCCGGCCGGCAGCGGCCGCGTTAGCATCTCGGCTATGGTGACGGTCCGCCCGGCACGCATCCAGGACGGCCCGCTGATCGCCAGGATGCGCGCGGCGAGCTGGCGCGCGGCCTACGACGGCATCATCCCGGCCGGGATCCTCGCCCACCTCACTGCTCCCGCCGCGGTGGCACGCGAGGCAGCGTGGCGCAGCAGGCATCTGCCGCGCGGGCTGCTGATTGCCGAGTCGGCGGGTCCTGGCGGCAGCGCGGGCGAGCCGGCCGGGTTCGCCGCCGTCGGGCCGCAGCGCGGCGCGGACGGACGTCCGGGCCCGGCTCCCGGCCAGGCTGAGCCTGGCACTGCCCGGGCTGAGCTCTATGCGATCTACGTCGTGCCGCAGCACTGGTCGACCGGCGCCGGGCGGGCGCTGATGGAAGCGGCGCTCGACTGGGCCAGCGCAGCCCGTTATGAAGAAATATGCCTGTGGGTGCTCGCGGAGAATGCCAGGGCGCGCCGATTCTACGAGCGGGCGGGATTCACCCGCAGCGGCGAGAGCGAGGTGCGCGACGACCTCGGCGCCGTTACCGAGATCCGGTACCGCCGCCCGCTGAGCTGAACCGGGCCAGGGCAAAACGCGAGTCAGCAAGCGTCCCCGGCTCCACGGCCCGGCGCACACAATCACCACCGGCCTGACTGCACGCCGTCGTCGGGGCGCCGCGGGCGGGGCGGCACGGGCAGGGCGCCGCAGGCACGGTGGCACGGGCGCGCCCTCACCAGCCGCGGGCGCGCCATTCGGGCAAATGCGGGCGCTCGGCGCCGACGGTGGTGTCCTTGCCGTGGCCGGGGTAGACCCAGGTGCCATCAGGCAGCTGGCCGAACACGCGCTCCTCGAGATCGCTCATCAGCCGGCTGAACCGCTGCGGGTCCTGCCCGGTATTGCCGGGGCCGCCGGGGAACAGCGAGTCCCCCGTGAACAGGTGCGGCTGGCCGGCCAGGGCGCCGCCGCCGTCGTAGCACAGGGCGATGCCGCCTGGAGTGTGCCCGCGCAGGTGGATGACCGTCAGCACGGCGTCGCCGACCGTGATCTCGTCCCCGTGCCGGACCGGCCGGGTGACCGGGACCGGCAGTCCCGCCGCGTCATCGGGGTGGGCCGCCGTAGCCGCGCCGGTTGCCTTCTGCACGGCCGCCAGGGCGGCCCAGTGGTCGCGGTGCTGATGCGTCGTGATGATCGTCGCCAGCGGGACGTCGCCGACGAGCGCCAGCAGGGTGCCGGCCTCGTTCGCCGCGTCGATCAGCGCCAGCTCGCCCGTTGCGGTGCAGCGCAGCAGATAGGCGTTGTTGTCCAGCGGGCCCACCGCTACCTTGGTGATCTCCAGGCCGGGCAGCTGCCTGGTGTCCGCCGGCCCGCCGACGCTGACGTTTCCGGTGTAGCTCATTCGAGGCGCGGCGCGAAAACCCGTCGGTCAGGACGAGGAGGAAACGCCGCTCCCTCCCTTCGGGAGAAGTGCCGCTTGGTGCACGGCACGGTTCGCGCCTGGCTGCTCGCGCAGGTCACCGGGATCGATCGCTGTCTCGTCGGTCACTGCGGTCCCTCCGCCCGGCTCCCTGGCCATCTTCGCCTACAGAGCCCGGCCGCCAGGAAGCCGGCCGGGCTCTGCCGGGAATCGGCGTGCCCGCCGGACGGTTGTACCCGCCGCCGACGGCAGCCCGGACGCGGCCCCGGGGTGCCCGGACCGGGCGAAGGCACCATGATCTGCCAGGCCCCCGGATACGATGACAACGCGTCCCGGCTGCATGCAGCCGCCCCATGCGGCGCCGACCCTGGGAGAACTGAGCGCAAAGTGGCAGACCGCCTCGTCGTCCGCGGTGCACGCGAGCACAACCTCAAGGATGTGTCGCTCGATCTGCCCAGGAACGCCATGATCGTTTTCACCGGGCTGTCCGGCTCGGGGAAGTCGAGCCTGGCCTTCGACACGATCTTCGCCGAGGGCCAGCGCAGGTACGTGGAGTCGCTGTCGGCTTACGCCCGGCAGTTCCTCGGCCAGATGGACAAGCCGGACGTGGATTTCATCGACGGGCTGTCGCCTGCGGTGTCGATCGACCAGAAGGCGGCCGGCCGTAACCCCCGCTCGACCGTCGGCACGATCACCGAAGTGTATGACTACCTGCGGCTGCTGTATGCGCGGGCGGGCAAGCCGCACTGCCCGGCCTGCGGCCGCACGATCGCGCGGCAGAGCCCGCAGCAGATCGTCGACCGGCTGCTCGAACTGGACGAGGGGACCAGGTTCCAGGTGCTGGCGCCGGTGGTCAGGGGCCGCAAGGGCGAGTATACCGAGATGCTGCGCGAGCTGCAGGCCAAGGGCTACTCGCGGGCGAGGGTTGACGGCACGGTCATCCGGCTGGACAGCGCGCTGGCCGGCGAGCTGCCGGCGCTCAAGAAGTACGAAACGCATGACATCGAGGTCGTCGTCGACCGGCTCGACGTGAAGCAGTCCGCACGCCGGCGGCTGACTGATTCGGTGGAGACCGCGCTGTCGCTGTCGGGCGGCGTCGTCGTGCTCGACTTCACCGACCTGCCCGAAGACGACCCGCACCGCCAGCGTATGTTCTCCGAGCACCTCGCCTGCCTCTACGACGACCTGTCCTTCGACGAGCTCGAGCCGCGGTCGTTCTCCTTCAACTCGCCCTGGGGCGCCTGCCCCGACTGCGCCGGCCTCGGCACGCGGATGGAGGTCGACCCGGAGCTCGTCGTCGCCGATCCGGCCAGGACGCTGGCCGAGGGCGCCATCGCGGTATGGAGCGGCGGTCACGTCAGCGACTACTTCGTCCGGCTGATCGAGGCGCTCGGCGACTCGCTCGGCTTCCGTACCGACATCCCGTGGTCAAGGCTGCCGGCCAGGGCGCGCCAGGCGCTGCTCTCCGGCTACGACAAGCAGGTGCACGTCAGGTACCGCAACCGGTACGGCCGGGAGCGCTCGTACTACACCAATTTCGAGGGCGCGATCCCTTACATCGAGCGCAGGCATGCCGAGGCGGAAAGCGACTCCAGCCGGGAGCGCTTCGCCGGCTACATGCGCCAGGTACCGTGCCCGTCCTGCCACGGCGCACGCCTCAGGCCGGTATCGCTCGCGGTCACCGTCGACGGGCTGTCGATCGCCGATTACTGCGCGCTGCCCATCGGCGAGCTCGCCAAGCGGCTGCTCACCCTCGAGCTGTCCGACCGGGACCGGCAGATCGCCGCCCGGATACTGAAAGAGGTCAACGCCCGGCTTGGCTTCCTGCTCGATGTCGGCCTGGACTACCTGACCCTGGACCGGCCGTCGGCCACGCTGGCCGGGGGGGAGGCGCAGCGGATCAGGCTTGCCACGCAGATCGGCTCGGGCCTGGTGGGCGTGCTCTACGTGCTGGACGAGCCATCGATCGGCCTGCACCAGCGGGATAACCACCGGCTGCTCGAGACCCTGCAGCGGCTGCGGGACCTGGGCAACACGCTCATCGTGGTCGAGCATGACGAGGACACCATCCGCTCGGCCGACTGGGTGGTGGACATCGGGCCGCGGGCCGGCGAGCACGGCGGCAACATAGTGGTCTCCGGCCCGCTGGCGGAACTGCTCGCCAGCAGCGAGTCGCTGACCGGCGCCTACCTGACGGGCCGGGAGGCGATCCCGCTGCCAGCCTCGCGCCGGAAGCGGGCCCGCGGCCGGGAGGTCGTCGTCAAGGGCGCTGCCGAGCACAACCTGCGCGGCGTGGACGTGGCGTTCCCGCTCGGCTGCCTCATCGCGGTGACCGGCGTCTCCGGGTCGGGCAAGTCGACTCTGGTCAACGACATCCTCTACAGCGCGCTGGCCAGGGAACTGCACGGGACGCGCACCGCGGTGGGCAAGCACACCAGGGTGACAGGGATGCATCACCTGGACAAGGTCGTGCATGTCGACCAGGGCCCGATCGGCCGGACGCCGCGGTCCAACCCCGCCACCTACACCGGGGTCTTCGATCACGTCCGCCGGCTGTTCGCGCAGACTACCGAGGCGAAGGTCCGCGGCTACCAGCCCGGCCGGTTCTCCTTCAACGTCAAGGGCGGCCGGTGCGAGGCGTGCTCGGGCGACGGCACCATCAAGATCGAGATGCAGTTCCTGCCTGACGTCTACGTGCCCTGCGAGGTCTGCCACGGCGCCCGCTACAACACCGACACCCTGCAGGTGCACTACAAGGGCAAGACCATCGCCGACGTGCTCGACATGCCGATCGAGGAGGGCGCCGGCTTCTTCGCGGCGATCCCGCCCATCCACCGGCACCTGCAGACCCTGGTCGACGTCGGTCTCGGCTACGTGCGGCTCGGCCAGCCGGCCCCGACCCTGTCCGGCGGGGAGGCGCAGCGGGTGAAGCTGGCCTCGGAACTGCAGCGCCGCTCCGCCGGCCGGACCGCCTACGTGCTGGACGAGCCGACGACCGGCCTGCACTTCGACGACATCCGCAAGCTGCTCGGCGTGCTCGGGCGGCTGGTGGACGGGGGCAACACGGTTGTCGTGATCGAGCACAACCTCGACGTGATCAAGACCGCGGACTGGGTCATCGACCTGGGCCCCGACGGCGGTTCCCGCGGGGGCTCGGTGCTGGCGGCCGGCACTCCCGAGCAGGTGGCCGCGGTCGAGGAAAGCTATACCGGACAGTTCCTGAAGAAGCTGCTGAACGTCTAGCCGGCCGCGGCCGCGGCCTGACTGCCCGGGTCTGCCGGGGTACGCTGCCCCGTGTGGAGATCGGCACCCAGGCCGGGCCGGCCGAGGCGCAGCTTGACAAGGCCGCCGAGCCGCGCTTCCTGCTGGTGCTGACACATGGCGCGGCCGGCGGGATAGATGCCCCCGACCTGCTCGCAGCGCGCGGCGCCGCGCTCCGGCTCGGCGGCACGGTAGCCAGGGTGCTGCAGCCTTACCGGGTCAGGGGAGCCCGCGCCCCCGGTTCAGCGCAGCGCCAGGACCAGGCCTGGCTCCGGGTCATCGATGCGCTCCGCGGCGCCGTTCCCGCCGTGCCGCTGGTCCAGGGCGGCCGGAGCAACGGCGCCCGGCTGGCCTGCCGGACCGCCGCCGCCGCGAGCGCGCGCGCTGTGCTGGCACTGGCGTTTCCGCTGCACCCGCCCGGACGTCCCGAGCGCTCGCGGATCGGCGAGCTGCATGCGGCCGGGACAGACGTCCTCGTGATCAGCGGGGCCCGGGATCCGTTCGGCGTGCCGGGAACCGCCGATGCCGCCCGCGTCATCGTGCTGCCGGGGGAGGCGCACAGCCTGGCCAGGCATCCGGAAGCGGTCGGGGATGCCGTCGGATCCTGGCTGCGCGTCATACTCCGGCTAGCGGACGGCTCCGCAGCCCCGGGCTAAGCGGCTGGCGATCGCGTCGTGGGCGCGGGCGCCGCGCGCCTGGCCGGCTCGAACGTCTGGGGAAACAGGTCAGTGGGGCGGTGCGGCGCGATGGTGTCGCCGTCCGGGAGAAGCTCCCCGGTGTCCTCGAATATCACGATCCCGTTGCAGAGCAGGCTCCAGCCCTGTTCCGGGTGGCTGATGATCGTACGTGCCGCCTCACGGTCCGGGTCGCGTGCTTCCGGACACATTGGCGTATGCGGGCACATTCTCGTGCCTCCTGGTCAATTCCTCGATGTGGTTCTGATCACATTCTACTGTGCCAGCGGCGCGCAGTCCGGGCATTGCCCGTTGTGACGGATTTCCGTCCCGGCTTTTGTAGCTTTCGTGGCAATCCGCTGGCAGAGACGCACTAGTGCTGACATCTAAGATTGCACGCTGCCCGGCGCGCGAGCGCGGAAAACACGCCGTCCTCTGATCTCAGGCAGCGGGAAGGCGTCCCACCGTGGCACCGAGCTGCTGTACCTCAGGGCGGCTGGGAAAGCCCGTCAGCCGGTGGGTCTCACGCATCGTCAGCAGCCGCTCCGCCTCGTCAGTCCAGGCGTGCACGGCCGGTTTCGCCCTGGCCTTCCGCCGGTAGATCCGGTCGTCATAGCCCTGCGGGCCGATTTCGGCGCGCTGGGCGGCGTAAGCGGCCCGCATCGCCTCGGTCAGCGCGCCGTCGAGCCTGACGGCTAGCGGATACTGCTCGCCGACCGGCGCCGCCGTTGCCTGCGCCTGGCGGAAGTCATCCTCGGCCGCCCGTGCCGCGGCCAGCAGCTCATCGAATCTCGCCGCCAGCGCGACATCCGCGAGGTACTCCTCCTCGGCCGTCTCGCTGGCCTGCTTGCGCGCCTTGAACACGCTGGCCAGCATAGCGGAGCTTGCTGGCACCCTGACCTGGCCCGCCAGCTTAGCGGACGGCGGCCCTCGGGAATCAGGACCGGGTCGGCGATTGCCACGGTGGACAGCGGGCGGGAGGAAAAACGGGCTCATCCGGCTCAGCCACCAGCGGAGCCTCGCCTAACGGCGCACGCCGACATCACCATGACACGCCCGCGCTGCGCAGCCGACGACTGAGCGGCGCGCCTCAGCGGGCTGCGATGATGTCGTGGACTGCGAAGGGAGCGGACCGCGATGGTCTTCGACGTTGGCCGGGTCCGGGCTGCCTATCCCGCTCTCGCCGACGGGTACGCCTATCTCGACGGCGCGGCCGGGACGCAGGTGCCCGCCGCCGTCATAGCGGCCGTCAC
>DATJZH010000010.1:0-2485 GCA_035499215.1 Streptosporangiaceae bacterium | reverse complement strand
TCCCGCCAGCAACCGCACCTCCATAGCACCGCGGCGGACAGCCGCCCCCACCACGCGCACCCGCCGACGAGCGCACCACGCGTCAGCGGGCAATCTCGCGCGTCCGCACAATGAAGGCCCGACTCAGGCTGAATAGCTACTTGCTGATGACCTTGCCGACTTTGACCCCGATCTTGTCGGCGCCCTTTAACCGGCCCGCTGCCACCTGCGCGGCGATCTTTTCCAGTTCTTTCTCGGTAGCCGCCAGCAGGGATTCGCGCGTGGCCGCGCGCTGCGCAGCCAGCACGGGATTACGGCAGCAGATCAGTCGCTCCCCGGGGTATCGGGCATCGGTGATCTCAGCGAAGTTCTGGTCATCGAACAGCGACATCTGCAGCGGCCCGTCGTCGCGGGCCAGGGCCGCGACCCGGGGAGCGCGCAAGGCGGTGATCCAGCCCGCGCCGGGCAGCGCCTTCAGCTGGCCGATCCGCACCTTGGTGACTGACCCCCGGTCGCCGGCCAAGATGACCTCATCGAGCCCGGATTTATCTCTGCCGACCGGGATGATTTCCCCGAACGCGACCGGATCGGAGGTGTTTCCGGCAAACACCCGGACCGCGACCGGGATCCCGGCCCGGCTGGTGACCATGCCGAACTCGATCTGCTCCCGGTTCTTCTTCCCGTCCCGAGAATGCCCGAACGCGCCCAGCGGGCAGCTATGCCCTTCCGGCCACGCCGACGACAAATCAAACAAGGCCAGCCCGCCGCGCTCAAGATGACGTGCCGCCAGTTTCTTTTCTATCGCGTCCTGGCGGGAAACTAGCCAGTCCATCGCCGCGTACACCTCATCGGTGCTCGCTCCGGCAATGCCCAGGTCCGGCCCCAGGGTGGTGTCGGCCCGCCAGCGGGCGGTCGCCAGTTTCGACGCCGGCGCGACCGCCCGGGCGATGATCAGCCCGTACGCCAGGTCCCGCTCGGGACAATCGGGGCCGAGCAGGTTTTTCAGCCCCAGCCGCGATGCCATCACGTGCGCCGCGGCGACATGCCCGTGCTGCAAAGACCGTTCGATCCCGAAAACATCGCCCGCGTCTACCAGAACCGACCCGGACAGCGACGCCTTCACCGCCGCGATCGCGCTGTCGGGAAGCGCCGACAGATTCGCCAGCGTTTCTTTTCTCACTTTCCCGCCCTCGCGGAACGAGCGGCGCAGCAGATGCGTCTGGTAGGTCCGCGTGCTGCCGTCCTTGGCCTGGTAGGTCCGGGATGGGCTCTCGACGTACATCCCCGCATGCCGTGGACTCACCATATACCGATCATCACAGGTCAGCGCCCGTATGCCGAGTCTATTTAGTGGCTACACTCAGTTACATAAAGAGACCAGTTTCCGCAGGTCAACCTGCTAGATGTACGGAAAGTAACGGCAAGCTCGGCCTAAAGGCAGTGCTATTCGATATGGACGGGACGCTGATCGATTCCAGCTACCCGCATGCCGTCTCGTGGTGGGAGGCCTTCACCCAGGCCGGCCACCAGGTGCCGATGGCACGGATACACCGCGCGATCGGGATGGGCTCAGACCAGCTCCTGAACGCGCTGCTGCCTGGAGGACGGGACAAGGCTGCGGACGCTAGCATCAGCGCTGCTCACAGCGCGCTGTACTCGGTGTACTGGGCCCGGCTACGGCCACTCCCTGGCGCAGCCGACTTGCTGCGCGCCTGCCATCGGCATGGCCTGCAGGTCGTTCTCGCGAGTTCCGCCAGTCCTGGTGAACTTGCCGTCATGCGCAAGCCATCGGCGGTGACGACGCTGTCGACGAAGCGACGTCAGCGGGCGACGCGGACCACAGCAAGCCGGCTCCGGACGTCGTTCAGGTGGCCCTGCAGAAGGCAGGTCTGCGACCGGCTGATGCAGTGTTCGTTGGTGACGCGGTCTGGGACGCCACGGCCTGCCAGCGCGCCGGGGTCAGCTGCATCGGCGTACTCAGCGGAGGCATCAGCGAGCAGGAACTGCTGACTGCCGGAGCTCTGCGGGTGTACCACGACCCGGCGGAGATCCTGTCCGCCTTCCCCGCCAGTCTCCTCGCGGGGAGGGCCAGGGCCTGAGCGCCCGCTGCCGGTAACGGCCAGACCGGCTCCGTCAGCTCGTGGTACGGATGCGTCAGCTCGGCGCCGCAGAACCCAGCTGGCCAGCCCAGCGACGTGGATGCACACGCCCGGCGGCTACTCGGCACCCAGGCCGGCCTTCCCGCGTCTCGCCACCCCAGGCGGCGGCCAGCGCCGTTTACCCGGCCGTGTCGTGGGCAGCGGCGAGCCGAGCGTCTTGCGCAGGCACGAGGAGGCGATCACGTGAGTCAGGTCCAGACGGGTACGACCCGCACGAAAGTTCCGGCGCGCATGGACCGGCTGCCCTGGTCACGCTGGCACTGGATGATCATCATCGGGCTCGGGACGGTCTGGATCCTGGACGGCCTGGAAGTCACGATCGTCGGGAACATCTCCACCCAGCTCGC
>DATJZH010000009.1:0-4701 GCA_035499215.1 Streptosporangiaceae bacterium | reverse complement strand
TGCGCTCGGGGGAGCGGGGGATGGGTGTCACCTGGGTCTGCGCTGACGTCAGCTACTTCGCCGCATTCGACGCATGCCCGCCGCGCTCGCCGCGGCACCGCAAGCCGCCGCGGCTCGTCCGGGCGGCCCGGCTGACAGCAGGCCTGCCACGTGCGCTGACTGCCCGCGCCGCGCGGGCCGGGCGGCTCGGCTGACAGCGGGCCTGCCACGTGCGCTGACTGCCCGCGCCGCGCATCGGGCCGGGCGGCGCTCTCGCCTCGGCCAGACCGCCGTCCGCGCGCTGCATCGGCCGGAACCGGCGGAAGGTCAAAGCCAGGGCGTAATTCCCGCGAGCGCGCAATGGCCGCGGTTACTTCCAGCGGAAGTGCACGAAAAGCCGCCCGAAATTCTTCGAGTCTTTCTCCACGCGATGATAAAGCGCTTTGATCTCCTTCTGTTCCAGGAATCTCAGCACATGCTTCTTTAGCTGCCCGGAGCCCTTTCCGGGGATAATCTCGACAAGCGGCGCCCTCTTCCGCACGGCCTCGTCCATGATGTCCTTCAGGGCCCGGTCTATGTCCTGGCCGCGATTGTAGACGTCGTGCAGGTCGAGCTTCAGTTTCATCTGGCCCTCCGGCCCCGGCGATTCCCCCACGCCACGCTTGCGCCGCGATAGTATCCCTGCCGGTTCGATTAGCGGCGACGTCCGGCCGGCGCCGCGGATGCACCCGAGTCTGCGGCGGATGCCGTCTCCCGTCCTTGGAGATCTCATGGGCCTGTCCCGGCCAGCGGCTGCGGTCGCGGGCTCGCTCGCGCTCGCCAGCGCACTCACCGGGGCCACCGCCGCCGCACCCGTCCCGGCAGGCATACCCGCCGCGCCCGCCGTGCTGATCAGCCCAGATGCGGTGCACGTCGGCGGCGGCTTGCGCACCGCGCCGACCACCGCCTACTGCGAGCGGCACTACCAGATCGCGTGCTACCTGCCGGGCCAGATCCAGCGCGCATTCAACCTTCCGGCGCTCTACCGGACCGGGATCACCGGCAAGGGCCAGACCATCGTGATCGTCGACTCCTACGGCTCCCCGACGATCCGGCATGACCTGGCAGTTTACGACCGGGCCGGGCACCTGCCGGCGCCGCCGTCCCTGCGGATTATCCGGCCGGCCGGGAAGATCGCGCCATACCGGCCGGACGCGGGCCGCCAGGGCTGGGCGAGCGAGACCGACCTGGATGTCGAGTACGCGCACACGATCGCGCCGCGCGCGAGCATCTTGCTGGCCGAGACGCCGACCGCGGAAAACGAGGGCAGGACCGGCTTCCCGTGGATCGTCAAGGCCGAGGAATACGTGATCGACCATCATCTCGGCGGCGTGATCAGCCAGAGCTTCAGCGCCACCGAGCGGACCTTCGCCGCCCCGCAGCGGCTGCTGACCCTGCGCGGCGCCATTGCCGATGCGGCGCGCAAGGGCGTGACCATGCTCGCGGCCGCCGGCGACAGCGGCGCCGATGACGTGCGGTACAACGGCTCGACCTACTACCTGCACCAGGTGACCTCCTGGCCCGACAGCGATCCGCAGGTGACCGGAGTGGGCGGCGTGCAGCTGCACCTGGACGCGGCAGGCCGGCCCATTGCGACTGCCGCGGTCTGGAACGACACCTACAACGCCGCGGCCAACGAATTCGTCGCCGGCAGCAAAGGCCCTGCCCCGCTCGCGGGCGGCGGCGGCGAGTCGATGGTCTTCGGCCGCCCGCAGTACCAGGACGCGGTGCGGACCGTAGTCGGGGCGAGGCGAGGCGTGCCCGACATCTCCATGAGCGCTGCGTGCAACGGCGCGGCTGACATGTTCCAGAGCTTCGTCGGCCAGAAGGCGGGCTGGTATCCGACCTGCGGTACCAGTGAGGCCACGCCGGAGTTCGCTGGCGTGGTGGCTCTCGCCGAGCAGCAGGCGCATCGCCGGCTGGGACTGATCAACCCCTACCTTTACCGGCTTTCCTTGCTGCGCGCCCGCGGCATCACCGACGTGCTGAGAGGCAACAATACGGTGTCCTTCGGCCAGGGCGGGAAGCTGGACACCGTCCGCGGATTCCGCGCTCGGCGCGGTTACGACCTGGCGTCCGGCGTGGGCACGGTGAACGCGCGGGCCTTCGTGCCGGAGCTTGCGATGCTCGCCAGTCACCCGAACTGGAGCATGTCCCGGATCGCGGCCGCACTGCGCGGCCCTGGCTGCTGATCAGCGCCCCCCAGGCTGACCGTTTTGCGGGGTTTGCGGCACTGATGTTTGCGGCACTGATTTTTGCGGCACCGAGGGCAGAGGCAGCGCGCAGGCCTGGGTCATGGTGATCGCGCGCCGCCGGGGGCGGAGCGGGTGCGCTCGGCCGCCGCCGAGGCCCAGCGGGACCAGAAGTCAGGTGCCGCGTGGGTCACCGTCACCGGCGACGAGGCAGCCGAGACCGTGGAGGCCAGCCCCCGACCGAGAGCGCGTGCGGCGCTGCCTGCCGATCGTGGTGCTGATCGTGGTGCTCAACCCCGGTGACCAGCGCCGCGCCGGGCGCCGCGGCCGGCGCGCCCGCGGTGTGCCTCGCGGCCCGGGCAGGCATCAGCACGGGTAGCACATGCTGATCCCGAGTTGTGTGTGCTGATATCCGGTGCAGGCGTGACTGCGGCGCCAGCAGGGTAAGACAAGCCTGGCGCCCGAACGGCAGCGCAGGGGGGGCCTGCGCAGGGACGATCCGCGGCCGGGCGCAAGATCGGGGGAGCACATGACTAGCGCGACTAATTATGCCGAGACGTCACCAGTCGCCGCCGAGCAGACTCGGGTCACCGGGCGCCGCATCGTCCAGTACATCATTGACTCAGTCCTGTCATCGATCATTCCGGCGGTGCTGTATTTCGCCCTCGTGCATGGACATGGCGCGCTGTACGCCCTGGGTATCGCCGTCGCGGCGGTGCTGTCGATCGCGTGGTATTTCTGGTACTGGGCTTTCCGGCCGTATCGCGCGGACGGGCAGACGTTCGGCATGCAGTGGCTGGGCATCCGGGTAATCAGCAAGGACGGCGGGCCGGCCAGCCTCGGGCAGCTGGTGGTGCGGTGGATATTCCTGGTCGTCGGCAGGTTTTTCGCCCCTCTTGGCGAACTCGTCGCACTGATCACGATCCTGTTCTCGCGGCTGCGCCAGCGGGTCGGCGACCATGCCGCCGGCACGGTGGTCATCCGCAAGGACGAGCAGGCGATGCCCGCGCCGGTGGACGGCTCTGCCGCCGAAGCGGGCCCAGTCGGCCCGCACCCTTAACGGGCTTTTCGCCGCCAGCAGCACGGCCGGCTGCGGATGGCCGGCGGGGCCGGACCGTCGCGCCGCGCCGCGGGCCGGGTACGCCTGGGCCCGGCTTGTCGAGCTCACCCTAAACTAATCGGGATCTGGATCGGCTTCGTCTTCGTGGCGGTCGGGGAACGCTCCCGCGCCAGCTATCTGGTCCTGTCGGATCTGCCCGCCGCCTGCTGCGTGGCGTTCGGCGCCGCGGTCGTCCGGCAGCGGCGCTGCCGGCAGGCGGCGTGGCCACGACGCATGTCACGGGCTGGCGCGGGCGCTGATCTCGCCCGATTCAATTTCGCCTGCATTCCCGGCGCCAGCCTGGCCGGGGTGTGCAGCGCCGAATCCGCGCTGTGCTGCGGCGGCAAGGCCGGCGGCGGGATCACCGTTGTCGGCTCGGCGGCGATCTTCTTTCGGGCGGCTGCTGCCGCAAGCCGGCTCAGCCGCCGCTGCGCAGTGCCGCGCGGACGGCGGGCACTACCTGCTCGGCGAAGATACGGGACTGGCGTTCCCGGTCGCCGGTCGGCCAGAACACGAAGGCGTTCATCCCCGACCCGGCGTACAGTGCGGTCAGGGTGTCGACCCAGCGTGCCACGGGCCCGTTGAACGCGTCGGCGTCGTCGGGCCTGATCGAGCCCATGACGTTGTACAGCCGGGTGATCTCGCCAGGATCACGGCCGTTGTTCCGCGCGGCCATTGTGATGATGTCATTGAGCCGGGGCAGACTGGCGGGCGGCACGTAGGGCGCCGAGACCGACCAGCCATCGGCCTTGGCGCCGACGAGCTCGGCCGAACGGGGCCCGATCACGCCGAGCCACAGTGCGATGTCGTGGGCGGGGCGAGGGCCCGGCGCCGCATCAGCAGCGTAGTAAGTGCCCTGGTAGCTAAACGGGCGCCCGGCCCAGCCGGCGCGGATGATGTCGATGGCCTCGCTGAGCGCCGCGCGTGCCTGCGCTGCGGTGCGGTGCGGGCCGCCCATTCCGGCGATCCTGTCAGCGAACGCCCCGGCGCCGAGACCGAGCTCGAAGCGGCCGCCGGTCAGCAGGTCGACGGAAGCTGCCTGCTTTGCCAGCATGGCCGGAGGCCGCAGCGGCAGGTTCGCCACGTTGGGGAAGAAATGCACGCTGCGTGTCCTGGCTGCCAGCCAGGTGATCAGGATCATGGTGTCGACGAAGTCGGCGTGATAGGGGTGGTCCTGGATGCCGATGTACTCCAGGCCGGCGCTGTCGGCGATCGCGGTGATCCGCTCGGCGATGCGCAGGCCGCCGGCCTTGGGGTCGACGTTGAGCCCGAAGCTCACTGGTCTCGTCATGTTGGCCTCAGTCGTGCTCGCGTCTGTCATGGTCGTGCTCCTCGTGGGGGCGGCCCGGTCAGGTCCCGGCGACGCGGCGCAGTGCCCGGCCGATCAGTTCC
>DATJZH010000008.1:0-2478 GCA_035499215.1 Streptosporangiaceae bacterium | reverse complement strand
CTGAACCGCAGGCTGTGCGGCGACTGCGGGATGGACTACAACCTGATCGCCAACAGCCCGAAGGTCCCCGGCCGGTGCGACATGTGCGGCGGAGAGCTGATCACCCGGGAAGATGACACCGAGGAGGCGCTCGCGGTCCGGCTGCGGGACTACCACGACCAGACTAACCCCGTCCTGGAGATCTTCCGGCGCAAGGAGTACATCTACACCGTGGACGCACGGCCCGCGCCGGAGGTCATCCAGCAGCAGATCAGGGAGTGCCTGGGCCTGCCGCCGTACCAGCCGGAAAACCGGGGATCCGACGTTGCCTGAGATCGCGGTCTTCGGCGGCGCCGCGCACTCGGCGTTTTCCGCCGGGATCTGCGCGGGCCGGGGCGTCCGGTGCGCGGCAAGCCAGGCCAGCAGCGCCGCCTGGCCGTGCTGCCGGCCGCGGCGCCGGACAGGGCGAACCCTCCGCGATGAGTCCCGGATCAACTCGGCCGGGGCCGCGAAGACGCGGAGGACCAGCCGGCCGCCCGGAGTGGTGGTGCACCTTGTACAGGGACCGGAACCCGGTGCCGCGGCGGCGCGGCCCGGCCACGGCTCACCACCTTGCAGCGGTACGTCACACTGCCAGGCCGTCGTCGCCGCCCTGATGGCCTCCAGTGACCCGGACCGCCGCGGCCGCTGACCGGACCCTTCCGGGCGCACGTCCGGCACCGGGCCCTCGCTGGGCCGACGGCCGCCGGCGGCGGTGAACCAGCCGCCAAGGTTGTACGTACCGGCAAGTGACCTGCCGCGTTCCTGCGGTGCCCAGGTGCCCGGCCGTCAGCGGCGCTGAGGTCCGTGCGGGCCGTGGACGCTCACGGGATTCCGGCCAGACGCCGGTTCCGTGGCGGCCATCACAGAGCGTGATTGCCTCGGTCGGCCTTGCGGGCGCCGGATTCGCGCGGATCGCCGACTCTGCGCGGTTTATCTGGTTTGGCTCGCCGTTGCCATAAACGCGCAGATCAGCCAATTCAGCGTTGGCGAATGCGCGGTTGCGTCGCATGCGATCCGCGGCGGCGCGGCTGATCCAGGGCAACGGATCACCTGCCGGGCCGGCTCACTCAGGCGTGACCGGCGTCCAGCCGCGGCGGCTGGCTGGGCGCAGCGCCCAGGACGTGATGGTCAGCGCCATCATCACGCCGAGCACGGCCACCTCGGAGAGGTCATAGCCGGTTGTGAGATGGGAGATCATCGCACCGGTGTAGGTGAAGAACGCGCCGGCATAGGCCCATTCCTTGAGCAGCGGCTGGCGCGGGACGAGCAGGGCGGCCGCGCCTAGCACCTTCCAGGTGCCGAGCAGTACCAGGAAGTAGGACGGGTAGCCGAGGTGCGCTACGACGTCAGCGACGAACGGCAGCCGGGCGATGTCCCACACGCCGCCAACGCCCAGTTCGGCAGCCACGCACGCGGTGGCCGCCCAGTACCCCGCCGCCCGCAGCCGCGGCGACAGCGGCAGGGCCAGTGGCAGGGGCCAAGTGCTCATGGTTTCTCCTCGTCGTTCCTCGTCACATCCGGGGCTCCGGGTGGTTCATGGCTATGAGCCCGGCAGACAGGAGAATGTGACGTATGGACGACACCGACTGGCTGGCGGCGCGGTTCGAGGAGAGCCGGCCGCACCTGCGGCTTGTCGCTTACCGGATGCTCGGCTCGCTGCCCGAGGCGGACGATGCCGTTCAGAACTCCTGGCTGCGGCTGAGCGGCGCCAACGCCAGCGAACTGGAGAACCTGACCGGGTGGCTGACCACCGTGGTGGCCCGGGAATCCCTCAAGATGCTGCGCGCCCGTCGCCGTCGCCGCGAGGAGCCCATCGGCGACGCTCTGGTCACGACGGCCGCTGGAGCGGATGACCCGGAGGCGGAGGCGCTGCTCGCCGATACGGTGGGCCCGGCGCTCATGGTCGTGCTCGACGCCCTGGCCCCCGCAGAACGCCTCGCCTTCGTCCTGCACGACATCTTCGCGCTGCCCTTCGAGGAGATCGCTCCTATCGTCGAGCGCTCGCCGGCCGCCACCCGCCAGCTGGCAAGCCGCGCCCGCCGCCGGGTCCGCGGGGTGCCGCCCGCACCGGACACCGACCTCGCCCGCCAGCGGCAGGTCGCCGACGCATTCCTCACCGCGCTCCGCCAGGGCGAACTCGGCGCGCTCATCGCGGTCCTGGACCCGGACATCGTGCTGCTCGACGCGCGTGCCGCGCCGGACGCCGAACCGGTGCGCCGCGGCTCGCGCGCGGTGGCCGACTATGCGCTCAGGTACTCGCGCCAGGCCCGTTTCGTCCGGCCTGCGCTGGTGGACGGCACACCGGGACTCGCCATTGTCTTGCTCGGACGGGTCATCGGCGCGCTCGGCTTCACGTACTGCGGCGATGCGATCATCGAGATAGAGATGATCGACATCCCCGACCGGCTCCGCCGCGAGGTGGCCGTTTCGCGCGACTTACGTACGTCGCAGCCGACC
>DATJZH010000007.1:0-17010 GCA_035499215.1 Streptosporangiaceae bacterium | reverse complement strand
GGACAGCACGACGAAGCTCACGATCCCGCTGATCACAAGCGCCAGCGCGAGAAGGAGGAACCCGCGGGCGCCGACCAGGTAGAGCAGCAGCAGGGACGCGATGAACAGCAGCAGCCGCATCGAGGTGTAGGCGAGGGTAGCGCGCATGGTGTCCTCAGCATACGGCGTGGCCGGCCGGAGGCGGCGGCCGGCCACGGCTCAGCTGGGTGCTCAGCAACGGGCCAGCGCATGACTGCCGGGGCGCAGAAATGGCTGCGGCACCGCGGGACAGGGCCCGGCGAGCCAATCTGTGATTCCCAGAACCGATCTTACGGAATCTAAGGATAAAACCTATGTTTGTCGCGACACTTAGGACATGCTTCCAGAAAGATCAGAAGGGGATCCAATGGACGGTAACAGCGAGCGCCTGCTGACTCCGGGAGAGGTCGCTGCTCTGTTCCGCGTCGATCCCAAGACAGTTACCCGGTGGGCGGCGTCCGGGCGTATCAGCAGCATCCGGACGCCAGGGGGGCACCGGCGGTTCCGCGAGTCCGAGGTACGCGCGCTGCTGGGCGGAAATGCCGGGTCGGCGGCCAGCGCGAGCGTCTGAGCGGAGCCGACGGGGCCGGGCCGGCGGCCAGCGCGAGCGTCTGAGCGGAGCTGACGGGGCCGGGCCGGCGCCACCGCGAAGAGCAGCCGGGCAGCGGCTGGCGCGGGCGCCTGAGACCGCCCGCGGCACCGCGCGGCGCACGACCCAGAGCGTGTCCCAGGACATGGAACCCGCAGCAGCGGCCTAACTGGGCTCACCGCCATCCTCCGGGCTCGCATGCGGCCCGCGGCGCGCGAGGAAATCAAGGAACTGCCGCCGCAGCGACTCGTCCCCATCCTGCCAGCGCTTGCGCTGCGCGTCGGCTTCCTCCCAGGTCAGCGCGCCCGCCGCGAACCGCTCATAGTCCTGGTCCGACGGTCCGATCTCGATATAGGCATCACTTATCACCTGGCCATCGGCATTGGTCGCCGACTCAGGCACCAGCAGATTCCCGTTAGGTAGCTGTATCACGTACATAGCTCGATTACCCCATCAAATGCCGTAGCGCACATTGAAGTAGAGCATCACATTCAGTGCAGCCCTGGTGTCGCCGCCCAGCATGTCGACAAGGGCCGGCCGCTGACTGGACGCAATCGCGGCAAACGCGTCCGCGAAGAACTCCCTGCGTCCCAGAACGCTCCGCTGCTGGTGAAAGGCACTCACCACCGAGGGCAGGCACCGCTCGTAGAGGACCATGAACTCGGCGGAATCTGATTGCCACTGTCCGTCTGATCCGTCAATGTCGTCGAGAGCGTGGCCGATCTCGTGGCACATAACATCCGGCGTCGGCGACGGCCGGGAACCTACGATGATCTTGCGGTCACCGTAGGCGCCGGCGCACGCATCCCAGGTGGCCCGGCCTGACGGCAGCGGGACGCCGCTCAGCTTGCCCATGTCATCCAGATCGGGCACGCCGCCGGGCCCGACGTAGATCGCATCCAGGCCCGCCGCCAGCTTCTCCTTGATCAGCAGCGGCAGCTCGGCGAGCCGCTCGATCGCGGCGACCACCGCTGGCGGCGGGACGGCATCCTGCGCCCATTCCCGCCGGACCACCGGCTCGAGGTGCCCGCAGTGCCGCCGGCCGACGGCGGTCCGGTTACCCTGCGCTATCTCATACCACGGCAGTCCCGCCGCTCGAGCCCGCCCCGCCGGCGCTGCCTTCCCGGCCGGCGCTGCCTTCCCGGCCGCCGCCGCCTTCCCGCGCTGCGGCGCCTTCCCGGCCGCCGCCGCCTTCCCGGCCGCCGCCTTTCGCGGCTGGGCTGCCCGCCGGGCCTGCGCGCCGCCGGGCGCCGTGCGCACAGCCGCCCGGCCCGATCCCCACCGTCGCGCGCGGCCGACGCCAGCAGCCGGGCCGCCACGGCCGGGCGGCAGGCTGGCTGCCGGCTGCGCGGCGACGTCCCCAGCCGGCTGCGGCAGCTCACTTTCGGCCGGCCCGGCGACGTCGCCGCGACCGGCGGACGGCAGTCGCCGCGCGGCCGCGCGCCGGTGCGTGCCGACCGGCCCGGCCGGGAGCCCGCGCTCCGGCGCATCATCCGCGCGGCCGCCTGCCCGCCTGCGCTCGGCTCGGCCCCGCCGCCCTAAGCGGCGGAGCCGATCAAGCAAACGCAACCGCATGTGTCTGGCTCCCCCCCGGGGGCTGGCATCAGGCCGTCATGCTATGCCGCAACTCCGTCACCGTCATCACGGGTGATCATACGCTGCCCGCGAAGTCGCTTAAAGTCACGCATTACGGCCTGTCCCGGCGTACCAGGACGACCGACCCAATTCGCCTGCTGCCCGCGGCGGTTGCGGCTAGGCTGCCGCCATGCTGCCAGGCGCGCTCTTCGTCCTCGTCACGGTAGGTTTCGTCGGCCCGTGCCTGGTCGACGCCGCGAGAACGCCACGGCATCACGTCGGCGGGCTCAGCAAGGCAGCCTGGCTGGCGGTGATCATCGGGTTCTGGGCCTTCGGTGCCGCGGCCTGGCTGCTGGCGGGACGGCCGCGGCGGCGCTGGCCGGCCCGGCGGCTGCCCGGCCCGGCCGGCCCCGCGGGCGGACTCAGCCCGCGGGAGGCGCTCCGCCATCATCCTGCCTGGCGGTCAGCGGAAGCCAGCTGCGGCTGCCCGGATACGGCCGCCGACGCGCCGGGCAGCCGGGCACCGGGCCGGCCGGCCGGCCCGGACGACGACCCAGAGTTCCTCACCGCGCTCGCGCGCAGGATCCGCGGCCGGCAAGAGGACCGCTGATGCCCGGCGCCGGCCGGCGCCGGCCGCGGTCCGGCGCCCGGGCTCAGCCCACTCCCGCGTAGGAGTGCAGCCCGGTGACCCACAGGTTGATGCCGATGACGTTGAACAGCAGGCAGACGTACCCGACCAGCTGGATGTAGGCGGCCTTGCGCCCGCGCCAGCCCGCGGTGGCCCGGGCGTGCAGGAAGCAGGCATAGACCACCCAGGTAATGAACGACCAGGTTTCCTTCGGGTCCCAGCCCCAGTACCGGCCCCAGGCATGGTCGGCCCAGATCGCGCCGGCCATGACGCCGAACGTCCAGACCGGGAACGCGAACAGGATGCTCCGATAGGAGAGCCGGTCGAGGACAACCGGCCTGGGCAGCTGCGCGATGATTCCAGCGGGCCGCGACGGCAGGCCCGCCGCCGCCCGGCGCCCGTGCCGGTCGGCGATCAGGTACAGCACCGTCACCACCGCGCCGACGGTGTACAGGCCGATGGCGACGATCATCGTCGTCACGTGAATCGCGATCCAGTAGGACTGCAGCGCGGGCACGAGGGCACCCGCCGGCGTGTAGATGAGCGTCACGTCAAGCGCCAGGGCGAGCACCACGGGGATCAGGACGAACAGCCCGATGTAGTACGCGCCGAACCGCACTGACGCGGCCACCAGCACGATCACCGCCATGCAGGTGATCGCGGCGATGAACTCGTACATGTTGCCCCACGGCACGCGGTGCTCTGACAGGCCGCGGGCCGCGATGGCGGTGATCTGGGCGAACAGGCCGACGCACGTCAGGCCGAAGGCTGTGCGCAGCCAGAAGCCGGCCGGCCAGCGCGGCCTGGCCGCAAGCGAGGCCAGGGCAGCCGGCTCGGCGGGCCCCGCCGGGCCGCCGGCGGCGACGCCAGATCCCGCTGCCGCGCCGCCCGGTACCGCGCCGACGCTGCCCGCTGCCGCGGCGGCACCGACCAGCTCGGGCACCCGCGCGGGCGCGGTCCCTGCCAGCAGGCGCTGTTTCGCGAAGGCGAAGTCGCACGCGTAGGCCAGCATGCCGAGCGCGTACAGGAGGACCGCGGTCAGCAGGCAGCCGTTGCTGAGGTCGGCCAGGTCGATGTTGACGTGCACGAGAGCCTCACTCCCCCTCTGGATGGCCGAGGGATTCATCGTCGGTGCTGCTGACAGCGGATTCGCTGGTCCCTGTGACCGGGTCCGTGCTGCCGGGCGCTGTGCCGATCGTCTCATCCGCGCCGGGGGCGTCAGCGGGCGGACCGGTTCCGTGCCGCGTGGCAGTCAGGCAGCGCCCGTCCTGCGCCACCATGATCTCCTGTGCGAGCTCGGCGAACTCCTCGTCGAAGCCCCCGGCGGCGTCAGAGCGGGCCAGACCGCCGAGATCGACGATCGTCGTGCCGTCAGGGCCGGCGCTCGCACGGGCGAATACCCGGCGGCGCCTGACCATGAACGACAGGATCAGGCCCGCCAGGGCGACGATTCCGGACAGCAGCGCGGGCAGCTGGCCGGGGTCGTAGGTGATCGCCAGGCTGACCCACGGCTTGTACCCGGTGAAGGTGAGCGTGCCCGCGTGATCAGGGAGCTTCATCGACTCGCCGGGGGACAGCGGCCGCGGCGATATCGGCAGCTGGCGCATGTGCCCGGTGTCAAGCTGGTAGACCGACTGCGGCCGGCCGGCGTTCATGCCCAGATTGCCCGCGTACGCCACCAGGCTCACCCGCGGGTCGAGCGGCGCGGGAAACACCGATCCCAGCCGTCCGCCCGAGTCCACCGCGGTCGGCAGGAACACGCCGGCGAAGCCGAGCTGATCGGGGCTCGCGTCGGGGACCTTGATCACTCCCTCGGACGTCAGGCCGTTCTGGTTAACCGGGATGAACGGCACCGCATCGTCGAAGACCACCTGGCCGGCGCCGTCGGTGACCCTGAACTCCGGTGCGTACCCGTGCCCGATGATGTAGACGCTGACGCCGTCGACGACCAGCGGATGGTTCACCCGCAGGTCGTAGCTGCGCACCGGCCCGCCCGGCGACGCGGAGTAGCGCAGCGCGGCATTGAACTGGAGCGGCTGGCCGGTCTCGGCACCCGACGTGACGTAGCTCGCCGTGAACCTGTCCAGCGTGACGGAGAACGGTGCCAGGTCGGAGGGCGTGACGAGGCGGCCGGGCCGGAACACGTCCAGCGCCGTCGGTGTGTTGGCGAACGAGTCCCCCGTCACGAGCAGCCGGTTGGCCTTGTAGCCGAAGATGGCGCCGAGCCCGACCGACGCGAGCAGGGCAAGCAGCGCGATGTGGAACAGCAGGTTGCCGACTTCCCGCAGGTAGCCCTTTTCAGCCGCCACCCAGCCTGCCCCGGTGCGCAGCCGGAACCGGCGGCCCGACAGCAGCTGCCCGGCCGCCGCCGCCGCCGCGGCCGGCTCGAGCGCGGTGGTGTAGCTCGCGGCCAGCGGCAGCCGGGACAGGTTGCGCGGCGCCTGCGGCGGCTGCTGTCGCGCCGAGCCCGCCAGGCGGAAGGTACGCGGCAGGACGCACCCGGCCAGCGAGACGAAAAGCAGCAGATAGGTCGCCGCGAACCAGGGCGCGGCGAAAACGTTGAACAGCGAGAACCTGGCCAGGACGGGGGCCAGGGCCGGGTGCGCGGCGTAGTACTGGGCGACGGCGGCCGGGTCGATTCCCTCCTGCGGCAGCACCGAGCCGGGCACGCTCGCGACTGCCAGCAGGAACAGCAGGATCAGCGCGGTCCGCATGGACGTCAGCTGGCGCCAGCCCCGCCGCAGCCAGCCGGCGAGGCGCAGCCGGGCCGACTGGCCACGCGGCTGCGGCAGCGCCGCATCCGGTCCGGCACCGCCGTCGCCGGCCGCGGGCGCGCCTCGGCCCGGCGCCCGTGGAGCGCGCAATCCGGTCATCGGGCCACCACCCGCCTGGTCCGTTTTGTCATGAATTCTCGGCAGCCACCTCGGAGATCAGCGCCTTCAGGCCCGAGTAGGACACCCCGCCGACTATCCGCCCGGCAACGTGCCCACTGCGGTCGAGCACCAGTGTGCTCGGGATTCCGGCCGGCGGCAGCGTGCTGCGGAACTGCAGCGCGATCTCGTCGCCGGGATCGCTCAGACTCGGGTAGCCGACGCCGAACGTCCGCGTGAACGCCTCAGCACTGGCCTGGTCGTCCCTGATGTCGACGCCGAGGAAGTGCACGTGACCGGACCGGAAGTGGCGGGCAAGCGCGGCGAGGGCCGGCGCCTCCTGGCGGCACGGCGCGCACCACGAGCCCCAGAAGTTCAGCACCACGACGTCACCGCGGTAGGAGCGCGTACTCAGCCGCTGGCCGGTCAGCGTTATTCCGCTGACGGCCGGGGCTGCCGGGCGGGAGCCGGGCCGGAAGAGCGTCGTGCTGTAGCTGCCCGAGACAAAGCTCTGCCCGCCGCTGGCGGGAGTGCTGGCGGCAATCGCGCCGCCCTCGCATCCGGTGACAGACGCGCCCGCGCAAAGGGCCAGCAGCGCGATCAGCGCGGTGCGGCCCGGCGCCGCGAGCGCCGGGCGGGCCACGCGGCGCGCGGGGCGCGGCATGCGGTACACAGAGTGATCTCCTACAGCCGGTAGTATCTCGCGGGCCCATTGTGCCGGATCGCGTCGCGCGGCCCGACGGCGGGCCGGCCTCACCTGCTCGCGGCACGCGCCGACCGGCCCCGCGGTCACGCTCCGGCGACCTGCCCGCGGCCGGGGCCCGACGGCTCGGCGTAGGAAACGCCAGCGAGCTTGCCGCCGGCATAGCGGAGGCTGGTGACGCTGCCCAGGGCACACTGCCGCCGCCGCGGGTCATGCCAGAGCCTGCGGTCCTCGGCAGCCCGCCGGGCCACCCAGATGGGCAGCTGGTGGCTGACGCATACCGCTTGGTGACCTGCCGCGGCCCTGGCCGCGTCGGCGGCGGCCGCCAGCACCCGGTGCGCCACCTGGCGGTACGGCTCGCCCCAGGAGGGCCGCAGCGGATTGCGCAGGTAGAACCAGTGCTGCGGATTGCGGAGCGAGCCGTCGCCCACCCCGAAGGTCTTCCCCTCGAAATGATTCCACGGCTCAATGAGCCGCTCGTCGATCTCCGGCTCCACGCCGAGCTGCGCCGCGATCGGCTCGGCCGTCTCCACCGCGCGGTCAAGCGGCGAGGACCGCAGGACCGTGATGTCCCTGCCCGCCAGGAAGTCGGCGGCTGCCTTGGCCATCATCCGGCCATCCTCGGACAGGTGATAGCCGGGGAGCCGCCCGTAGATGACGCCGCGGGGATTGGCTACCTCGCCGTGGCGGACAAAATGGACTATCGTCGTCTCGGCCGGAGCGCTTTGTGCAGTCATCGCCGGCTCAGCCTACCGGGCGGTCCTGGCCATCTGGCCGCATCCGGGCGCCTGCCCCGGCCGGCGCTGGCCAATCGGCTGCCTGACCAGGCAGGAGCCGCGCAGTGAGCCAGGCGGCCGTCGGCCTCATCCTCGCCGCCGCGGTCGCGCATGCCAGCTGGAACCTGTTCAGCAAGCAGGCCGCGGCAACTGGCGCCGTCTTCTTCATCTGGCTGGTCGCCGCGGCGGCCACCGTCGGCTATGCGCCCGTCGTCGCCGCCATCGCGATCGCGGCGCGGCCGCACCTGACGGCGGCCAGCTGGATCTTCATGGCCGGGACCGGAATCCTGCAGGCCGCCTATTTCCTGTTCCTGCAGGCCGGCTACCAGATCGGCGACCTGTCCGTCGTGTACCCGGTCGGCCGGGGCACCGGCGCGCTGCTCGCCGCGCTGGCCGGCATCCTGGTGCTCGGCGAGCGGCCGGGCCTGCTGGCTATCGCCGGAATCGGCTGCATTGTCGCGGGCATCGCGGTGATCGGCTTGCCCGGCCGGCGCGCTGACCAGCACCAGGCTGACCAGCACCAGGCTGCCGGGCGAGGCGGAAAGCGGTCAGCCGCCCTGACGGCGATCGCCTTCGCCATTGTCACCGGGATCTTCATCGCGTCCTACACGCTGTGGGACAAATACGCCGTGTCGACGCTGCGCACTCCGCCGCTGCTGCAGGGCTACGCCGCGTTCCCGGTGATGCTCGCCGTCTTCGCCCCGCTTGTGCTGCGGGACCGGCCGCGGCTGGCCGCGGTCTGGCGGTCGTTCCGGGCTCGGGCAATCGGCGCCGGCGTGCTGGCTCCGCTGGCTTACGGGCTGGTTCTGATCGCGCTCAGCTTCACGGCAGTCGCCGCCGTGGCGCCCGCACGCGAGATCAGCGTGCTCGTCGGGGTCGTGCTCGGCCGGCGGCTGCTTGGCGAGGGCAGCCTCGCGCGCCGGCTGGCCGCGGCCGCGGCGATCGTCGCGGGGGTGGTGGCACTGGCCGTCGGCTGACCGGCGCGCCGTGGCCTCGCGAGATCGCGATGTATCGCGGCCGGTCCGGCGATGGCCGCGCGGACCTACCGCGGCCGGACAACAGACCCGCAGTCGCCCAGCCGGGCCCCCGTCCTGCCGGGTAATCCGTCCCGCCTTGCCGCAGTCCGGGCGCGGAGGGTGAGCGCGGTGGCGGACGGTCAGCCAAGTGCCGCGGCCGCGGCCCGCGCGGCGGCGGGCAGGGCGGCCGCGACGCGGCCGATCGCCGCATCGTCGTGAGCGGCCGACAGGAACCATGCCTCGAACGGCGAGGGCGGCAGGTAGACCCCGCCGTCCAGCATGCCGTGGAAGAACGCCGCGTATGCGGCAGCCGACTGCGCGCGCGCCTCGCCGAAGTCACGAACCGGGCCGTCGCGCCCGAGGAAGAACGAGAACAGGCTGCCGGCCTCCTGCAGCCGGAACGGCACTCCCTCGGCCGCCAGCGCGTCAGCGGCGAGCTTGGCGACGGCGGCTGCCGCCTCGTCCACCCGCGCGTACACCTCGGGCGTGCACGCCCGCAGCGTGGCGAGTCCCGCCGCGGTCGCCAGCGGGTTGCCCGACAGCGTGCCGGCCTGATACACGGGACCCGCCGGGGCCAGCATGTCCATGATCTCGGCGCGGCCGCCGAACGCGGCCGCCGGGAGGCCGCCGCCCATGACCTTGCCGAAGGTCATCAGGTCCCCGGCCACCCTTTCGCGCCCGTACCAGCCGGATCTGGTCACCCGGAAGCCGGTCAGTACCTCATCCATGACCAGCAGCGCGCCGTGCTCCCGGCACAGCGCCGCGAGCAGCTCGTTGAATCCGGCCGCTGGCGGCACCACGCCCATATTCGCCGGGCACGCCTCGGTTATCACGCATGCGATCCCCGCGCCGCTGGCAGCGAACACCTGCCGTACCGCGTCGGAGTCGTTGTACGGCAGGACCACGGTTTCGGCGGCCGCCGGGCGCGTCACTCCGGGCGAATCGGGCAGCCCGAAGGTGGCGACCCCGGAACCGGCCGCGGCCAGCAGGGCATCGACATGGCCGTGGTAGCAGCCGGCGAACTTGACCACCAGGCGCCGCCCGGTAAAGGCCCTGGCGAGCCGCAGCGCCGACATCGTTGCCTCGGTCCCCGAGTTCACCAGGCGCACCTTCTCGACCGGGGCGCGCGCGATCATCGTTTCCGCCAGGTCAGTCTCACTGGCCGTAGCCGTGCCGAAAGATGTGCCGCGGCCGGCCGCGGCCCGCACCGCGCTGATCACGGCCGGATGCGCATGTCCCAGGATCATCGGCCCCCAGGAGCACACCAGGTCCACGTAGCTGTTGCCGTCCACATCGGTGAGGTAAGCCCCGCTGCCTGAGGCCATGAACACCGGCGTCCCGCCGACCGCGCCGAACGCGCGCACCGGCGAGTTCACACCGCCCGGCAGCACGGCAGACGCGCGCGCGAAAAGCTCGGCGGACATCTGGCCCGTGCTCACCGGCTGTTTCCTTCGCAGGCGTCGGCGAGAAACTCCAGCAGCCGAAGTCCGTCCGGCGGCGGCCCGCCGCCGGGCCCGCAGATCCAGCGTGCCGCCTGGCCGTCGGGCAGCCGCGACGGCGGCGCCAGCACATAACTGTTCCTGCAGTGCCAGCGCAGGCCAGCGACCTGCTCGATCATCTCGGGCTCACAGTCCAGATGGCACGACCACCACTCGGTCTCGTCCTCCGGCGCACCTCTGGTCGCGACAAAAAAGAGCGCCCGGTCGCCGGCGCTGATCGCCACCGGGCCGGGCGCCACCGGCGACCGCTCCATGCCCGCGATGGCGGCCAGTCCCGCCCGGGCCGGCACGTCGAGAACGTCGAAGACCCGGCCGGTTGCGAGGATGACGTTCGCCTCTGGCTGCGCCAGCCACCAGCCGCCGACAACGCGGGGGTCCGCACTGGCCTCGATCTGCCAGGCGGGGGACATCGGATGAGCTGCGGGCGCAGGACAGCCGATGCGGTCGCAGGAGCAGGCGCGCCGCGAGTCGCCGGCCCGCGCCGGCCGGCCGGGCGGAAAAGCGCCCGCGCACACGGGCCAGCCCATCTGCGCATAACCCGCCGCGGCAACCGCTGCCCGCTGCCCGGCCTTGCGGCGCCTGTGACGCAGCACCGTCTCGACCACGCCCGCACTCCCGCCTGTGTGTCCTATCCCTGATGATGCCGTCCGGTCCGCACCCCTCAGCACTGGCCGACGGCTGCGATGCCTGACCGATGCGCAACAGAAACCGGACAGTGACCGCGGTAGGGCGACAAGGCGAGCCTTCGGCGGTCATCGGCGGGCACTGTCTGGGCGGCACTGTCTGGGCGGGCGCTGTCTGGGCCGGGCAGTGGCGTCGGCGGCGGGATTCAGATTAGTCGGCGGGCAACCTCCGCCGCCCAGTAAGTGAGGATAATGGTGGCGCCCGCCCGGCGGACGGCCGTCAGCGTTTCCATGATCACCCGGTCCCGGTCCAGCCAGCCGTTGGCCGCTGCTGCCTCGACCATCGCGTACTCGCCGCTGACCTGGTAAGCGGCCACCGGCAGGTGCACCGAAGCAGCTACCTTGCTGATGATGTCCAGATAGGCCAGCGCCGGCTTCACCATGACGATGTCGGCGCCCTCGTCCACGTCCAGCAGCACTTCCCGCAGTGCCTCCGCAGGGCTGCCGTGATCCTGCTGGTAGGACGCCCGGTCGCCGAACCGCGGTGCGCATTCCGCCGCCTCGCGAAACGGCCCGTAGAACGCCGAGGCGTACTTCGCCGAGTACGCGCAGATCGCCACGTCGGCGAAACCGCCGGTATCAAGCGCTGCCCTGATCGCGGCCACCTGGCCATCCATCATCCCGCTCGGCGCGACCATGTGGACACCAGCAGCCGCCTGCGCGGCGGCGATGGATGCGTACCGCTCGAGGGTCAGGTCGTTGTCCAGCGCGCCGCCGGGCGTCAGGATTCCGCAATGCCCGTGGTCGGTGTACTCGTCCAGGCACAGGTCGGCCATCAGCACCGTGTCGTGGCCCACCTCCGCAGCCAGGTCCCGCAGGGCCAGCTGGACGATGCCAGCCGGATCGTCGGCCGCCGAGCCCCGCGCGTCTTTCACCGCGGGTATGCCGAACAGAATAAGGCCGCCCACTCCGGCGTCCACCGCATCGGCGGCGGCCTTGCGCAGACTATCCCTGGTGTGCTGCACGACACCGGGCATCGAGGCGACCGGCTGCGGTTCACCGATCCCCTCCTTGACGAACAGCGGCAGCACGAGGTCGGCCGGCTGGATGCTGGTATGCGCAACCAGCCGCCGCATCGCGGCGGTAGTGCGCAGCCGCCGCGGCCGGGCCACGGGGAATCCGGCGCTCATCCGGCTCCTTTGCGTTTCTGCTCTCGTCTGCTGCGTCCTGGCGGCGGTCCGGCGCTGCTCAGGCTGGTCCCCGGCTCACCGGATCCGGCGACGGGCCCCGCGGCGGCGCTCACTCGGCCTGCGCACCAGCTCCCCAGCCGCCACCGCCGCGTCGCGCAGTCCGGCGCCGTACTCGGCCAGCGCATCGACCAGCTCGGTCCCCGACGGCTTGGCCGCCGTCACGTCGACCCGCAGCCCGTATTCGGCGGCTGTCTTGGCAGTCTGCGGCCCGATCACCGCGATCGCAGTCACCGCATGCGGCTTCCCGGCGATGCCGATCAGGTTCCGGACGGTCGAGGAGGAGGTGAAGAGCACGGCATCGAAACCGCCACCCTTGATGGCCTCCCGGATCGCGGCGGGCGGCGGCGCCGCCCGCACGGTCCGGTAGGCAGTGACGTCCTCCGCCTCCCAGCCGAGCTCGGTGAGCCGGGCGACCAGCGTCTCCGTCGCGATGTCGGCGCGCGGCAGCAGCACGCGGTTAATCGGGTCGAGCACGTCGTCGTAGCCCGGCCAGGCATCCGCCAGGCCCTCGGCGGACTGCTCGCCCGCCGGAACCAGGTCGGGCATGATCCCGAATTGCCGCAGCGCGGCGGCGGTCTGGTCGCCGACTGCCGCGACCTTCACCCCGGCGAAGGCACGCGCGTCGAGCCCGTATTCCTCGAACTTCTCCCGGACCGCGCGCACGGCGTTCACCGACGTGAAGGCAATCCACTGGTAGCGGCCTGTTACGAGTCCCTTGACAGCCCGCTCCATCTGCTGGGGCGTGCGGGGCGGCTCGACCGCGATCGTCGGCACCTGCTCAGGCACCGCGCCCGCGGCGCGCAGCCGGTCGCAGATCTCGCCTGCCTGCTCCTTGGTGCGGGGCACGAGCACCCGCCAGCCGAACAGCGGCTTGGTCTCGAACCATGACAGCGCGCGCTGGGCGGTGACGCCGTCGCCGGCGACTGCCACAGCCGGGCCGTGCGCGGTGAGCATGCTCACTCCGGCTGCCTTCAGGTCGGCGGCTACCGATCCGACGGTGCACAGCACAGTGTGCTGGTCGGTTGTAGTCCCGTTCCAGGTGATCGCGAACGGAGTGCTTTCCGGCCAGCCGCCGGCCACCAGCATCTTGCCGAGATCGACCGGGCCGGTTTCGGCTCCCACGATCACCAGGGTCGCCGGGCCGGCTGACAGCTTGCTGACCTCCGCTGCATGGATGATCCGAACGTCGCTGCCGGAGTCGGAGGTCAGCGGTATCCCGGCGTAGGCGGGTATCGCCGTGGCGGCAGAGACGCCTGGCACGATCTCGAACGGCACCTTCGCCTTCGCGCAGACCGACGCCTCAGCGGCTGCGTTGCCGAACATGAGCGGGTCGCCGCCGAACACCCGGACCACCAGCTGGCCGGCCCTGGCGGCCTTGACCAGCATCCGCGGGTCCTGTGCCAGCGCGTCGGAGCCGGTCAGCGTCGCCCCGGCGTTAACGGCGGCGGAGATCCTGCCGCGGATCTCCGGGCCGACCACGACGAGGTCAGCCCTGGCCAGGAACTGGACGGCCCGGACCGTGAGCAGGCCGCGGTCGCCGGGTCCCGCGCCGACAAACGCGACCAGGCCGGCCGCCTGCCTGCCGGCCCTGGAAGCCGCTTTGCCTGCTGGCTTCTGCTCCGGCCTGGTCGCCGCCTTCTCCGTCTCGGATGCGGGGTTCACTGGTCATCGCCCCCTCGCTGATGTGTCCGCCCGGTGTGTCCACCGGACACTGCCGTAAGCATTCCCGCGCCGCGTGCGAGCAGGTCAGCGGCTACCGCGCGGCCGAGCCGAGCCGCCGCACCGGCCGGCCCGCCGGCGCTTGCGCGCAGGGCCGACCGCCCGTCGGCTGCCGCCACGATCGCGTGCAGCCGCAGCTCGGGCGTCCCGGCAGCATACGCCCCCACCGGGGCCGTGCAGCCCGCCTGAAGCGCGGCGAGCAGCGCGCGTTCCGCGGTGATCGCGGCGCGGCTCTGCCCGTCATCGATGCGGGCGAGCAGCTGCGCCAGATCCGGCCGGTCCGCCGGGCATTCGACCGCCAGGGCCCCCTGTCCCGGCGCGGGAAGCATCTCGTCGGGCTCGAAGATCTCGGTGACGGCGTCCAGCCTGGCAATTCTGGCCAGGCCCGAGTAGGCAAGCACGACCGCGTCCACCTCGCCCGAGCCGACCTTGGCCAGCCGGGTGCCCGCGTTGCCGCGGATCGGCACGGGGCGCAGGTCCGGCCGGAGCATCAGCAGCTGCGCTGCCCGGCGGGGCGAGCCCGTCCCGATGCGGGCGCCGGGCGCCAGGTCGGCGAGCTTCATGCCGCCTGCGGCTGCCAGCGCGTCCCTCGGATCCTCCCTGGGCGGCACCGCGGCGAGCACGATGCCGTCCGGCTGGCCGGTCGGCAGGTCTTTCAGCGAATGGACGGCGATATCGACCTCGTCGGCCAGCAGGCTCTGACGCAGGCCGCTGACGAAGACGCCGGTCCCGCCGATCTGGGTCAGCTGCGCCTGGCTCGCGTCGCCCGGCGCGGCGATGCCCCTCAGCTCTGCCTGGCGGCCGGTCAGCTCCGTGATCAGTTTCGCCACCTGCAGGGACTGGGCCAGCGCCATCGGGCTCTTGCGGGTGCCGAGGCGCAGCGGCACTTCGCTCATGGCGTGTCCTCCGCTTCGGGCCATCCCGCCAGCCGGGCATCCGGCCGGGTCACTGCCTGCACGGCAGCGGGGTCCAGGTCGAAAAGCACCCGCAGCGCCGCCTCATAGGAGTCGGCTCCCGGCGAGCCGGCCAGCTCCTTGACCCGGACCGTCGGCGCGTGCAGCAGCTTGTCGGCGATCCTGCGCATCGCCCGGGTGATCTCCCAGTGCGACCGCGTGTCGATCCCGGCGAGCCGGCCGGCCAGCCGGGCCATCTCGGCGTCGACGACCTCGGCTGCCTTGGCCCGCAGCGCCACGACCGTCGGCGCGACCAGCGCGGCCCGGTCGGCCAGGACCTGCGCGGCGAATTCCTCGGCTACGATCCGGCGGACCGCCGCCACGTCCTGCTCGTAGGCTCGCCGGCCCGGAGTCTCGTCCGGGCCCGCGCCGGCCATCTCGAGACTCCGTCCGCCAGCCCGGTCGATGGCGTGCCCGCCCGCCTCGGCGGCCAGCCCGTAACGGTCCGCCCACCCGGCCGCGGCCAGCTCGTCCAGGCCGATGAGGCTGACGCCGGGCAGCAGCCCGGCGCCGTCCTCGACATCGCGCGGCAGCGCGAGGTCAAGCAGCACCAGCGGCCGGCCGGCCGGCTCGCGGACCGCGAGCGCGGACCGCACGGTCGCGGCCGTGATCACGTGCCCGGCCGCGCCGGTGCACGTGACCACCAGATCCGCCGCGGCGATCAGGCCGGGCAGCCCGGACAGGTCGGCTGCGGAACCCCTGACGGCGGCGGCGAGCCGCTGCGCATGCCGGCGGGTCCGGTTGGCGACCACCAGCGGCGCCGCGCCCAGCCGGGCTGCGATGGACGCCGCGAGCGAGCTCATCGACCCGGCGCCCACGATCATGGTCGCGGCGCCCTCGAGGTCGACCCGGCCAAGCTGCTGCGCAGCCGCGGCAAGCCCGACGCTGACCAGGTTCTGGCCCGCGCGGTCGATGCCCGTTTCGGCGTGCGCTCGCTTGCCCGTCCGCAGCGCGAGCGCGCCCAGGTCGGACAGCGCCCGGCTCAGCGTGCCGTGCTCCCTTGCCAGGCCAAGGGCCTGGCGGACCTGGCCGAGTATCTGGCTCTCGCCGACGACCATCGATTCCAGCCCGCATGTGACCGCGAGCAGGTGCTGGACGGCGCGGTCAGCGTAGTGCACGTACAGCCGGGGGGTGAGCTCGGCCAGCGGCACACCGGAGTGCCTGGCCAGCAGATCGGAGATAGCCGCGACGCCGCCGTGGAATCTGTCGACGTCGGCGTAGACCTCCACTCGGTTGCAGGTGCTCACCACGACCGCACCGGCGACGTCTTCGGCCTGGAACACGTCACGCAGCAGCTTGGCGAGCGCGTCGCCAGTCAGCACGGCACGCTCGAGCATCGCCACGGGCGCGCTCCGGTAGCTCAGGCCGACAACAAGCACACTCATGTCGCCACCGCCTGGGCCTCCACCCCGGTGTCACCTTCCATCGTCAGCATCGCGCTGCCAGCTACCGGCCCCAGCCCGGCGCGCCGCCGCGCCGGGCGCGGCTGCCAGCTGCGCTCCGCCTCGTCCGCCATCCGCACCACAGCGCGGCGCTGGGCATGGAAGGCGAGAATCTGCAACTCGATCGACAGGTCGACCTTACGCACATCGACGCCGGAAGGCACGCTGAGCACGACCGGGGCAAAATTCAGGATGCTCGTCACCCCTGCTGCCACCAGCCGGTCGCAGACCCCCTGGGCCGCGGCAGCGGGCGTGGCGATCACGCCAATGGACACTTTGTGCTGCGCAACCACGGTCTCGATCTCATCGGCGCTGAGCACCCTATGCCGGGCGATCATGCTGCCGACCACGCCATTCTCAGCGTCCAGCAGCGCGGCGATGCGAAAGCCCCGCGAGGCGAATCCGCCGTAGTTGGCCAGTGCCCGGCCCAGGTTCCCGGCGCCGACGATCACGACCGGCCAGTCCTGGGTCAGCCCGAGCTCACGTGACACCTGGTAGACCAGGTAGTCGACGTCATAGCCGACGCCGCGAGTGCCGTACGAGCCGAGGTGCGACAGGTCCTTGCGGAGCTTGGCCGAGTTCACCCCGGCCGCGGTCGCCAGCTCCTCGCTCGACACGATGGCGATGCCACGGTCAGCGAGTGCGTAGAGAGCCCGCAGATAGACCGGGAGGCGGGCGATCGTCGCCTCCGGGATTCCGTGGCTGCCCTTGTCAGACATGGGACGGCGGGTCATGCGCCGGTACTCCTGAGGGATCGACGCCGCGGGCAGGCAGGACCGGGGACGGCCCGCGCAGTGCTGTGCGAGACTTACGCTACGCCCTTGTGAACGTTTGCACAAAGTCGGCCGCTTCGGCCCGCGCGTGCAGCCAGCGCGCGCTTTACCAGGGCTTTACCGGTGGATCACTCGCCCAGGGCGGCGCGCAGCCGCTCCTCGCTGACCCGCCAGAAGTCGTGCTGAACGCCGTCGATCAGCGTGACGGGGATCATCTCCCAGTAGGCCCGCAGATCCTCGTCAGACTGGGTGATATCCCGCTCTTCCCAGGGCACGCCGAGTTCGGCGGCCACCCGCGCGATGATCGCCCGGGCCTCGTCGCATAGGTGACAGCCGGGCCGGGACAAGAGCACCACCCGGTGCGCCGCCGCGCTCATCGCGCTGCTCCCGGAGCGCTAGCCGCGCCGGCCGGCAGCCTGCGGTAATCGCTCCGGCGGCAGCCGGGCCGCTCGAAGCCGGACATGCCGCAGCCCGGCTCGCCGAACAACCCGGCGATCGACCGGAACGGGGAGACCGTCGCTTGCCGCAGGCGCAGCTCGATCACGTTGGCCGCCAGCACCAGCGGCTCGCGATCGG
>DATJZH010000006.1:0-2708 GCA_035499215.1 Streptosporangiaceae bacterium | reverse complement strand
CCAAGCTTCGCAAGACCCTCATCGCAGCCCGGTTTGCGCCCGTTACCCCAGGTCAGCCAGACCCCGAACTATTGCGTGACTACGCCCTGACCTGCGCCGCAGCCGCCGCCTAACTGCGAAACACGAGTGTGCTGGGTTTGTCAGTAAAGTTGGCCCGTTCCTGATCGGTGCGATGACGGGCGGGCTGGTGACGAGTGCTGCTGTCGCGGTTGCTGCGGGTGCCGCGGATACCCGGTTCACGCTGGATTTCCGGGCTGCTGACGGTGCCTGGGAGCGCGGGCCGCTGATGTCGTGCTGCGGGGTGCGGTTCGAGGACGTGCTGCCGGTCCGGCCGTTCCGGTTCGGGAAGGGGCTCCGGAACTTCGCGGGCTGGTGGTACTTCGCCACGACGGGCACCCATATCGGGTTCGAATCCTGGCTGGAGCGAGACCACCTTTTGCTCATGGACTTTGACCCGGCGATCCGTGCGGTCGCGTCGCAGCCGTTCTGGCTTCGCTGGCGCGACGAGGACGATCGTGCCCGCCGGCATGCGCCGGACTTCTTCGCCCGCAGGCAGGACGGGAGCGCGGTCGTCATCGATGTCCGGCCCGATGACCGGATCCCGGAACGGGATGCGCAGACGTTCGCGGTGACCGCGGAGGCCTGCGAGGCCGCGGGCTGGGAGTACCGCAGATCGGGGGACCTGGATCCGGTGCTGGTGACGAACGTGCGGTGGCTGTCGCGTTACCGGCACCGGCGGTGCCTGGTGCCGGGGATCGCTACGGTGCTGCTGGAGGCGTTCGCCGGCGGGCTGGGCCTGTTCGAGGGCGCGGAGCTGGCCGGGGACCGGCTGCGGACCCTGCCGGTGCTGTTTCACCTGATGTGGCAGCGGCAGCTGACGGCTGATCTTTCGATGCCGCTGGGCATGGCGACCGTCGTGCACACGGGCGGGACACCATGAGCGGCGCACGCCGCCGCCGGGTCGGGGCCGGCGACCGGATCCTGGCCGGCGGCGTCCCGAACGTCGTGGTCAGCGTGTCCGGGACGCAGGTCCGGCTGGCCGATGACGCGGGAACGGTTCAGACGGTCACGGCAGCCGATCTCGCCGACGCCGCCCGGTTCGAGATCCCTTCCCCGGCCTCGCCGCGGGGACCGCGGCCGGAGACCGGCCTGGCCGGGCTGCCCGCCGCCGCGGTCGAGGAAGCCTCCTGGTGGGAGGCGCACCTCGCCGAGGTCGTCTACGGGCTGCGGCCGGACGCCCCGGCCGGGACACGGCCGAGGCCGCAGTACGACCCTCAGCACACCAGCCTGACCGGGCGGGAGAAGGCGAAGGCCGCCGAGCTGTCGGCCGCGGGAAAGCCGGTCCCGGCCAGCACGGTCAAGCACCGCCGCCAGCGGTGGGAGGCATACGGGCTGCCCGGCCTGGCCGACCGGCGGCTGGCCCGGCGCAAGCGGCCCGCTGGCCGGGCTGATGAGCAGGTCGTGACCGCGATGCGGCAGGCGATCGGCGAGACGTCCTCGGCATCGTCCCGCACGGCGGGTTACGTGATCTGGCGGACCAAAGAGATCCTCGCCGGTGCCGGCTTTGACGGCCCGGTGCCGTCGGACCGGACGTTCTACCGCCTGTTCGGCACGCTGTCGCACGGCCGGCAGGTCACCGGGCCGGCATCGACCCGCCGGTCGCTGGCAGGCAGGCCTGAGGGCATGTTCGGGTCGCTGCCCGTGTCGGCGCCGGGCGAGGTGGTGCAGATCGACTCCACGCCGCTGGACGTCCTCGTGCTGCTGGACGACGGTGTCCCCGGCCGCGTCGAGCTGGCCGGCATGATCGACGTCGCCACGAGAGTGGTCCCGGCCGCGGTGCTGCGGCCCACGACGAGATCAGCGGACGCCAGCGTGCTGCTGGCCCGTGCACTCACCCCGGAGCCGGCCCGGCCGGGCTGGCCCGAGGCCCTGAAGATGGCGCACTCAGTGCTTCCCTATCAGCGGCTGCTGGACATCGACGCCCGGCTGGAGCATGCCGCGGCCCGGCCGGTGATCGTCCCGGACACCATCGTGATCGACCACGGCAGCGTGTTCGTCTCGGCTGCGTTCCGGTCCGCCTGCCGGCATCTGGGCATCTCGATCCAGCCCGCCCACCTGGGAAGCGGATCAGAGAAGGGGCATATCGAGCGCTGCTTCGGGTCGGTGGCCTCGCTGTTCTGCCAGTTCGCGTCCGGCTATGCGGGCCGCAGCGCGGACCGCCGCGGCCGGCACGTCGAGGATCAGCCGCTGTGGTCCATGGCCGAACTCCAGGAGCTTCTTGATGAGTGGCTGGTCGCCTTCTGGATGAACCGCCGGCACGATGGTCTCCGCGACCCCGAGCACCCGGGCCGGGCGTTCACCCCGAACGAGAAGTACGCCGCCCTGGTCGAGGCGGCCGGATACGTGCCGGTTGCGCTCGGCCCGGACGATTACATCGAGCTGCTGCCCGCGTGCTGGCGGGCGGTCAACGCCTACGGCATCAAGCTGGCCCGGCGCACCTACGACAGCGAGGAGCTGAACCCGCTGCGGCTGCAGCCGTCCGGGGTCCGGGAGAAGAAGGACCTGCACCAGATCCGCCACGACCCTTACGACGTGTCCCGGATCCACGTCCGCGGCCCGGACGGGTGGATCACCGTGTTCTGGAAGCACCTGGACCGGGCGCCGCTCCCGTTCGGCGAGCTCGCCTGGGACCACGCCCGCCGCAGCCT
>DATJZH010000005.1:0-10787 GCA_035499215.1 Streptosporangiaceae bacterium | reverse complement strand
CTCGAGAAGAAGTGGGGCGCACCCACGATCACCAACGATGGCGTGTCCATCGCCAAGGAGATCGAGCTCGAGGACCCGTGGGAGAAGATCGGCGCCGAGCTTGTCAAGGAAGTAGCGAAGAAGACCGACGACGTGGCCGGCGACGGCACGACGACGGCCACCGTGCTGGCCCAGGCGCTGGTGCGCGAGGGCCTGCGCAACGTTGCGGCGGGTGCCAACCCGATGTCGCTCAAGCGCGGCATCGAGGCGGCCGTCGAGCGGGTGAGCGAGGAACTGTCCAAGCTCGCCAAGGAGGTGGAGACCAAGGAGCAGATCGCCGCCACGGCCTCCATCTCGGCCGGTGACACGGCCATCGGCGAGATGATCGCCGAGGCCATGGACAAGGTCGGCAAGGAAGGCGTCATCACCGTCGAGGAGAGCAACACCTTCGGCCTTGAGCTGGAGCTCACCGAGGGCATGCGTTTCGACAAGGGGTATATCTCGCACTACTTCGCCACCGACCCCGAGCGCATGGAGGCGGTTCTCGACGACCCCTACATCCTCATCGTCAACTCCAAGGTGTCGGCGAACAAGGACCTGCTGCCGCTCCTGGACAAGGTGGTGCAGTCCGGCAAGCCGCTGGTAGTCATCGCCGAGGACGTCGAGGGCGAGGCGCTGGCCACGCTGGTCGTCAACAAGATCCGCGGGCTGTTCAAGTCCGTCGCGGTGAAGGCACCCGGCTTCGGCGACCGCCGCAAGGCCATGCTCGGTGACATTGCCATCCTGACCGGCGGCCAGGTCATCAGCGAGGAAGTCGGCCTGAAGCTGGAGAATGCGGACCTGGACCTGCTGGGCAAGGCCCGCAAGGTCGTCGTCACCAAGGACGAGACGACGATCGTCGACGGCGGCGGCGACGCGGAGCAGATCTCCGGCCGGGTGAACCAGATCCGCGCTGAGATCGAGAACACCGACTCCGACTACGACCGAGAGAAGCTGCAGGAGCGGCTGGCCAAGCTGGCTGGCGGCGTTGCCGTCATCAAGGCCGGCGCGGCTACCGAGGTCGAGCTGAAGGAGCGCAAGCACCGCATCGAGGATGCGGTGCGCAATGCCAAGGCTGCGGTCGAGGAGGGCGTCGTCGCCGGTGGCGGCGTGGCTCTGATCCAGGCGGGCAGCAACGCGTTCAAGAAGCTCGAGCTCTCGGGCGACGAGGCGACGGGCGCCACCATCGTGCGCCGTGCGCTGGACGAGCCGCTCAGGCAGATCGCGGTCAATGCCGGCCTGGAGGGCGGCGTGGTGGTCGAGCGGGTGCGGACGCTGGACCCCGGCCACGGCCTCGACGCGGCCGACGGCGAGTACGTCAACATGTTCGAGCACGGGATCATCGACCCCGCCAAGGTGACGCGCTCT
Organism: Streptosporangiaceae bacterium; assembly: GCA_035499215.1. Lineage (GTDB taxonomy): Bacteria > Actinomycetota > Actinomycetes > Streptosporangiales > Streptosporangiaceae > DATJZH01. The sequence continues at coordinate 9,401 of DATJZH010000005.1, read as the reverse complement.
GCCCTGCAGAACGCGGCATCGATCGCGGGGCTGTTCCTCACCACTGAGGCAGTGATCGCCGAGAAGCCGGAGAAGACCCCGGCCCCGGCTGTTCCCGGCGGCGGCGGCGGTGACATGGACTTCTAGTCGGCCAAGCCAGCCCGCGGCTCTCCGCGGGCGGGTTCAGGGCGGCAAGTCCCTGCTGATCCGGATGGTTCACCTCGGTCAGCGCGCCACGGAGGCGGTCCCGGCTCAGGCCGGGGCCGCCTGTCGCGTCGCATGTGTCACACACACCCTGCGCCTGCCGGCGTTGCGGGATCCTGACCGCTAACCTGGACCGGTTATGTACGCGAGCCCCCCAAAGATCTCCGCGAAATGGGATTATCGGCGCATGAGCCCCCCTGCTGAACAGCTCATCCGTGACTATCTCAACCGCGTTTCCGTCGCGGCGCTGGGCAGGCTGGGTCCACCCGAGCGCCGTGCCCTGCTGGCGCGGACACGCGAGTCAATCGAGGACGAGGTCGGCAAGTCCGCCGCAGCGCCTGCCGCCGAGGTGGCCAGAGTGCTGGCCGCGCTCGGCGAGCCCGAAGCCCTGGTGGACCGGGAACGGCCCCTCGCGGCCGGTGGTGCGGCTACCGGGCCCGGTTCGGCCGCGGACCCGGTCAGCGTGCCGCCGCCGACGCGAGAGTTCACGGTGCGGCGCCAGCCGATCAGCGCCGCGCGGCCTGGTGAGCCGGGGCAGACCGGCTCACCAGGCCAGCACCGCGAGCTCGGGGGCAGCGCCGATGCCGGCGATCAGCCGGACGCGCCGCGCGCTGGCAGACCGGGCCGGGGGCTTCCCGTCCTCGCCGAGCTGATGGCGGCCCTGGGAAACGCAGCGGGGTGGTCGCGACGGCCGGGCCACGATGGCGGGCAGCCCGAGCTGCCCGGGCCGGGGGCCGGCCCGGGCGGCAGCTCGGCTGACCGGGCGCCGCCCGGCGAGATCTCGCTGGCCGGAGCGCTCAGCGGTGCCGCCTCGGCCCTTGGCCGGGTCGCCGCGGCGGCCTGGGTAAGGGCCAGGCGGCATCCGCTGGAGGCCTGCGCCCTCGTCCTGCTCGGGCTTGGCGGGCTCGTCTTCCCGCCGATCTGGCTCTTCGGAGTGCTCGTCGCCCTGCCGTCCAGGATGTGGGATTTCCGCGACAAATGGATCGGGCTGGCCGGGCCGGTGGTGCTGGTCATCCTCGGCGCCTGGCTGGCAGTCATGCTCGGCGGGGAGCAGGGCTCCGTAGGGGCTTATGCGCATGAGGCATGGATGTTCGCCGCCTATCTGAGCCGGGCCGCCGCCGTTCTCGGCGCGGCATACCTGGCCTGGCGGCTGGAACAGGGCCCGCGTCGGCCCGCGGTGCCGCCGTGGAGCCGTCATCACCGGGGCTGACCCGGCCGCGGCGCAGGTCGGTGTCTGCGGGCTGGCCGCCGGGGGCGTGGCCATCGGCATCCTCGGTCGAGGTCCCGCCGTCCCAGGGCAGCCAGATCGGCCAAAGGACCGATAGCCTTAATCCGCAACAGCGCTGTAACCGTATGCTCCTCTTCGCGCAAAGGGTCCTGCTCGTGCCGACTGGCAAGGTCAAGTGGTATGACGCCGACAAAGGCTTCGGTTTTCTCACCCGTGACGACGGCGGCGAGGTCTTCGTGCACTCGAAGGCCCTGCAGCCGCAGGGCACGGTGCTGCGGCCGGGCCAGCGCGTCGAGTTCGGGGTAGCTGAAGGCCGCCGGGGCACCCAGGCGCTCCAGGTCCGGGCTCTCGAGCCGCCGCCGACGGTCGCCAAGGCGAGCCGCAAGGATCCCGAGCAGATGACCGTGATCGTCGAGGATCTGATCAAGCTGCTTGACGGCGTGTCGAATGCCTACCGCCGCGGCAAGCATCCCGATGGCCGCGACGGAAAGAAGATTGCCGCTGTGCTGCGCGCGGTCGCCGACGACATCGACATCTGAGGCGCTTCGCTAGCACCGGCATCAGCTGGCAGGCGGCGACGGGCTGGGCGTCATCTGATGGCGCGCGCGCAGGACCGCGCGCCGCCGCCGCAGCAGCAGCGCTGCCAGCGACAGCGTAAGCCCGGCGGCGGCGACCGTCAGGCCGGCGACGCCGTTCCTGGTCAGCGACATGGCCAGGCCCGCGAGGCCGCCCGCTACCAGGGCCAGCTGGTGCAGCGTCTCCGATGCGGCGAAGGTGGACGAGCGGACCTCCTCGCCGGTCTCCCGCTGCACGATCGAGTCGAGCGCGAGCTTGGCGAGGGTAGAGCCGAGCGCGGCCGCGAGGGCTAGCGCGAGCGCTGCCCAGAGGCCGAAGAACACCGCGCATGCGGTGGTGGCGATGATCGCCAGCGTCATCATGCCGAACATGATCAGCTGAGGCGCGCGAGATCGCAGCGCGGCGCCGATCGCGAGCCCCAGGAAACCGCCGACGGCGGCAGCGCCGATCATCGCGCCGACCGCCACGGTGTCCGGCAGATCGCCGAAGTGCTCGGTCCGCAGCAGGAACGCCAGGAAGAAGATCATGAAGCCGTAGTAGGCGCGCAGAGCCGCGTTCGCTCGCATCGCCTCACCGACGGCAGGCCCGATGGTGGGCAGCGTGATGATCCGTCGGCCGGTGCTCGGGCGCCGGGCCTGGTGCGATGCCCCAGCGCGACCGGGCACCGTCCGGGCGGTGTCAGCGGCGCCGCGGACACCGGGCGGGCGTTCGGCCGCCGGCAGTGGCGGCGCCTGCGCACCAGCAGGCTCCGGCGCGTCCACTCCCGCGGGCAGTCGAAGGCCAGGGACGGTCGCCGCGATATAGACGACCGTGCCGATCCGCAGCACCCAGGCCGCACCGCCAGACCCTCCGCCGGCGAGCTTGTCGATGCCGACGGCCAGCCCGGCGCCCAGCGAGGTTGCGATGAGGGCGGCCATCGCCGTCCGCGCGTTCGCCGTGACCAGGGTGATCTGGCCTGGCAGCAGCCGCGGCGTGACGGCGGCCCTGGTGACGCCATAGGCTTTCTGCAGCACCAGCACGCCGAATGCGGCGGGCAGCAGGCTGACGGCGTCGTTGTACTGCACCGCCGCTGACATGCCCCAGCAGAGCAGGCCGCGGGCCAGCAGCGTGCCGATGAGGATGTAACGGCGGCCCTGCCGCGCCCTGTCCAGCATCGGGCCGATGAACGGCCCGAGCACGGCGAATGGGGCCATGGTGATGAGCAGCGCCAGCGCGACCCGCCCGCGTGCCTGCTCCACCGAGGTGCTGAAGAACAGCGAGCCGGCCAGCGCCACTGCGACGAAGGCGTCACCGAGGCTGCCCGCCGCGGTCAGCTCGATGAGGTGGGACAGGCCGGTGGTTCCCGCGCCCGAGGCGCTCGTCATCCGGTGCACCGTGCGGGTCGCCCCGCTGGCGGCGGCGCCCCCGGCCCGGGCGGCAGACTGCGACGCGGAGACGAAGGACCGGCTCGCCCGCCTGGCCCGCGCGGCCGGGCCCGAGTCTCCCATAGCCTTAAGTATTCTGCCCCGTCAGTTCGGTCACGACCAGGCCGCGCTCGCGAATCAGCCGCAGTCCGGCCGTCCGGGTGCATCCATCCCCCGTTATGAGGTTCAATTGCTGAACGTGAGCCCGAATCGCGTGCGCATCAAGGAGCTCGACGAGGCCTGCGCCCAGGCCTTTGACCTCGCCCGTGCCGCCGCCGAGGAACTGGCCGGCCCGAGCCTGGTCGGGCCGCTCGTCGGATCGCAGGCGGATGGCGACCGGCTCGTGACGCACCTGTTTGCCTGCCTGGATCCGGCGTACAGGGGCTGGCGGTGGGCGGTCACGGTGGCACGGGCCGCCCGGTCGAAGCTGGTGACCGTCAATGAGAGCTTGCTGCTCCCCGGCCCCGACTCGCTGCTGGCGCCCGAGTGGGTGCCGTGGAGCGAGCGGGTCAGGCCAGGCGACCTCGGGGTCGGTGATCTGATGCCAGCCAGCTCCGACGACGAGCGGCTGGTTCCGGTGGCCGTGCTCGGGGGCGACGACGCGGTGCTGGAGTGGGATGACGGGGACGGCTGGGCGGACGGCGGCCGGGCGGGCGAGGACGAGGAGCCGCACCTGCCGGGCGCTGCCGCCGCGGGTTCCGTGCGAGTGGCCAGCCGGCCCAGGGTGCTGTCCGCGATCGGGCGTGACCTGGCCGCCGAGCGGTGGTATTCGAGCGAGCACGGGCCCGGCTCGCCGCTGGCCAGCGCCGCTCCGGGCCAGTGCGCCACCTGCGGGTTCCTGGTCCCGCTGAGCGAGCCGCTCGGGCGGGCGTTCGGCGTGTGCGCGAACGGGTTCGCGCCCGATGACGGCCGGGTCGTCGCGCTGGATCACGGCTGCGGAGCACATTCCGAAGCGACGACGCCGCGCGGTCGGGAAGGCGTGCCCGTGCCGGTCATCGACGAGATCGGTTATGACCTGGTGGACGCTCCGGGGGTCTCGCTGACCGATACCGTGTTCGGGTCGCTGGACGAGGACTGAAGCTAGCCGGTGCCAGATCCGGCCTGTCCCCGGCGCCGCGCGGCGCGCTCGCGGGATCGCTTCAGCCACGGGACGTAGGCCAGGCCGAAAAGCCCCATGCCCAGGCCAGCCGCGCAGGTCCACAGCCACCAGCGATCGGCTGCGGGGATGTCCGCGCGCAGCACGACAAGCACGGCCAGCGCGATAGCCCAGCCTGCCGTGATGCTGCCGGTGATCAGCTGGTCCCTGCCCTCGAACGGCGGCGGGACCGGCCGGCTGGGACGGGCCACGAACGCCAGGCTAGCTCACGCCGCGATGGCGGCTGCCCGCGGCCAGGCGGCATCGTGCACGTCAGGGGCCTGAGCGCGGCCGGGCCGGCCGCGCTTCCAGCTGATTTGACGGAATACTGCATTCCAGTTTATGGTTAGCAAAAGTAATGACTCAGGCTAACAAAAATGACTGTGCCAAAAATGACCGTACCGCAGACCAGGTCCGATGCGAGCCTGGCGTCAGCGCTCCGGATCTCGGTGAGCCGTCTGGCCAGGCGGCTGCGCGCCGAGCGGCTGGCCCGAAGGCTGGGGCCAGAGCTCTCCGACACCGCGCTGGCCGCGCTGGCCGCGCTGGAAAGGCACGGTGCCATGACGCCGGGAGAGCTCGCCGGGCACGAGAAGGTGCAGCCGCCCTCCATGACGCGCGTCATCGCGGTGCTGGCGGATCGCGGCCTGGTGCTGCGAGCGGCCCATCTGACGGACCGGCGGCAGGTGATGCTGACGGTGACCGATCGGGGCAGGGAACTGGTCCAGCAATCCCGGCATCTCAGAGAGGCATGGCTGGCCCAGCGCCTGCGGGAGCTCAGCCCGGCCGAACGGGCGACGCTGCGGGCAGCGGCACCGATCCTGGAGAAGCTCAGCCAGTCCTGAGCGCACCTCGTCTGATCGTCGGCCGGGTCATTTCCGTGGCGGCCGCCGTTGCCGTGGACTCATGCTGGCGCGCGGCAGCGGTGAGCGGGTCCGGACTTTCCTGCGGCCCGCTCCGCTCGGCCGTGCCCTAGCCTGAGCGATATGGCGACGGGCAGGCAGCGCGGAGCGGCGACCGCGGAAACGGCGGCCAGGCCAGGGCCGCCGCGGGTATCCGACGAGCCGCAGGCACCGGCCGGCTTCCCGGCTGTCCAGTGCGCTGCCCCCGACTTCCTGCGCGAGCGGATCGACGGCTGCGTCGGGAACTGAGCGCCCGGCGATGAGGCTGTTCGTCGCCATTGCGCCGCCGCCGCCGCCGCTGGCCGAGCTGGCGGCCGTCGTGGCGCCGCTGCGGCCGTTGTGGCCCAGCCTGCGCTGGACCGGCACCGAGGCCTGGCACGTGACACTGGCGTTCCTCGGCGAGGTGGCCGACAGTGTCGTCCCGGAACTGGGCACCCGGCTGGAACGTGCTGCCGGGCGGCACCCGGCCCTTGCCCTGTCGATCGGGGGAGCCGGGGCCTTCCCGACCGCGGGCCGCGCCCGGGTGCTGTGGGCGGGGATTGCGGCCGGGACTGCGTCCGAGCAGGCGGCGCTGGCGGCGCTGGCTGCCTCGGTGGCGGCGGGCGCCCGGCGCGCGGGCGCTCCGGCCGCCAACGAGGGCAGGCGCTACCGGCCGCATCTGACGCTCGCGCGCTGCCGGGAGCCGATAGACGCCGGCCCGCTGGTGCAGACGCTTGGCGGGTTCGCCGGATCAGCATGGACGGCCAGGCGGATTCAGCTGATCCATAGCCAGCCCGGCGGGGAGCCGCGTTACACCGAACTGGGCAGCTGGCCGCTGCGGTTGCCGAGACTGCGCACCTCAGCTGGCTGAAGCGCGGAGCGGCGCGCCGGCGTGCCAGTCCCTCACTGCCGCTCGACCACGTAGTCGATGCAGGCGGTGAGCGCCTCCACATCCGCAGGATCGATCGCCGGGAACATTCCGATGCGCAGCTGGTTGCGGCCCAGCTTGCGGTACGGTTCGGTGTCCACGACGCCGTTCGCTCGCAAAGTCCGGGCGATTGCGCTGGCATCGACGCTCTCGTCGAAGTCGATGGTGCCGACGACATCCGAGCGCTGATCACGGTCGCTCACGAACGGTGTCGCAAACTTCGACTGCTCGGCCCAGCCGTACAGACGGCGGGCGGAGTCAGCGGTTCTGGCCGTGGTCCAGGCCAGGCCGCCGTGGCCGAGCATCCAGTCCAGCTGCTCGGCCAGCAGGACCAGCGTGGCCAGCGCCGGGGTGTTGTAGGTCTGCTGCTGCCGGGAATTGTCGATCGCCACCCGCAGCGACAGGAACTCGGGAATGTACCGGCCGCTGGCGGCGATCCGCTCGGCCCGCTCCAGGGCGGCCGCGGACATCAGCGCGATCCACAGGCCGCCATCGGAGGCGAAGCATTTCTGCGGGGCGAAGTAGTAGACGTCGAACTCGCTCGCCTCGACCGGCAGGCCGCCCGCGCCGCTGGTCGCGTCGACCAGGACGAGGGCGCCGGGATCGGCGCCCGGCACCCGGCGCACGGGCATGGCCACGCCGGTAGATGTCTCATTGTGGGTCAGGGCGTACACATCGGCCCCGGCCTCCGCGCGTCCCTGCGGGTGCGTGCCGGGCGGCGACTCGATCACCGTCGGCGCGTCAAGCCACGGCGCCGCGGCGGTCGCCTTGGCGAACTTCGAGGAGAACTCGCCGAAGGACAGGTGCTGCGGCCGGCGATCCACCAGTCCGAAGGCCGCGACTTCCCAGAACGCCGTGGTGCCGCCGTTGCCGAGTACCACGCAGAACCCGTTTGGCAAGGAAAAAAGCTCTTCCAGCCCCGCACGGATGCGCTGCACCAGCGATCGGACCGGAGCCTGCCGGTGCGAGGTCCCCAGCAGCGCCGCGCGCGAGCCGGTCAGCGCCGCAAGCTGCTCCGGGCGGATTTTCGATGGCCCGCAGCCGAAGCGGCCGTCGGCGGGCAGCAGGCCCGCCGGGATGGCGATTCCCAGCGGTTCAGACATCGCGATCCAGGACCTCGACCGCGCCGGGCACGTCCCGCACGGGGCGGGGCTTCGGTCCGACGTAGCGCGCGCTCGGCCGCACCAGCCGCCCGGTGCGCTTCTGCTCCAGGATGTGCGCGGCCCAGCCGGCCGTCCGCGCGCAGGTGAACATCGAGGTGAACATCTGCGCTGGCACGCCGGCGAAGTCCAGTATGATCGCGGCCCAGAACTCCACGTTGGTGGCGAGGACGCGGTCCGGCCTGCGGGCATGCAGCTCGGCGAGGGCGGCCTCCTCGAGCGCGACGGCCACCTCGTACCTCGGCGCGCCCAGTTCCTGGGCGGTTCGGCGCAGCACCTTGGCGCGCGGGTCCTCGGCCCGGTAGACGCGGTGGCCGAAGCCCATCAGCCGGTCGCCAAGGTCAAGGACCTGCTTGACGTAGGCCTGGGCGTCGCCAAGCTTCTCGACTTCCTCGATCATGCCAAGCACCCGCGCCGGGGCACCGCCGTGCAGCGGGCCGGACATGGCGCCGACAGCCCCCGAAAGCGCCGCGGCTACGTCCGCGCCGGTTGAGGCGATCACCCGGGCGGTGAACGTGGAGGCGTTCATGCCGTGCTCGGCAGCCGACGTCCAGTAGGCGTCGATGGCCCTGACGTGCCTGGGGTCGGGCTCCCCGCGCCAGCGGACCATGAACCGCTCGGTGATGGTATGTGACTCGTCCACCCGCCGCTGCGGGACCATCGGCAGGCCAATGCCGCGGGCTGCCTGGGCGACGAAGGACAGCGCCATCACCGAGGCGCGGGCCAGGTCATCGCGGGCCTGCTCGTCAGTGATGTCGAGCAGCTGGTGCATTCCCCACGCGGGCGCCAGCATGGCCAGCGCGCTCTGCACGTCGACGCGGATATCGCCGGAGTGCACCGGGATCGGGTACGGCTCCGCCGGCGGCAGTCCGGGGGCGAACTTATTGTCCACCAGCAGGCCCCAGACATGCCCGAACGAGACATGACCGGCCAGTTCCTCGATATCCACGCCCCGGTAGCGGAGCGAGCCGCCCTCTCTGTCGGGCTCGGCGATTTCCGTCTCGAACGCGACGACACCTTCAAGACCGGGCGTAAAATTCGACACTTGCATTCCTCCGTCTCCTGGTCGGCGAGGGCCGACGGCTGGCCGGCGAGACCAAAGCGCGGTTCCGCAGCGGCCGGCCAGGCGGCCGGTAATGTGCCGAGCCGGACCTATTCAATCGCGTGCAGATTACGCCGCGGTAACCCGGTCGGCCGTCTTGCGTTCGCTGCGGCCTCCGCCGGGCCGGCGGCCGGCCGCCGACCTGCCAGGCTGGTGCGAGAGGATATCTACCCGTGGGCGCTGACCAGGAAAAGCCGAGGCAGCCGGAACCGCTCGACGTCGGCCTGGCAGAGGCCTCGCTGTCGGCAGACCCGCTGCGGCAGTTCAGCAGGTGGATGGCTGACGTCGCCGCGGCGGCGCTGCCGGAGCCGACGGCCATGGTGCTGGCCACGGTCTCTGCCAGCGGGCGGCCGCGGGCCAGGACGGTCCTGCTGAAGAGCTACGACTCGGCCGGGTTCACTTTCTATACCAACCGGACGTCACGCAAGGGGGCCGAGCTCGCCGAGGTGCCGCGAGCGTGCCTGCTGTTCCCGTGGCACGCGATCTACCGGCAGGTAATCATCGAGGGCGCCGTGACCGCGCTGTCCACCGCGGACAGCGAGCCGTACTTCCATTCCCGGCCGCGCGGCTCCCAGCTTGCCGCCTGGGCAAGCCGGCAGTCCACGGTCATCTCCTCGCGGCGCGAGCTGGAGGACCGCCATGACCAGCTCGCGGCACGCTGGCCGGAGGGAACGCAGATCCCGATGCCGCCGTTCTGGGGCGGGTACCGGGTCGTGCCGGAGGTCTTCGAGTTCTGGCACGGCCGGGTGAACAGGATGCATGACCGGTTCAGGTACCGCAGCCGGGATGGCGGCTGGGTAATCGAACG
>DATJZH010000004.1:0-43893 GCA_035499215.1 Streptosporangiaceae bacterium | reverse complement strand
TTCGTCGCGGCGTCCGCGTGCTGCCGGTAAGACTTGTCGGATGCCGGACGCACTTCACGAGCTTGAGCAGACCCTTCTTTCCCGGCGGGAGACCCGCCCTGAGGGCTCCTACTCGGCAGAGCTCTTCTCAGATCATGAGCGGTTGATGCGCAAGATCATGGAAGAGTCGTTCGAGGTCTGCCTCGAACTCGGCCGTGGCTCGGTGGATCCCGAGGCGGTGGCGTCGGAGGCTGCGGATCTGGTGTACCACCTCCTGGCTGGCCTGGTATCGGTCGATGTGCGCCTGGACGACGTGCTCTGGGTGCTGGAGCAGCGGCGATGACAATCCTGGTGGCGCTGCCCGCACACGGCCGCCTCCGCGACGGCGTCCTCGATCTCCCCGAACGCGCTGGTTTTCCGGCATCTGCCTTTCACGGCGCCGGGTCCCGGCGGCCTCGCCGGGAATTGACTTCATCGGGATGCGGCCGCGAGACGCCGGGCGTGGTTGGCCACCGGCCGGATTGCCGGCGCGTTCATCCCGACCGACATCGTCCTCGAGGAGAGCCTGGAACATCTCGGAGCCACGCCGCTGGGCGCCGCCCGCTCGGACTTGATCGTGGCTTCCTGTGATGACGACGGCAGCAGCCACGGTCGCTACACGGGCCTGCGTCGCACGCGGGAGCCCGGTGGACGGCTCACTCGCCGCGGTCGTGACAGCCCGCGCACGGTCTGGTTCTTCGGGCCATCGGGCTGAGCCAGCTGCCTGCGGGCTCGCAAATCAGCTGCCGTCGTCGTGCTCGTCGTAGTGGCCGGAGTGCTCGGCGTGCCGGTGCCCGTCGTGCAGATAGTCCACGTGGTCGTCATGCTGGACGCTTTCGTGGCCGCAGCCGGCACCGTGGACATGCTCGTGTTCGGCCTGATCATGCTGCCGGTGGTCCTCGGACGTACTCATCTCGCATCCGCCTTCCGTCGTTCTGGTTTGTGCCGGGGCTGCGGCGCAGCGCCCTGCGATCGGACAGCCGCGCGCGGATTCAACCCGTCCGGCACGACAGCCATCTAGCACGTTGCCAGCCCAGCCGCTCTCGAAACGAGCGGGAATCATGGACTTCGCCGTTCGCCATGGACTTACCGCCACGCACCGCTTTTCCAGATACCTGGGAACAGGGCGAGATCCATTGACTCGTGCCTGCCCCGCGCCGCATCCTCGTCAGCGGGCGAGGGTCGCGACCGGGCCGATGGCGTAGTTCGAGGACGGAGCATCAATTGGCTGCTCGCAGTGACGCGATATCCGGGCCACCCCGTGCGCCGCTGCGGCCGCGGAGCCGGAAGCGATGGGCGGCCGCGGCCGGGATCACCGGCGTGTGGGCGCTCTTCCTGGCCAACACTGGCTCCGTGGTCGCAGGCACCATAATGTTCCTCCTGCTCGCGGTGGCCGCCATCGTGTTCGTGCTGGCGCTGCGGAGCCTGGGCGTCAGCGGCGATCACCCGTGGATACAGCGCCTGGCTACCCGGCCGTGGCGGGACGGGCGGGATGTGCTGAAACTGGGCCTGCGGCATCTGCCCGAGGTATTCATCGTGACACCGAACGGAGCACTGCTCGCACCAAGCGCCGTCGAGTTGCGAATGAATCCCGGCGATCTTGCCTCGCTGACCGAGATGATGGATCTCGGGCTGATCAACTCGAGCGCCACCGACGTGTACGAGGACCAGATCAGCGCGCACGCCGTCGAGCTCGCCAGCGCCGGCCCAGCCGAGGTGAGCGTCATCGGCGATCCGGCGGTTCCAGCCGGCCGGTACCGCCTCAGGCAGGGCCGCCCGCCGGGCCCGGCGCATCCCGCTGCCGGCGCCGCCGACTTCTGCGGCCGGCGCACCACGGCGGATCTCGGCGGGGCGCCGACGGTGGCTGGCCTCAAAGCGGCGCCGACCGCCGAGGCTGGCTCCTTGACGGTCACCGAGCCGGTGCAGATTCCGTTGCTGCGGCTCGTGACCAGGGGCTTCACTGCGGAGACCAGGATCTCGGGGGCCAGGGCAGGACGGGGCGGCGCAGTGGAACTCCGCCTTCCCGAAGTCAGCACCGTGTCCCGGGTGCACGCCTCGTTCAGGTTTGCCGAGGGTCAATGGCGGATCACTTGTCTTGGCCGAAACGGCGTGACGCTGAACGGCGCTCCCCTGGCTGGCGAGCAGGTGATCAGCGACTGCGACTACATCGGGTGGGGAAGCCAGCCCGACGCGATGGTGTCGAGGGTCGAGATCGGCTGGTCCATGGCGCTGCCGTCGCACCCGGAGCCCTGACGCCTGGGCTACTCCAGGAGCTAGCCGCCCGCGGCTCAAGCCAGGCATCGCGCGAACTGACGGGTATCGTCGCAAGCATCGCCGGAATCGGCGGCCGTGCTCGGCGGCGCCATCTCAGGGGCGGTGAGTGAGTGGCGATGGGTGAATTGCCATGGGCCAGCTCGTAGTCTGGTCAGCCGCGCGCGGCAAATGGCTGAACTGCCCGTCCGATGAGATCACCTGGCTGGACCGGGCATTGCTCAGCGGCGGCAAGGACACCACGTTGCACCGGTCGCCGCGCTGTCCTGGCCTGCGGTATGTGCATTACCGGTGGGAGCTGTTCAGTCGCGACACCACCCACAGGGTGTACGTGGCGCCGTATGCGGCGGAGTTCCCGCTGCACCACGAGGCCGTGCAGACGGCGGCCCGGCATGTGCTGCCGATGGCTCCGGCACGGTACGAGACCGTGCCGATACGGCTCGACGGGGCGTGGCTGGTCAGTGTCGGGCAATGGGTGCTGCCGCTGTGCATCGACGTCCCGGCACAGCATCGCGGCCAGCCGACGGTGCCGCTGACTGAAGGTCAGCCGCTCACTCAGGAGGACAGAATCCGGGCTGACGGCTCGTCCGGGCGAGGCCGCGGAAGCCCGCCGGCGCCGGACGCGGCGGCCAGGGTCCGTGCCTTCTTCGCACGCAACGGCACCGCGCGCATGGCGATGGCCTACTACTACCAGCAGTTCATCCTCGGTGCTGTAGCCCCGCAGGCCGTGCCGATGATCGAAGTCGCGATCGCGCTGGACTTGAGAGGCGAAGGCGCGGTTTCGGACTACAAGAAGGAACTGCAGCGCCGCATCTGGAACGAGCAGCGCCACCAGCGCGAGCTTGCCGAGTTCCTGATCGCCAACGGGCTGCTCAGCCCGGCTGACCTCGAGCGGGCCATGAAGGCAGCGGTCATCAACGAGCGCAGCGGGAAGGCCGCGACGGCGAGGGAGCGGCTGCGGTACCGGCCGAGGAAATAGAGTCCGCGCAGCCGGGGAGATCCGGGTTGCGCATGCCAGGCAGCGCATGCCAGGCAGCGGAAGTACCGACGCCCGGTTCTCGGCGGTGCCTGAATACTGCCTTCTGAACTGTTCCGTGTATCTGGAGGCTTCCCGCTCCTTACCCTTATGCCGGATAGTGGGCGCTGTCTGCGAAGGCGGCGGCGTGACCGGGAGGGCAGCGAAGGGAGCCGGCCATGCCGGGATCGCGGGACCGGCCGGGCCATCCCGACGCACCCGCCCAGCCGGTCCCTGACGACATGCCGCGGTTACGGCCGGTATCGCCACGGAAAAACGCACCGCCGAAACCCGACCTTCTGGATCAGGCGGGACCAGCGGACCGCTTACCGGCTCACGATGAGCCCGCGCCCTGGTCACGGGCCGACCTGCGGAAGCGCCTCGAATGCCTGCCGGCAGGCCATCCGAGTTCTCTGCGAAATGACCTGAGCCGAGACAAGCCGCCCGGCCCTCTGGACCTGCTGCCCGCACGCGCGGCAGACGGCGAGCAAGGCTGTACCAGGGAAGCCGCCGGTACGCCTGCCGACGGCCGGGACCACCCCGATCGCGGAGCCGATGAGCCCAAGCGAGACTACTGGAGCGAGGTGCCCAGGTTCCTGCGGGAATGGGCCGAGCACGTGCGCGACTGGCCCGCTGAGAGGGTAGCCGCCGCGGTGGACCGGTCACGGGATCCGGCGGGATCCTGGCGGGGAGACGGGAACCAGTACCTGAGCCCGGAACAGCACGCGCAGGCCAAGGACGTGATCGCCCGAGTGCAGCGGGCAGAGGAGACGCTGACCAAGCACATGGCAGAAGCCGAGCGGACGAATACCTGCGGCGGCCGGCTCGAGGGCACGCAGTTCCGCCTCAAGGGCGAGGAACGGCTAAAGGAGAAGATCGCCGAAAAAATCGAGCACGAACCCAGCAGGACCCCCGCCGGGGCCCTGCGGCAGATCAACGACGCGATCCGGTATACATTCTGTTTCGAACCTGCGAACTACTCAGATGGATACCGGGATGTCAAACAGCGGCTTGAGGCAGGCAAGAACAGGATGGTCTACAGCGAGAACCACTGGCATCACGATCCCGAGTACAAAGGAATTAACACCCGCTGGATGACGCATGAGGGCGAGCCGTTCGAAGTGCAGTTCCACACCGCTGAGAGTTTCCACGCTAAGCAACAAGTCACCCACAATTCATATGAGCGCCTGCGCAACCCGTTGACGGAATATGACGAGCGGCGGGAACTGCGGACCTTCCAGCGGAAAGTGTGCTACTGGATTACTGTTCCCGATGGTGCAGCCGCCATTGCGGACTGCGGTCAGAAAGGCCACGGTTAGATGCCGGACAAGATCACGTTCTATGCCATCGTCGACAACGATACGACCGTCGAGAGGCCATATGGGCTGTTGCGTCGCCTGGAATTCGATGGCGACGGCTTCACCGACGAGGGACTCCGGCGCGACTTCAGCTGGAATTTCACTCCGATCATCGTCGAATGGGAGCGCAGCGACTTTGACGACGAGCTTGTCGAGGTCAACCATGCCCAGGCTCGCAAGATCATCAGATATTTCCGCGAGAAGTGGGGGCCATTCGGTAAGCCACTGGGATCATGACTCGACCGTCTCCGTGCAGGTCAGGATCGCCGGTTCTTGACATCTGTGAACTCGCCGGCACATGCGGCCGGCGACCGGCAGCGGGATGCCGGCCGGTGAGCCCGCCGCTGGTTCGGGCTCAGAGGTTGGCCGCGCGTGTACTGTTGCGGCGTGTGCGCGTTCGAGTGCCTCCGGCCGCCGTGCCCGGGGCTTCCGGCATCGCCGACAACCTGGGACGGCGCGTGACCATTCCCCCGCCGTTCCGTTATGAAGGCTTCCAGCTGGACCCGGCCAGTGGCCTGCTGACCTGCCGGTACTCCCTCGGTGCCGCGACATTCGCGGAGAGGGTGTCGTTCGGCGCCGGCGGGCGGTGGGATGACCCGGCGGTCGGCGAGGCCGCGCGGCTGGTGTTCCTGCTCGCCGGCGTGTCGTACTATAAGGCGGCCGCGCCGCCGGTCATCGACCTGGGTCAGACAGCCGTGTCGGACGCTGAACGCGGTTTTCTGCGGGCGTTCTACCTGGACGGCCTGGGCGAGTACGCCTACCGCAACGGCCTGGACCTGTCGCGCCTGCGGATCGAGGGCCCCGTGCGGGCGGGCTCCGCCGTCTGCCGCGCGGCAGCGGACCGTGGTTCGGATGCTGGCAGGCCGCTGGTGCCGTTCGGCGGCGGGATCGACTCGATAGTCACCGTCGAGATGGTGCGCCGCCGCGCCGAGCCAGCACTGTTCATCGTCAGCCGGCCGGGCGATCGCTTCGCGGCCATCGAGCGGCCGGCGGCCGTGACCGGCCTCCCGATCGTGCGCGCGGAGCGCGAGATCGACCCGCAGTTGTCGGAGGATGCCCGGCGGCCGGTGCCCCGCTTTCTGAACGGGCACGTCCCGGTGACCGGGATCCTGTCGGCCATCGCCGTCATGGCCGCCGTCCTGTCGGGCCGCGACGCCGTGGTGATGTCCAACGAATGGTCCGCGTCGATTCCCACGCTGGAAGCCGGCGGACGGTCGATCAATCACCAGTACTCCAAGAGCGCGGCGTTTGAGGCCGGGTTCCGGACGGTCCTTGATGGCCTGTTCGCCGGCGAGCTGAGTTACTTCTCGGCCCTTCGGCCCCGTACCGAACTCTGGGTCGCGCAGCGGTTCGCCGCGCTGACCTCGTACCACGACACTTTCCACAGCTGCAATCGCGCGTTCTATATCGACCCCGCGAACCGCCTGGATTACTGGTGCGGGACCTGCGACAAGTGCTGCTTCATCGACCTGATCCTGGCCCCGTTCCTGCCCGCCGCTGACCTGGACCGCATCTTCGGCGGCAGGCAGCCGCTGAGCGACGCCGCGGCCAGTGCCTTGGTCGCCGGCAGGTTCCGGACCCTTCTTGGCATCTCGCCGGACAGCAAGCCGTTCGAATGCGTCGGCGATGTCGGGGAGTGCCGCGCCGCGGCGCTCCTGGCGGCGCGGCGGCCGGACCGGTCCGGCGCGACGCTCCTGCAGGAGCTGGCGGGCGAACTCCGAGCCCTGCCTGACGTTCCGGCGGCCGCCGAACTGCTCCGCCCTGTGGGTGAGCACTTCATTCCGGATGCGTATGCGGCCGAAGATCTCCTGGTCTGACCTGCGCGGCGCGCGAGCCGGGGTGTGGGGCCTCGGCGTCGAGGGCACGGCGAGCCTTCGCAAGCTCACCTCGATCGGGGTCGAGCCCGTTCTCGTCGATGATCATCCCCCGTCGGCGGGACTCGGCGGACGGCCGGTCCTTGCCACCGGTGACGGCGGCCTAGAGGCACTGGCCGCCTGCGAGGTTGTCGTCAAGACGCCGGGGATCAGCCGGTACCGCGCCGACCTGAGGCAACTGGAAGAACGCGGCATCCTGGTCGCGGGCGGCCTGGGGCTGTGGCTGCAGGAGGCGCCCAGGGATCGCGTGGCGTGCATTACCGGTACCAAGGGCAAGAGCAGCACGACCGCCATCGCCGGGCACCTGCTGACCCGGCTGGGTTACCGGTGCCTGGCCGGCGGCAATCTCGGCCAGCCGCCCTACGACCCGTCCGGGGCCAGAATCGACTGCGACTACTGGATTATCGAGACCTCCAGCTACCAGGCCACTGACCTCGCCTGCTCGCCTCCGGTCGTCGCCGTGACCGCCTTGCATCCCGATCACCTCGACTGGCATCACGGGATCGACGCCTACTACCGGGACAAGCTGTCCGCCTGCTCCCAGCCCGGTGCGGACCTGACTATCGCCAACGGAGACAGCGACCTGCTCCGGGACAGAGCGTCGGCGCTCGGGCCGCGGGTCGAGTGGATCCGGGCCGGCGACGACGACGGCGCGGACTGGATGCAGCCGCTCGGCCTCATAGGTGCTCACAACCGGCGAAACGCGCTGATCGCCAGGGCCTGCCTGGCGGCGCTGGGCATACCGGAGGCCAGCGACGAGTGTGCCCTGCGCGCTGCCGCGGCCAACTTCGAGCATCTCGCCAGCCGACTTCAGGTCATCGGCTCCGTCGATGGAGTGACGTTCGTCGATGACAGCCTGTCGACCAATGTGCTGCCGACCCTCACAGCGATGGACGCCTTCCCAGGACGGCGGGTCGCGCTGATCGCCGGAGGCCATGACCGGGGCATCGATTACTCCCCCCTCGCCACCGGCCTGGCGGCGCGCGATGCCCCGACCATGGTGTTGACGCTGCCCGACAGCGGCCCCCGCATCCAGGCCGCCATCGAGGCCGACGGAGGCAGCCTGGTAGCGGTCAATGCCTGCGCGGACCTGGATAACGCGGTTCAGCGAGGCATCCGCTGGGCCCGCCCGGACGGCGTCGTCCTGCTATCGCCCGCGGCACCGAGCTTCGGGCATTTCCGCAGCTACCGGGACCGCGGTGACGCTTTCGCCCGCGCCATGAAGCGCCTGCTCAACTCTGCCTAGCTGCCGAGGGCGGGTGATCGGACGCGTCGGTCGTCTATGACTGGGCGCTCATCCAGTCCGCTGCCGGGGGTTCGCAGCTTACCTGCCCGTCAGGCACCGATAGGGTTGATCGGTGCCGCCGATGAGGAAAGCTGCTGCCTGTGGATGAGGCGACTCCCACCTCCGACCGCGAAGCGATCGCGGCCACGGCGGGCGACGAGAACCGGCCAGGGGCAGTCGGCGAATACAACTTCGTCGTGGTTGCCAGCCGACTGCCGGTCGACCGGGTCGAGGGTCCGGGGCACAAGCCAGAGTGGCGGCCCAGTCCCGGCGGCCTGGTCGCCGCCCTCGAGCCGGTGATGCGCGCGGCCGACGGGGCCTGGATCGGCTGGCAAGGCGCCGCCGGAGAGCCGCCAGAGCCGTTCGATACCGGCGGCATGCACCTGGTCTGCGTCGGCCTGGACGCGGCGGAAGTCCGGGACTATTACGAGGGCTTCTGCAACGCCACCTTGTGGCCGCTTTACCACGACGTCATCGTGCCGCCGGAGTTCCGGCGTCCGTGGTGGCAGGCCTACGTGGAAGTCAATCGCCGTTACGCCCGGGCAGCGGCTCAGCAGGCAGCTTACGGCGCCACCGTCTGGGTGCACGATTACCAGCTCCAGCTGGTCCCGGGGATGCTGCGCGAGCAGCGCAGCGATGTGCGCATCGGTTACTTTGCCCACATCCCGTTCCCCGGCTACGAGATCTTCGCCCAGCTCCCCTGGCGCCGGCAGATCATCGAGGGCCTGCTCGGCGCGGACTTGGTGGGATTCCAGCGCCATAGCGACACGGCAAACTTCCTGCGTGCCTGCCGCCGGGCAGCCGGGCTGGCGACCAGGGGATCACTCGTCCGGGTGCCGGGCTCGGTGTCAGATGACGGCGTTAATGCCGTGGGCCCGCGGCCCCGGGCCCGGCGCCGGTCAGCGGACGCCATCGCGGCGGAACGGGTGGTCCGGGCCGCCGCGTTCCCCATCGCGATCGACTCGGCGGCCTACGGCGAGATCGCCAAGCGCGCCGACGTCCGGGCGCGCGCGCAGGAGATCCGGCGGGCACTGGGCGAACCCGAGATCGTCTTGCTGGGCGTCGACCGCCTCGACTACACCAAGGGCATACGGCATCGCCTCAAGGCCTACGGCGAATTGCTCAACGAAGGCCGGCTGGGATCCGGGTCGGTATTCGTGCTGGTGGCCAGCCCCAGCCGGGAACGCGTCGAGCACTACCGGGTCCTGCGGGACGAAGTCGAGGTGGCCGTAGGCCGGATCAACGGGGAGCACGGCGAGCTGGGCAACCCGCCGGTTCACTACCTGCACCAGTCCTACCCGCGGGAGGAAATGGCCGCGCTGTATCTTGCCGCCGACGTACTGCTGGTCACCTCGCTGCGGGACGGCATGAACCTCGTGGCCAAGGAATACATCTCGTGCCGTCACGACGAGAGCGGCGCGCTGGTGCTGAGCGAATTCACCGGAGCGGCGGACGAGCTGGGCAGCGCATTCCTTGTCAACCCGCATGACATCGAGGGCCTGAAGGACGCCATCGTCCGTGCCGCGACGGTCTCCCCGAGGGAGGCCAGGCGCCGGATGCGCTCGATGCGGCGGCGCGTCCGGGAACACGACGTGGCGCACTGGGCAGCGGCCTTTCTCGATGCCCTGAGCCGGGTGCCAGCCCGCGACCAGTTGCCCGCGCATCCGCTCCCTGACCAGGCTCACGACTTCGGGTAGAGGCAGAGATGCCCTACCAGCCGAGTTCGCCGAGCCGGTCGTCACCGATCCCGAAATGGTGCGCCACCTCGTGCACGACGGTCCGGCGGACCTGGTCGACGACCTCATCCTCGGTGCGGCAGATGGCGCAGATCGCCCGGCGGTAGATGGTGATCCGGTCTGGCAGCACGCCCGCGTAATTCGACGTCCGGCTGGTCAGCGGGATGCCCTGGTAGAGCCCGAGGAGGCCCGGCGGCCCGCCGTAGTCATCCACGGTCACGGCCACGTTGCGGATGAGCTGGCCTAGCTCATCCGGCAGGCCGTCCAAAGCCGCGGCGACCATCTCATCGAACCGCTCCGGCTGCACATCGGTCATCCGCCCATTGTCGGCCCGCGCCGGTGCCGGCCAGCCGCCCGCAGTGCCACCCGCCCAGAAGCTGAGCGGCCCCGCCACAGCCGCGGCAGCGGCGCGTCAGCCGCCGAACGTCACGTTCTGGCCGGACAGATGGCCGACGACGCCGTCCGGAGTCACGGTCACGCTGTCGATCTTCAGGCCCAGCGGCAGCCCGGACAGCGGTACTTTGATGTTGCTGACCGAACTGAGCACCGAGGACGGGAGCCCGTTGCTGGACACCAGCTTAACGTCGATCACGTTGCCGCTCAGGCTTGTCACCCGCCATGTCGCGGAGAAGCTGGTGATCAGGAGGTTCACGTCGGCCCTGACCTCATTGCCGCCCGCCGAGGTCAGGGTCAAGCCCGTGCTGCCGACCAGCGAGCCCAGCGGGCCGGCCTCGGACGTCAGCGCGTTCGCGATTTCGGGAAAGGTGATGACGGCCGTTCCAGTCAGCCGGTCGACAGTTGCGCCGTTGAAGCTGGAGTTCACGTGCACCCCGTTGAGAACGGCATCCACTGTCTCGAGGGTGACCGGGCCTTCTGGCACCTTTCCCGAGCTGATCGTCACCTGGTGGAAATCCCGGCCTGCCAGCTGCGTCAGGAACGGGAATCCCTTGATCGACACGTCCGGCTTCTTCGGGAATCCCTGACTCTTGATCTGCGTGGCGACCTCGTTCTGCGCCACGGCCCTGGCCGCGAAGTCGGCCGCGACCAGCACGGCGAGCAGGACGATCACGACGATCAGCAGGGTCCGCAGCGGCCGCCTGCGCCGCCCGCCGCTGGCCGACGGGTAAGCCTGGTAACCGCTCACCGCGCCAGTTCCATCGTCTGATGCTAGGGCATGTTCCCGCGCTGGGCGATCCCCGGCCGGTCAGGGGATGTCGCCGATGCTGACCGCCTGCACCTGACCCGAGTTCGTATTGGTGACCAGCAGGGTCTTGCCGCCCTCGGTGTCGAACTGCCGCGGCTGCCGCCCGGTGCGGATCGTCCCCACCAGGGCGCCCTTGCCGGCCAGCGCGTCCTGGGTGTTCACGACCATCAGGCTGGAGGCGGGGCCGGCCGGGTCGGAGTTGTCGGAGTTCGCCACGACGATCTGCGTGCCGCCCTTGATGAAGATCTCCCCGATCGGATTCTGGCCCACGAGCACCTTCGCGATCAGCGAGTGCCCGGGGTCCGTCAGCAGCCGGGCCGCGTTGAAGGCGAGCAGCGCGTTGCTCTGCTGCGTCGTGACCCACACCACGCTGCCGTTCGGCGTGGTCATCACCCGTGACGGCGCGCATCCGGCGGTGGCCGTCGAGAGCACCGCCGTGCTCGGCTTGGTCTCCGCCCGTGCGAGGCTGACGACGCTGACTGTCCCTTCGGACGGAGCCTGGCGGCCAAGGCGCTGCATGCTCGTCACGTACAGCAAGCTGCCGTGCTGGGCGATGCCCACCGGCTGGCTGCCAAGCGGCACGAAGCCGACGAAGCCCGACTGGCGGAAGCCGCTGGCCTCGGCGGCCTTCAGGTTGAAGACCGCCATCTCGGCGCTGCTCTGCAAGGTCACGAAGGCGAAATTGTCATCGGGCGAGAGCGCTACCTCCACAGCTCCCGTGCCGCTTGGGCTCGTCAGGTCTCCGACGACCGGATCTGCGACTCCCTGCTCGGCTTCCTTGATGCTGATCACGACGGCCCCGCTCTGGCCGGCCACGAGCAGGTAGCCGTTCCCGGTGATGGCCTCCCCCTTGTGCGCGCCGAGCGCCTGGATGTCTCTGGCGAGCGTGAGACCCTGGCCGCCGCCGTTGTTGTTCAGCATGGCCACCGAGTTGCCGCCGGTCGACACGAACGAGAACTGGCCGCCGCGGCTCACCTGCACCGCGAACGGATTCCCGCCGACCGGCACTGACGCGGGACGGACAGCGGACAGGACATGCGTCGTGGCTGTCTTGGTCGTGCAGCCGGGAACCGGGAGCGAGGTCACCGGGGCGCCTGATCCGCCGCCTGATCCGTGCCCCAGCAGCAGGAAGGCACCGCCGCCGACGACCAGAACCGCGGCGGCGGCCGCGGCCGCCGCCGCCACTTTGCGTGGGCGGTGCCGAGGCCCCGTCGGCTGGCCGTAATCCGGGCGGCCGCCCGCGGCGGGCTGGCCGTAGCGCGGATCGGTCGCGCCCGGCGGTGTTCGGCCGGCTCCCGGCGCGGCCGCCGCCTGCGTCGGCTGCCCCGCCAACGGCCGCCCGGCCGGCGGCTGCCCGGCCGGCGGCCGC
The DNA here is from genome assembly GCA_035499215.1 of Streptosporangiaceae bacterium. GTDB lineage: Bacteria > Actinomycetota > Actinomycetes > Streptosporangiales > Streptosporangiaceae > DATJZH01. The sequence continues at coordinate 31,763 of DATJZH010000004.1, read as the reverse complement.
GGTTCTGCCGGGCGGCCAGGTTCGGCGGCAGCCTCGATGCCTGCTCCGGAACCCGCGGCAGTCTCTGGCCAGGCGGATCCAGGCCCGGCGCGTGCTGGCCCCGCAGATCCGGATCCGGCGTGTCCGGACCCGGCAGATCCGGCACCGGCGTGTCCGGGTGGCGCGGATCCGGGGCCGGCGTGTTCCCGGCCCGCGGCCGGGAGTCCGGCTTGCCCGGATCCGGCGGCCCGGGGTCCGGCTGCCGGGCCGGTCCCGGCTGCCGGCATGGCGAGCTGCGTCGCCGGCCGGTCCAGGGCCGGAATCGGCTCAGGCCCCGAATCCAGTGGCCGCAGCCCGAAGCCGTCGCGCAGCGCGGCGGCGAACTCCCGGCAGGTTGCGAAACGGTCTGCCGGGGACTTGGCCAGCGCCCTGGCGACAGCCTGGTCGACGGCTGGCGGCGTGCCGGGCCGCCGGGCCGACAGCGCGGGCGGCGGCTCGGAAAGCTGCGCGTAGATGACCGCGAGGCTCTGGTCCCGGCTGAACGGCGGCGCTCCGCTGAGCAGCTCGAACGCCGCGCAGCCCAGCGCGTACTGGTCCGCGCGGCCGTCCACGGGCCGGCCCTCGATCTGCTCCGGCGCGACGTAGTCCAGCGTGCCGAGGAACTGGCCGGACGAGGTCAGCCCGCTCGGGGCGAGCGACTGCTTGCTGAGGCCGAAGTCGGACAGGTACACGTGATCGGGCCGGTCCCTGCTGGCGCCCACGTCGAGCAGCATGTTGGCCGGCTTGACGTCGCGGTGCACCAGGCCGTGCGCGTGCGCGTCGTCAAGCGCCTGCGCGACCTGGGAGATGATCTCGGTGGCGCGCGCCGGGGGCAGCGGCCCCTCCCGGTCGAGCAGAGTGCGCACATCGCCGCCGCGGACGTAGCGCATCGCGATGAACAAGACGCCGCGAGCCTCCCCGGCCTCGAACACGGGGATGATGTGCGGATCGTCGACGGCCGCGGCCGCCCGCGACTCGCGCATGAACCGCTGCCGGAAAGCGTCGTCCAGCGCGAGGCCGGGCGCCAGGATCTTCAGCGCCACCTGCCGGTCGAGGCGCTCGTCGTGGGACCGGAAGACGACAGCCATCCCGCCCTGGCCGATCTGCTCGAGCAGCCGGTAGCCGGCGATCTGCGAACCCGGCGCGAATCCGCCAGGGGCTGAGGGGATGTCCTCGCTCATCGCTCCTCCAGCGCTTGCATGCCGTCCGGTGCCCCCCGTCGTGCGCTCAGCGTCAATTGCGCTGGCCAGCACCGGAATCCGCCGGGGTCAGTTAACCGTGCCCGCCCGGGGAGATCTAAGTATCCGGTTCGGCTGGCGGCTGATGTCAAACCGCGCCAGGCCGAACCATCACAATCTCGACTTAAAGGGACATAGTGTGTCTGCCGGACGCGCCTGGCCCGCGGCGCCGCAGCGAAGTCCCCGAGGTGCGGAGTCCCGGCAGAAAGTGGCTGTCTGCACGGCATTGCCGGCTCGAGCAGCACCGTCCGGGCCCGCAGGCTCGCCGGCTTAGAGCCACCTGAGCATCGTTTATGCCAGCAAATCGCTCTACAGTGAGCAGATGACGATCGAGCGCGCTGTTTCCTCCGATGCCGTGCCGGCGCTCGTGGTGCGCACCCAGGGATCCGATCGCACGCTGCGGGCGGGGCCCAGCTACCGGGTCGGCCGCGATCCGCAGTCGGACATCGTGATAGACGAGCCCAGGGTCTCCTGGCGGCATGCGATCCTGCGGCTGGAGCGTGACCGGTGGATGCTGGAGGACGTGGGGAGCACCAACGGGACGTTCGTCGGCTCGCAGCGGGTGCAGCGGGTCGAGATCAGCGCCGACTGCGTCGTGCGGCTTGGCCACCCCGACAGCGGACCGGTCGTCTTCTGCTCGGTCGCGCCCGCGCCGGGCGGCCAGGCTACGGCGCTGGCGTCCGCCGCACCGCCGCGGCCAGCCCAGCCGGCATCGGGCGCACGGGCGCCCAGCGCGATCCTGCCGCTGCCGGACGAGGTGCTGCGCATTGGCCGCGCCGACGACAACGACATCGTCGTCCCGGATCTGAGCGTGTCCCGCCACCACGCCGAGCTGCGCAAGGCGCCACGGGGCGGATACCAGATCATCGACCTGGGCAGCCACAACGGCACCTTCCTCAACGGCCAGCGGATCAGCGCCGCGCCGGCCACCGAAAGCGACGTCATCGGCATCGGCCTTGCCACCTTCCGCCTGGTCGGCGGCGAGCTGCAGCAGTTCATCGACACCGGCGACGTCTCGCTCGACGCCCGCGGCCTGACCGTCCGGCTGCCCAGCGGGAAAGTGATCCTGGACAACGTCAGCTTCCCGCTCGGCGAACGCTGCCTGCTGGCTGTCATCGGGCCCAGCGGCGCGGGCAAGTCGACGCTGCTGGGGGCGCTGACCGGGATGCGGCCTGCCACGGCGGGCTCGGTGCTCTACGACGACCGGGACCTCTATGAGCACTACCCCGAGCTGCGGCACCGGATCGGGCTGGTGCCGCAGGAGAACATCCTGCACACCCAGCTGTCCGCGCGCCGGGCGCTGCGGTACGCGGCTGAGCTCCGGTTCCCGCGGGACACCAGCCCGGCTGAGCGCGAGCACCGGATCAATGAGGTGCTCGGCGAGCTGTCCCTGACCGCGCACGCCGACACCCGCGCGTCGTCGCTGTCCGGCGGCCAGCAAAAGCGCGTCAACGTCGCCCTGGAGCTGCTGACCAGACCGTCGCTGCTGTTCCTGGACGAACCGACGTCCGGCCTGGACCCGGGCCTGGACAAGTCGATTATGGAGATGATGTCCGGCCTGGCTAACGACGGGCGGACGGTCATCGTGGTGACGCACAGCGTCGCGAACCTCAACATCTGCGACCGGCTGCTGGTGCTGGCGGCCGGCGGCAAGGTCGCCTACTTCGGGCCGCCGGCCGACGGCCTGCGGCACTTCGGCCAGGAGGGCTGGGCCCAGGTGTTCCAGGCATTCGAGGCCGAGCCAGACCGCGACTGGGCCGGGGAGTACCGCCGCTCGGCGTTCTGCGCCCAGTACGTCACGGCAGCCGGGCACGCCGACCGGTCCGCCGGGGCGGCCGCCAGGGCAATCCCGCCGCCGCCGCGGTCCAGGAACCGGCTAGCCCAGCTATCCACACTGACGAGGCGGTATCTGTCCGTGATCGCCTCGGACCGGAACTACGTGGCGGTCCTGGCGCTGCTGCCGCTCATCCTCGGCGGGGTGGTCCAGCTGGTACCGGATCAGCCGGGACTGGCCGGGCACAACAACAGCAACGCGGAGGAGGTGCTGCTGATCCTGGTCTTGGGAGCCTGCCTCACCGGGGTCGCGAACTCGGTCAGGGAACTGGTCAAGGAACAGGCGATCTACACCAGGGAGCGAGCCGCCGGGCTGTCGGCCGGGGCTTACCTGTGGTCCAAGCTCCTGGTCCTCGGCGTGATCTGCGCCCTGCAGGCGGCCATCCTCGTCCTCATCGGCACGGTCGGGCGGCCGCTGCCGCCCAGCGGGGCGTTCCTGACAGCACTGCCGCTAGCGGAGCTCATCGCGGCCCTCGCCGTGCTGGCTGTGGCCTCCATGACGTTGGGCCTGCTGATCTCAGCGTTCGTCAGCTCGTCGGACAAGACCATGCCGCTGCTCGTCCTGGTGGTCCTGATCCAGATCGTGCTGAGCGGTGCCGTGTTCCCGATTAACGGGCAGGCCGGCCTGGCCCAGCTCTCCTGGTTCTCCCCCTCGCGGTGGGGCTTCGGCGCGACGGCGGCCACCTCGAGCCTGAACCAGATCGCGCCGGGATCGTCGGGCACCAAGCCGGATCCGCTGTGGAATCACAGCCCGCATATCTGGCTGCTCGACATGACGATGCAAGTGGCGCTCGCGGCCGTGTTCGCCTCGATCACCTGGTGGCGGCTGAACCAAGTCGGTCCCGGCCGCCGCAAGTTACCGCGGAGCCTTCCGCCATCAGCGCTGGAAGCGCAGCAGGTCGAACGGCCGCAGGTTCGGAGGCGGCGGGTAGGCAGCGAACTCGGGCGCGGCCGGGACCACCTGGCTGCCGCTGGCGTAGGAGCAGATGTCGAAGCCAGCGCCGAGCCCTGCCGCCTGCGCGTTCAGGCTCGCGGGATCGAGCGCCACCTGGTCCCAGTGTCCCGTCCTGAGCCGGTTCAGCAGGATGTACGCTGCGGTGATCGTCTCAGCCGGGGTGAAAGGCGCAGTGCCCGGCTGCGCTCGGCATTCGGCCCGCATCCAGGCGACCAGCAGGCCCGGCTCACGCCGTCAGCCGCGAATGCGGGGCGTCAGCCGCGAATGTCGATGGGGGTGCCGTGCGTCGGGCTGAGGTGGACCAGCTTGTGGAAGAAGGCCGAGACATCCATCGGGATCCGCACGCAACCGTGCGAGACGGGCTGCAGCGGGACGGGAATGTCGCCGTGGATCGCATACGCCCGGCCGATGAAGAATACCGGGTTGTACATGCGCCCGAGCGGCACCGTCACCCATCCCGGCGCGAACGTCAGCGCCCGGTAGCTGCCGTCCGGCGTGATCGCCGGACCGCAGGTTCCGCCGCCGCCGGGGCACGGGTAGTAGTAGCCGCCGCCCGTCGAGACGTGGCTGATCAGCTCGACCTTGCCGCGGTTGTACAGGACAAGTACCTCGATCTTCTTGTTGACCTCGACCCGCGGATCGCCGCCGCCCGCGGCGACCAGGGCCCTGGGCGGCCGGGGATTCACCAGGTCACGCTCCATGACGTGGCCGACCACGTCGGCGTTCCTGCTGGTATTGATCCCCTGGACCTCCTTGAACGCCCACACCGCCTCAAGGGTGTCACCGCCGAACTCGCCGTCGATCTTGCCCGGGTAGTACCTGAGCGCGGCCAGGCGCTCCTGCAGGCTCCGCACCGCCGGGCCCCTCATGCCGGGATGCAGGACCCGCCCGGGCGGCCGGTAAGCCGCGACCAGAGCCCTGCCCGAGGCGGTGCCCGCTGCGGCCGCGCTGGCGGCGGCCAGTCCGCTCAGGCCAGGCACCGCCGCCGCGGCGGCCGCGGCGGCACCAAGACCGGCCAGCCATCGCCGAACCGACTGCTTCATGCTCGCTCCTCAGGGCGCCCCGGCTACTGAGCCGGAGGCTACTCGCTGCCGCGTGCATGATCCAGCTTCCGCGCCCGGCCCGCGAGCGGCGTGTCGTCGCCGGCCCTCGCGGGGCGTGTCGCCTGCTCAGCGCGATACGGACAGAGCGAGCTGCGGTCAGCGCACGGGCCAGCCGACGACGAGCCGGACGGCGCCGCGATCCAGGACGACTTCACCGGCGGAGACGACCAGCTCGGCGCCCGGCGGGAAGGCCCGCAGGCTGAGCTCGTCGGCGCCGGGGCGGCGCAGGGTGTGCCATGCCTGTACCTGGCCGGCCAGGTACCCGGCAAGAGCGGCCCGGCCCGGGCCGTATCCGCGCACCACTGCCTGCGTTTCCCCGGTCGCTTCCTGCGGTGTTCTCGCCGCCGGGAACAGTGCCGCGGCAGCGAGCTCGCCTGGCCGCATGCCGGGGCTGGCATCCGCCAGGCCGCCAAGCGGCATCAGCGCCGACCGGCCGGTCCGGCCGACACCGGAGTCCATCAGGGTCAGCCGGGCAAGCCGCGGCTCGGTGAGCGAGAGCCACAGGTCAGCGTCACTGAGAGCCGGCATTCCCGGCATGAGCACGTCGGCGCCCACGTCGGTCACCGGTCCGGTCAGCGCCCGGTAGAGGCCGTCGGTGTCCAGCGCCCTGCCGTCAGCGGACTGGACGAACCAGCCAGGCGGCCCGAGCGGGACGAACGACTCCGGCCCGGCGAACGCCCCGGCCATCCGGATGAAACCGCAGCGGCATGCGGACGTGCTCGCCAGGTATCCCGCCGCCATGGCCTCGAAGGCCACCGACAGCTGGATGCCGCGCACCGAGAGCGGCAGCACGATCCGCCCGCCGGGAGCCAGCTGGGCCAGCCATTCCGGGGCCAGGCTCCAGGCCCCTGCGGTCACGATGATGCGGTCGTACGGAGCATGCTCGGGGACGCCGAAACCGCCATCGCCCCAGCTCACCCGCACGCCGCCATAGCCGGCCTCGGCAAGGCTTGCGCGAGCGCGCCCGACGATCTGGCCGTCGATGTCGACGGACACCACGGCCGTCTGGTCGCCGAGGATATGTGCCATCAGCGCGGCGTTGTAACCGGTGCCGGTGCCGATCTCCAGGACCCGGTGACCCGGCTCGAGCCCGAGCTGCTCGAGCATGATCGCCATGATGGCCGGCTGAGAGGACGAGCTGACCGGCAGGCCGTCGGCGCCGCTCTTGATGACGAACGCCTCGTCCTTGTACGCGGCCTCGGCCGGCATCTCGGGCAGGAACAGGTGCCGGGGAACGGCAAGGAATGCGTCCCGGACAGCCCGGCTGACCGCCCGGCCGCTGCTGCGCAGCTGCTCAGCGAGCCTGGCACGCGCGGCGTCCGGCCCGTCCGGCCTGCCCTGCGCGAAAGCGGACGTGCCTGGTGTCATGCCCAGACCACCTCCCGTGATCCACGATAGGCGCGGGCGGGAAGCGGCGCTGCGGTCAGGACGCAGCGAGCAGCCAGATCAGCCGGCCCGCAGCCGGGCTATCTGGTAAAGCGCGATGCTGGCGGCGACGCCGGCGTTCAGCGACTCCGCTGCGCCCGAGATCGGAATCCGGGCGATGACGTCACAGCTCTGCGCGACCAGCCGGGACAGGCCCGTGCTCTCTGAGCCGACCACGACGACCAGCGGGGAGCCTGCCACTGTGATCTTGCCGATCTCCTCGGCGCCGGCGGCGTCGAGCCCGGCCACGAACAGCCCGGCCTGGCGGTAGGCAGCGAGCGCCCGGGCAAGGTTCGGCACCTGCGCTACCCGCACCCTGGCCAGCGCCCCGGCCGAGGCTTTCCACGCGCCCGCGGTCACCCCGGCCGACCGGCGCGCGGGCACGAGCACGCCGTGCCCGCCGAAGGCCGCGACCGATCGCGTCACAGCACCCAGGTTGCGCGGGTCGGTGATCCCGTCCAGCGCGACGATCAGCGGCTCGGCGGCAGCCGCCCTGGCTGCCTCGACCAGGTCGCCCGGATGGGCATAGGCGTAGGGCCGGATGCGCAGCGCGAGCCCCTGGTGGATGGCCCCCGCGGTCATCCGGTCCAGTCCGGCCCGGCCGGCTTCGACGACGGGGATCCCGGCGTCCGCCGCCAGCTTGACCGCCTCGCCGATCCGCTCGTCCGGATCCAGCCGCGGGCCGACGTGCAGCGCGGTGGCGGGGACGGCAGCGCGCAGCGATTCGAGCACGGCGTTACGGCCGGCGACGAACTCTGCCGCGGCCCCCGCTCCTCGATGGGATTCGGCAAAACGGGCCGTCCCGGCCGGTGCCGTCCGGCCCGCCCGCTCGCCGCCGCGGGCACTGGCGGCGGCCCGCGCCGCGGACTTGCGCTGCGCCGGGTGACCTGGCCGCTGCTCGGCGGGCGGGGTCGGTCCCCTGCCCTCGAGCTTCCGCCTGCCGTACCCGCCGCTGCCGGGCCTGGGCTTGCCGGATTTGGTCCGGCCGCCCGGCCCCGGCTGGGGCTTGCCGGACCCCCGCCCGCTCACCTGAGCTCCCATCGCGGGCCGCGCGCAGTGTCCTCGACCGCGACGCCAGCCGCCAGCAGCCGGTCTCTGATCGCGTCGGCCGCGGCGTAGTCCCTGCGCTCGCGCGCCGCCTGGCGCTGGTCCAGCGCGACGGTCACCAGCGCGTCGACCACGGCCCGCAGGTCATCACCCTGGCCGGCGGCTGACCACGGCGGGGACAGCGGGTCGAGCCCGAGCACCGAGAGCATGCCGCGGACCTCAGCGAGGCGCTTCGCCGTGCCGGCGGCGTCCCCGGCGGCGAGGGCGCCATTGCCGTCCCGCACTGCCTCGTGCACCACTGCGAGGGCCTGCGGCACGCCGAGGTCATCGTTCATCGCGGCGGTGAACGACCGGGGCAGCCCGGCGGCCTCGACAACATCGAGGTCGGGCCGGCCGCCGCCGGCCGCCTTGACATGCTCGTCGCCCGCGGCCCCGGCCGCACGGCTGACGAAATTCTCGATCCGCTGATAGGCCGCGGCGGCCTCGGCGAGCGCCTCGGCGAAGTAGTCGATCTGCGACCGGTAGTGCGCCTGGCCGAGGTAGTACCGCAGCTCGGCCGGCCGCACGGTGGTGATCATGTTGTCGACCAGCATGGAGTTGCCGAGCGACTTGCTCATCTTCTCCCCGCCCAGCCGCACCATGCCGTTGTGCATCCAGTAACGGGCGAAACCGTCGCCTGCCGCGCGTGACTGGGCCAGCTCGTTCTCGTGGTGCGGAAAGAGCAGGTCGAGCCCGCCGCCGTGAATGTCGAAGGTGTCTCCGAGATACTTGGTGGACATCGCCGAGCATTCCAGATGCCAGCCGGGGCGGCCGGGCCCCCACGGCGTCTCCCAGTCGGGCTCGCCGGGCTTGGCGCCCTTCCACAGGGCGAAGTCGCGGGGATCCCGTTTCGCCCCGCCGCCCTCGGTGTCGTCGGCTGGGCGCATGTGCTCGGGCCGCTGGCCCGAGAGCGCCCCGTACTCGGGCCAGGTGCTGATGTCGAAGTAGACGTCGCCGCCCGCCGCGTACGCGTGGCCTGACCCGATCAGCCGCCGCATCAGGACGATCATCTCGGGCACATGGCCGGTCGCCCGCGGCTCCACATCCGGCGGCAGGCAGCCCAGCGCGTTGTAGGCGCGGGTGAAGGCGCGCTGATTGCGCTCGGCGACGGCCCACCAGGCGGTCCCGGCCTGCCGGGCGACGTGCAGGATCTTGTCGTCGATGTCGGTCACGTTGCGGCAGAACGTCACCTGGTAGCCGGTCGCCTTCAGCCAGCGGGCGAGGATGTCGAAGCTGACCCCGGAGCGGATGTGGCCAATGTGCGGCGGAGCCTGGACGGTTGCCCCGCACAGGTACAGCGAAGCCTGCCCGGCCCTGCCCGGGGTGAACTCGCGCACTGAGCGGGTTGCGGTGTCATGCAGGCGCAGGGTCACCCGCCAAGGCTACGGGATGTCGCCGCCGGCCCGCCGCGGCTGCGCCCGGACGCCCGCGCCGCGCGCGCCCGGACGCGAGCCGCCCGCAAGGAGCGGGACAGCCGATGCCCTGAAATGGCCACGTCGCCCTGCCCGCCTTACTGGCGGCCTTTTTCTACCTGGTCCATCTGTGCGGCGAGCTGATCGGGGGTATGACCGCTCAGCACGGTCCCGCGCCGCGCCCGGAGCAGGGGATAGGCGCGATACACGCCAGGACTGGCTAGCCAGATCACCACCCATCGCGGATGCTCGCGCCGCAGCCGGGCTGCCACCTGCCAGCGTTCCGCGTCGTCCTGCGGCGTGAGACTGCCGCGGGCCGCCATGCGCGCGCCGGTCACCTGGACCGGCCCATGCCGCTGAACCGGGACGCGGCCCGGCCGGGGCCGGCCTCCAGCGCTGCCCTCATCTCGGCTAAGTCGGCAGCGACGACCGTGTGCGGGCCGGCGCCGGGGCGCACGCGGCGAGCCACGTACCGGACCCGATCGCCATGGGCCTCCCGCCAGACCCGGAATCGGGGGAACGCCTCGCGCAGCGCGGCCAGATCGCGCGCCGCGGACGAAGCCTCGCGGACCGGGCCGGCGCCCAAGTTCCCGGACGAGCCGATCATCGGTGCCTCCTTTGTGATTGTGCAGTCACGAACAGTTAACACCATGCAGCCCGTCCGTCGCGAAGACACTGGAGGACATCTATCGACATCTGCCGTCGGCCTTGCTGGCCGCTAATGGCGGTTCGTGGGACGATCGGGTCGTGGTCAATGAGCGGGTGCGCAGGTGCATGCTGCGGGCTGGGCTGGACGCCGAGGCGCTCGCCAGGGCCGCGCAGGTCTCCGCCAAGACGGTGGATCGATGGCTGCGGGGCGATGTCGTGCCCTACCCGCGCACCCGTCACCGGGTCGCGGGGATCCTGCGGGAGGACGAGAGCTACCTGTGGCCGGGCGTGGTCGACCAGGCCGCGCTCGCCGGCGCCGAGATGGTCGCGGCCTATCCGCGCCGGGCGGATGTGCCGGGCCAGCTGTGGACGGAGCTGTTACAGCATGCCGACCGGAGCGTCGACCTGCTGGCGTTCGCCGGCCTGTTCCTCACCGAAGAGCACCCGGACTGGATGCGGCTGCTGCTGTCGCGGGCGCAAGCCGGGGTACGGGTCCGGCTGCTGCTCGGTGATCCGCGCGGCGCGAACCTGGCGGCCCGCGATACCGAATACAAGATCAGCGGCGGGGTAGCCGGGCGGGTCCGCGCCGTGCTGGCCTACTACCGGCCGCTGGCCAGGGTGGCGGAGATCAGGGTGCATGACACTCCGCTGTACAACTCCATCTACCGGTTCGATGACGAGATGCTCGTCAATACCCACGTGTACGGGATCCGCGCGGCGTACACGCCCGTGCTGCGCCTGCGCCGCGTGGACGGAGCGTACTTCGGAGCTTACCTGGAGTCGTTTGAGCGGGTCTGGGGATCAGCACGGTCCCTTCCGGACGACGAGGCGGGGGACAGCCGGGCGGGCCAGGCGGCCGGCGGCGCGGCGTGAGCAGGCACGAGCACCCGGTCAGCCGCGGGCGGCCCGCGCCCAGCTCCAGGCATATTCCGGGTCCTCGCCGCGCCGGCCGGCCGGGCCGAGCAGCAGCGGCCGGAACGTGTCGACCATCACCGCTGTCTCGTCGGTGATGTTAAGGCCCTCGTCCAGTCCCTTGATTACTGCCTCCACGGCGCCCGGCTGCGGACCGTGGGTGAAGCCGGACGGATGCACGGTGACCGAGCCGATCCCTATGCCCGAGCCCTTCCGGGCCGAGTAGTCCCCGCCGACGTAGAACATCATCTCGTCGGAATCGACATTGTGGTGGCTGTAGGGAATCGGAATGGCCTGCGGATCGAAATCCAGCGGGCGGGGGCAGAACGAGCAGATCACGAAGTTCGGCCCCTCGAAGGTCTGGTGCACTGGCGGCGGCGCGTGCGTCCGCTTCACGATCGGCTCGAAATCGGCGATGTTGAACGCGTACGGATACAGGCAGCCGTCCCAGCCGACGACGTCAAACGGGTGGAAGGCGTAGGTGAGCCTGGTCAGCCCGCCGCGGCCCCGTACGATCACCGGTACTTCTGCCCCCTCGGCAAGCAGCGGTCCCGCGACGCCGCGCAGGTCCCGCTCGCAGTACGGCGCATGCTCAAGGAACTGCCCGAACTGGGACAGGTACCGTCGCGGCGGCCGGATGTGGCCGCGGGCCTCGATCACCAGTGCCCGCAGCGGCTCGGCGCCCGCCGGGCTCGCGGGCAGCCACCGGTGAATGGTTCCCCTGGGAACGACGACGTAGTCGCCCGCGCCCGCCTCGAGCGAGCCGTAGACGGACTCAAAGCGGGCCGCGCCGGAGCGCAGGTAGACCGCCTCGTCTCCGGTCGAGTTCCGGTAAAGCTCGGATGGGGCGTCGGCCGCCGTGAACGAGATGCGGACATCATCGTTAGCCAGCAGCAGCTGCCGTCCGAATACAAGATCACCGCCGGGTGGCAGCTCCTGCGTACGGAAGTGGCGCGGCAGCAGCGGGTGATTGGGCACTAGTCCAGCTTCCGCCGCGGCGTCACGGAGCCCTTCGCTCTGCACGATCGCCGTCGGCGGGTACCGGTGGTAGAGCAGCGACGAGTCGGCGGCGAATCCCTCTTCGCCCATCAGTTCTTCGGCGTAGAGGCCGCCGTCGGGCCGGCGGAAACGAACGTGGCGCTTTCTGGGAATGTCCCCTGACACACGGTAATACGGCATATTGTCTCCCCTAGCGCCGTGGTCGCCAGGCCCGTGGCCGCGAGGCCCCGTGGCCGGCTGCCTTTGAACTCTCCCGATTTCTTCCGCGCGCTGCGGTTCGCGGCGGTCGCAAGGCAGGGGCTGCTCCCTCCCGACTATAGGCCGCGGCGCATGAGTGGTCATTGCGAGGAAGGACGGCCATTGCCCGATGAGCGAAACCGCTGCCGCGCGCACACCGAGCCAGCCCGGCACGCACGCAGTTCTGCGACTGGTCGCGCTGGCCGCCGTCGCGGTCGGGGTCCTGCTGCTGACAGCGGCGGCGTTCGCGCTGTCGTACGGGGGCATCCACGCGACCGTCCTGGCCGCTGGGGTATCGGCATCGCTAGCCCGGCTGTATCCGCTGATCTTCGACGCGATGCTGGTGGTAGCCACGGCCGCCGTACTGTCGCTGCGTGAGGCCGGGCTGGCAACCCGGTGCTACGCGTGGCTGGTGCTGCTCGCGCTGATCGCCGCCGCCGCGGGCGCCGACGCCCTGCACGCTACCGGGACGCATCTGCCGCATCGCAGTGCCGCCGCCGTCGCTGCGATCCTGCCGTGGGCTCTGGTGCTGATAGCCTTCAGTCTCCTGCTGGCCATGCTCCGGCACGCTCGGCTGCGCCAGGCTGCACAGAGCGCGAGCCGACCGCCGCGATCCAGCGATGCTGTCACGCAGCTGGCCGCAGTAGCCGCCGATGGGGAAGCCAGAGCGCACTGGCAGGGCTCGGCTGCAACTCAAGACCCTGTTCTCAGCCAGACGGAGCCGGCCAGCGGGTCTTGCGTCGCACGGACGCCCGACACCGACCCCGGCCCGGGCCCGGCGGCCGACGCCGCCCCCGAACCCGCAGCGGACGCCGCCCCCGAACCCGAACCCGGCCCCGGCCCGGCGGCCGACGCCGCCCCCGAACCCGAACCCGATCCCGGCCCCGGCCCGGCGGCCGACACCGACACCGACACCGATCCCGACGCCGCCCCCGATCCCGAGCCTGCGGCTGACACCGACCCCGCGATGGATCCCCGGCTTTCCTCACTCCGGCTGGAATTCGACCGGAAAAAAAGTTCCCCGCCGCCGCGAAACGACTGACCCGGCGTGCGACCAGCGCGGCCCTAGCCGCTTTTACCGCCAGCGACAAGGGCCGTGGCGATCGCCGCAAGTCCCTCGCCGCGGCCAGTCAGCCCGAGCCCGTCAGTCGTCGTGCCCGACAGGCTGACCGGAGCGCCCCCCAGGGCTGCGGATAGTGCCGCCTGGGCCTCCTGTCGGCGTGCGGTGATGCGCGGCCTGTTGCCGATCACCTGGACCGCGACGTTCCCGATGACGAGCCCGGCGTCGGCGAGGAGCCAGGCGGTCTCGCCGAGCAAGGCCGCACCCGGAGCGCCTGCCCACCGTGCCTCGTTCGTGCCGAACTGACTGCCGAGATCACCGAGGCCCGCCGCGGACAGCAGCGCGTCGCACACCGCGTGGGCGGCCACGTCGCCGTCGGAGTGACCTGCCAGGCCCTGTTCCCCCGGCCAGTGCAAGCACGCCAGATAGAGCTGCCGTCCCCGGCCGAACGGGTGCACATCGGTTCCGATGCCCACGCGCACTGGCGTCTGCGGCATCATGGTGCCCGGCCGCATGGCAGGGGGAAGAATACGCCGGGCCGGGAACCGTCAGCACGCACTGTCGGCTCCCGGCCCGGCACCCAGAATCTCTCAGGAGGCGAGAATCTCGTCGAGCAGCGCCTCGGCCTTGTCCTCGTTGGTCTTCTCAGCAAGAGCCAGCTCGCTGACGAGGATCTGCCGCGCCTTGGCGAGCATGCGCTTCTCGCCCGCCGAGAGCCCGCGCTCCCGGTCCCTGCGCCACAGGTCTCGCACGACCTCGGCAACCTTGTTGACGTCACCGGAGGCAAGCTTCTCCAGGTTGGCCTTGTACCGCCGGGACCAGTTGGTGGGCTCCTCGGTGTACGGGGCGCGCAGCACCTCGAACACCCTTTCCAGTCCTTCTTGTCCGACCACGTCCCGGACGCCGACCAGCTCGGCATTGTCGGCGGGAACACGCACAGTCAGGTCGCCCTTGTCGACCTTGAGCACGAGGTAGGTTTTGTCCTCACCCTTGATCGAACGGGTCTCGATCTCTTCGATCCGAGCAGCCCCATGATGGGGGTAGACGACGGTGTCGCCGACCTTGAATGGCATGTGGCATGTACCCCTTCCGCTGAAGCCATGCTATCACGGACAGCTGGGGCGATTAGCCGGCCTTGACGGCAAAGATGCAGGTCAATGGCGCCATTCAGACGACGTGATTTGCGTGGCGGCACGACGTCCACCGCGGCGGCGCGCAGCGGCCAGGGCCGCCGCGCAGGCCGGGGCGCCGCTGCCAGGTGGCGGGCTCTGCCGGCGCAGGCGCGCGGCGCGGCCCCGCAGGTGCCGCCGACGCGCCCCGATCCGGGCCGCGGCCGTGATCTGCCCGCCGCCATTGGCGCCCCGCCGCAGCGAGATCACCGCGCCGCCGCGATCCGGCCGGCTCAGGACGGGCGCTGCTGTCGCGGCAGCCGGCGACTGGGACCATACTGGGAGAGAACGCTGCTCATTGCCGGAGAGGTGCGCGTGAACCTTGGCGGCGAACCGGAACGGGACGACTTCGGCCTGCCCCCGGTCGACATGGAGATCCCCGACGACGCGCGGGAACTCGATCGCGATGTGCAGGCCTACTACCGTGAGCAGCGCGCGCTGCGGCGGCACCTGCGTCATCGTCGCTGGGGATCGCCGATGGCACGCGACGGCATGGTGCTGCCGCTGCTGGCGGCCTGCCTCGTCCTGGCGCTGATCGCGGGAACACTGCTCACGGTCTTCACCGCGGGGCCAAGCGGTGACCTGTCCGCAGTGCCGTCCGGCACTGGTGCCCCGGGTCAGCGGGCGCCGGCCGGCCCGGCCGCGGCCGGGCCGGCGACGAAGTCCTCGGCAACCACCGGGGGGAGGACGGCTGCTCGGGCGCCGGCGACGGCCGTCACCGCAGTGACCGGGAGCGGCAGCCGGCTGCCCGACACGACGATCAGGACCGGCGCCGGGCAGCTCGGCCTGCGGAAGCTGACGGCGTCCGTCCTCGCCCTGGCCTCGTCTGGCTGCGACTGCGCGGCCGCCGCGCACCGGCTGATCAGCCAGGCACGACAAGCGCGGGTGCCCATGTACCTGGTCGGGACCGGCCGCGGGACGCCGGCCGTGCGCAAGCTGGCCGCGGAAGCGGGCCAGCCGGCCCGCCTTGTCGCCGATGACGCCGGCAACGTGCTCGGCATGTACCGCGGCCCGGGGCTGACGGCTGTCCTGGTGCGCGCGGACGGCGCCGTGTCGCTCGCGCGCAAGCTGGGGCCGGGGCTGCAGCTCACCAGCGAGCTCAGGCAGCTGGCAGGCGCCGCGGCACCAGCACCGTGACCGGGCAGACCGCCACCGCGCCTGACAAGGCACGCGGCCCGCGGCTGCCGGGCGGTCGCACGGCATGGCCATCAGGAACGGCGGGCCGGCGGCAGGCCGGATCACGGCGGCGGCTACGCTGCCGTTGTCTCAGTGCCGCATGGCACGGGCGGCATGGCACGGGCCGCATCGCAGGGCCGCGCCGCACGGGGCGCAGCGCACGGGCCGCGCCGCGCTGCCGCCGTCACTCCAGACGAGGAGGGCAGGCGTGATCCGAAGCCGCCGCCGGGCCGCGCTGCCACGCCGCCTCTTGATCGCGGCTGTCGCCGGGCTGATCCCCGTGCTGGCCGGCTGCGAGGCGGGAAGCAACGCCCCGACTCTGCACTGGCACCAGCCGACGCCCGGAGCCAGCGCTCAGGCAGGCGGCGTCGCGATCAGCAACGTCTTCGTGCTCGGCGCGCCGCTGAACACCTCGCTGGCCAGGGGGCAGTCCGCCGGGCTGTTTTTCGGCCTGGTGAATTCCGGCACGCCGGACAGCCTGATCAGCATCGCCGCTCCGGGCGCGGCCAGGACCGTCACCCTGACCGGCGGGCCGGTCAGCCTGCCCGACGAGAAGGCCGTGCTGCTTAGCGGGCCAGCGCCGAAAGCCGTCCTCGAGGGCCTGGCGCGCCCGCTGGCCGGCGGCTCGTCGGTCCGGGTCATCATGACCTTCCGGAACGCGGGCAGCGTTACCCTCAACGTCCCGGTGCTGCCACGCTCGGACAGCTACCTGACGTACTCGCCCGCGCCGTCGCCGTCAGCCACGAAAACCGCCGGCCGGCACCCTGCGGGCGCGTCATCATCGGCGAGCAGCCCAGGGGCACGCGCGAGTGCCTCGCCGTCACCATCGACGACGAGGTAGGGGCCGCCCGGGACCGGGCTCCGCGACCGGGCTCCGCGCCGCCGGGTATGCCCGCCTCCGGCGGAGCGCCGCTACCCGGCGGGCTCGAACTTGTATCCGAGCCCGCGGACGGTGACGATGTGGGACGGGCGGGACGGATCGGCCTCGATCTTCGCCCGCAGCCGCTTGACGTGCACGTCCAGCGTCTTGGTGTCGCCGACATAATCGGCTCCCCATACCCTGTCGATCAGCTGCATCCGGGTCAGCACCCGGCCGGAGTTGCGCAGCAGCACCTCAAGCAGCTCGAACTCCTTCAGCGGCAGCTGCACCAGTTCGGCGCGCACGGTGACGACATGGCGCTCGACATCCATCCGCACCGGGCCCGACTCCAGGATCGACGTCCCCGGCTCGTCGCCATCGCCCCGCCGCCTGAGCACCGCACGCATCCGGGCCACGAGCTCGCGCGAGGAAAACGGCTTGGTGACGTAGTCATCCGCGCCGAGCTCGAGGCCGACAACCTTGTCAATCTCCCCGTCCCTGGCGGTCAGCATGATCACCGGCACGTTGGAGCGCTCGCGCAGCGCCCTGCACACCTCGGTGCCGGGCAGGCCTGGCAGCATGAGGTCCAGGAGTACCAGGTCAGCGCCGCCGCGGTCGAAGGTCTCGATCGCATCGGGCCCGGTCGCGCAGACCGCGACGTCGAAACCCTCCTTGCGCAGCATGTAGGAGATCGGGTCGCTGAACGACGCCTCATCCTCCACCACAAGCACGCGTGTCACTTGGCTGCCTCCCTGGCAGAAAACCCGATGGCCTGCACCGGCCCGCCGCCGATGGCGGCGGCGCCCGGCCGCAGCGGCAGCCGCAGGGTGAAGGTCGAGCCTGCTGCTTCCCTGCTCCGCACCGTGACCTTTCCGCCGTGCGCGGCCATGACGTGCTTGACGATCGCGAGCCCGAGGCCGGTCCCGCCGGTCGCACGCGACCGGGCTGGGTCGACGCGGTAGAAGCGCTCGAAGATCCGGACGAGGTCTCGCTGGGGTATGCCAATCCCCTGATCCGCCACGCTGATCTCGGCGGCGTTATCGGCCAGCCGGCCGGTGGACACGACCACGCGAGTTTTCTCCGGGCTGTAGGCGACGGCGTTCTCGAGGAGGTTGCGCAGCGCCGTCACCAGCAAATCCTCGTCGCCCATGACGGTAAGGCCGCGCTCCCCGGTCGTCGCGAGCTCGATGGCGCCTGCGGCGGCCTTCATCCGGCAGCGGTCGAGGGCTTCGGCCACCACGGCGTCAACCTCGACACGGACCGGATCCGGGACCGGCTCGGCGGCCTGGATCCTGTTCAGCGTGATCAGGTCCTGGACCAGGTTGGTGAGCCTGGCAGCCTCCTGACGCATCCGGCCGGCGAAACGGCGGACGGCCTCGGGATCATCGGCCGCGTCCTCCACCGTCTCGGCGAGCAGCGCGAGCGCGCCGACCGGGGTCTTGAGCTCGTGGCTGGTATTCGCGACGAAGTCGCGGCGGACCTCCTCGACGCGCCGGCTCTCCGTCTGGTCCTCGGCCAGGACGAGCACAAGGCCGCCGCCGCCCACCCGGGCACCGAGCGGAGCCACCCGGACGGCGAAGCTGGTGGTCCTGCCGTTGAAGCTGCCGGTCGATACGTCGATCTCGCCTTCGCGGATCTCGCCGTCCCTGCGGACCTGCCTGGCCAGCGCGAGCAGCTCGCCGACCAGCAGCTTGTGGCCCTTGACCAGCCCGAAAGAGCGGGCCGCCGAGCTCGCCCGCAGCACCCTGTCCTCGCTGTCGAGCACGACAGCCGAGGAGGAGAGCACCGACAGGACAGAGGCTATTCCGGCCGGCAACTTCGAGCGCACGCCCCGGCCGTCCGCTCCGTCCGCCCTGGCCAACGTCGGGATCTTCATGCCACCGCCGGCCGGAGGACCGCGCGGCGCGCCGCCCTGGCACGCCGGCAAACCGCCGCCGCACCGCCCAGACGGGGTCTCCCGGCCGCGTTCGCCTCCATGTCCACGCTCTGATGGTAAGCGCCGGTTCAGCCGGGCGCACCGGCGGGCGAACCCTGGCGGGCCGTTATTCGCTGAGTATTAACGGCAGCGACCGCACCCGTCCATGTCGGATCCGAGGGCCCGACACGCTCCGTATACGGAAGCCAACCCGCTGTTCAGCGGCCCTGGGCGGCCACGGCCTCCGCGGCCATCGCGGCCGCCTGCGGATCGAGATACCGGCCACCGGGCGGCTCCGGCCGGAAGTCAGCGTCCAGCTCGTACACAAGCGGGATCCCGGTCGGGATATTGAGCTCCGCGATCTCATCGTCGGGAATCGCATCCAGATGCTTGACCAGTGCCCTGAGCGAGTTGCCGTGTGCCACCACCAGCACGCTGCGGCCCGCCGCCAGGTCCGGGATGATCGCGTCATACCAGTAGGGCAGCAGCCGGTTATAGACGTCCTTCAGGCACTCGGTCCTCGGCCGGAGCTCATCCGGCAGCGTCGCATACCGGGCATCGCCCGTCTGTGCCAGCGGATCATCATCGGCCAGCGGCGGCGGCGGGACGTCGTAAGACCGGCGCCACAGCATGAACTGCTCGTCGCCATATTTCTGCCTGGTCTGCGCCTTGTTCTTGCCCTGCAGCCCGCCGTAGTGGCGCTCGTTCAGCCGCCACGAGCGGCGCACCGGCAGCCACGCCAGCCCGGCAGCCTCCAGCGCCGCATTGGCGGTCTGGATGGCCCGGGTCAGCACGGAGGTATGCAGGACGTCGGCGAGCAAGCCGACCTCAGCCAGCTGCTCGCCTGCGTGCACAGCCTCCGCCGCGCCCTTATCGGACAGGCCGACATCGACCCAGCCGGTGAACAGGCCCTCGGAATTCCACGCGCTTTCTCCGTGCCTGAGCAGCACCAGGGTCGTCATACGACAGAGCTTATCGCCGCTCGCGCCGCCGCAGCAGCCCCCATCTTCTGGCCGCCGCCAGCCGGGCGGCGCCTGACTGGCCAGCGGGGAACAGGACGGCAGGCCCCGGGGTTGCCCCTCTGGAGGTGAATGCCCGTGCCGCGGCCTTTTCCCCGGCGGATCGCGACTATCAGCGTCCACACGTCGCCGCTCGAGCAGCCTGGAACAGGTGACGCGGGCGGCCTTAACGTGTACGTCGTCGAGGTCGCCAGGCGACTGGCCGCCCGCGGCGTCGAGGTGGACGTCTTCACCCGCGCGGTATCGCGGGACCTGCCGCCGGTAGCGCAGCTCGCTCCCGGCGTGCTGGTCCGGCACCTGCCCGCCGGCCCGTTCGAGGACCTGGACAAGGCCGAGCTGCCCGGCCAGCTGTGCCACTTCACGTTCGAGGTCCTCCGGGCCGAGGCGGCTTACGCGCCCGGCAGATATGACCTGATACACGGTCATTACTGGCTCTCCGGTCAGGTCGGTGCCGTTGCCAAGGAGCGGTGGGGCGTGCCGCTCGTCCAGTCCATGCACACCCTGGGCAAGGTGAAGAACGCCGCGCTCGCGGCCGGCGACGACGCCGAGCCCGCCGCGCGGCTGCGCGGCGAGGCCGAGGTCATCGCCGCCGCTGACCACCTCGTGGCGAACAGCGACGAGGAAGCGCGGCAGCTGACCGAGCTGTACGAGGCCCACCCTCGCCGGGTCGCCACCATCAATCCCGGAGTTGACCTGGCCCTTTTCCGGCCCGGATCGCAGCAGGAGGCCAGAGCGCGGCTCGGCGTGCCCCGCGACGGCGTGCTGCTGGTCTTCGCCGGCCGGGTGCAGCCGCTCAAGGCACCCGACATCGTCCTGCGTGCCGCTGCCCAGCTGATCCGCGACGACCCGGGCCTGGCGGGCCAGCTGACGGTCGCATTCGTCGGCGGCCCGAGCGGCACCGGCCGGGCCGACCCGGACGGCCTGGCAGTGCTGGCCGCCCGCCTCGGCGCCTCCGGGATGGTCCGGCTGGAACCGCCGTGCCCGCAGGCGGAGCTCGCTGACTGGTACCGGGCCGCGAGCATCGTCATGGTGCCGTCCTATTCCGAGTCGTTCGGGCTGGTCGCCGTCGAGGCCCAGGCCTGCGGCACTCCGGTCGTGGCCGCATCGGTCGGCGGCCTGCGCACCGCGGTCCGGGACGGAGTGTCGGGCGTCCTTGTCGACTCCCGTGACCCGGCCGTTTACGCGCGCGCGATCCGCGAGCTGATCGCGGCTCCGGCAAGGCTGGCCGGCCTGTCGCGCGGCGCCCGCGCGCATGCCGCCCAGTTCGGCTGGTCAGGGACGGTCGACGCGCTCCTGCGGATGTACTCCACGGTCATGGCCCAGGCGGCGGCGGTGGACGCATGACCGGCGACGTCAGCCAGCTGGCGGCGGCTGCGGCCGCGCTCGAGGCGGCCCTTCGCCGGGTGGGCGTGCCGTTCGAGCGCCCGCAGCCGGGCGCGTACCTGGTCCGGCTCGAGGGGCAGCACAAGCTCGCCACGATGACGTGGCTGATCGTCGGGACGCACAGCCTGCAGGTGGAAGCCTTCTTCTGCCGGCAGCCGGACGAGAGCCACGCCGAGTTCTATCGCTTCCTGCTGGAGCGCGGCGGCCGCATGTTCGGCGTGCACTTCGCGCTCGACCCCGCTGGGGATGTCTACCTGGTCGGCCGTCTCCCGCTGGCTTCCATCACGCCCGAGGAGGTCGACCGGCTGCTCGGCTGCGTGCTCAGCTACTCGGACGACAACTTCGACCAGGCGCTGATGATCGGCTTCGCGTCCTCCATCCGGCGGGAATGGGCCTGGCGGATCAAGCGCGGCGAGAGCGTGGCCAACCTGCGGCCGTTCGCGCGGCTGAAGGGCCAGCCGGATGCTGAGCCCCGGTTCAGGACCTGACCAGACGGGAGACGGCGGCTGCCGCCTCCTGGACCTTTCCCGCCGCGTCGGGGCCGCCCTGCTCGATGGCCTCGGTGACGCAGTGCCCGAGATGATCCTCGAGCAGCCTGAGCGCGACTGCCTGCAGCGCGCGGGTGACGGCGGAAACCTGAGTCAGCACGTCGATGCAGTAGACGTCGTCTTCGACCATCCGCTGCAGCCCGCGTACCTGCCCCTCGATCCGGCGCAGGCGCCTGAGGTAGGCATCCTTGTCCTGGGTGTAACCTCGCACCATCCGACAATACACCCCGCCCCGGTACCGGCAGATTCGCTCCGAACTGAGCAGGTCAGCAGCCCGGCATCCCAGTTCGGCAGCCCGGCGCCGCTGCTGGCAGCGATCGGCGCTCAGCTATTCCGCAGTCCGCAGGGTATCCGGAGCAGCTCCCCGGACCTCCGGAGCCGCATTCATGACCGCGTCCGCAGCCAGTGACAGCTTCAGCGTTTTCGGCACCACGGCGGTCCTCCTCGTCGCCGCGGCGAGGCAGCTGGCGCGGGCACGCAGGCTGGTCGATGCCGAGCTGGCCGCGGCTGACCTGGCCTGCAGCCGGTTCCGGCCCGACTCCGAGCTCTGCGCGCTGAACGCCGCCGGCGGAGCGTGGCTGCCGGTCAGCCCGCTGTTCGCCGAAATCCTCGGCGCGGCCTTGCGAGCCGCCCGGCTCACCGGCGGCGACGTGGACCCGACGTGCGGGCGCGCACTGGCCAGCCTCGGGTATGACCGCGACTTCGCCGCTGTGCGCCAGCCGGACGAGCTTCCGCCGCGGGCCGCCTGGCCGACCTGGCCGGTCAGCCCGGTTCCCGGCTGGCGCAGCGTTCAGCTGGACCGGCCCGGGCTGCGGGCGCGGCTGCTCAACCGGGCTCAGCTGGATCTCGGCGCCACCGCCAAGGCCTGGGCCGCTGACCGCTGCGCGGATCAGGTCGCGGCGAAACTGGACTGCGGAGCGCTTGTCAGCCTTGGCGGCGATCTCGCGGCCGCCGGGCAGGCGCCCGAAGACGGCTGGCGGGTCCGGGTAACTGATGACCATGCCAGCGGCCCGGCGGCGCCCGGCCAGACGGTGACGATCGGATCCGGCGGGCTGGCGACCTCGAGCACGACGGTCCGGGCCTGGACCGTCGGCGGCCGGCGCGTGCACCACATCATCAACCCGGCGACCGGCGAGCCTGCCCGGTCCTGCTGGCGCACCGTCACCGTCGCGGCAGGCAGCTGCCTGGACGCCAACACGGCGAGCACCGCGGCCATCATCCGCGACGCCGCGGCGGTGCCCTGGCTGCACGAAATCGGCGTGCCGGCCCGGCTAGTGCGCGCGGACGGCTCAGTCGAGACGACGGCCGGCTGGCCCGCCGATCAGGGGCCGACCGAGGCGGCATGATCACGCACGCCGCGGGCTCGGCGCCGCAGGAGATCGAGTGCAATCCCCCGAGAGGCCGGAGGCGGCAGATGGGCCCACTAGACGGCGTGCGGGTCGTGGAGATCGCGAGCCTGGCGCCCGCACCGTTTGGCTGCATGATCCTTTCTGACCTGGGCGCCGAGGTGGTGCACGTGGACCGGGCTGACAGCTGCGGGCCGCAGGCCCGCGCTCCGGTTGACCCGCTGCGCCGCGGCCGCCGGTCGATCGGCATCGACCTGAAGAACGCGGCGGGAATAGGCGTCCTGCTGCGCCTGATCGAGACCGTAGACGTGCTGGTGGAGGGATTCCGGCCGGGCGTGGCCGAGCGGCTCGGCTTCGGGCCGCAGGCCTGCGCCCGGGCTAATCCCCGGCTGGTCTACGCCCGGATGACAGGCTGGGGCCAGCACGGACCGCTGGCCAGGGCGGCCGGGCACGACATCGACTACATCGCCGTCGCCGGCGCGCTCGAGCCGATCGGCCGGGCCGGCCAGCGACCGGTGCTGCCGCTCAACCTGGTCGGGGATTTCGGCGGCGGCGGGATGCTGCTGGCGGTCGGCGTGCTCGCGGCGCTGCTCGAGCGGTCGCGCTCGGGCCTTGGCCAGGTGGTGGACGCGGCGATGGTCGACGGCTCGGCCCTGCTGACCTCGTTCATCCACGGCCTGCGCGCTGCCGGGGCATGGCAGGACGAGCGGGGCGCGAACCTGCTCGATGGCGGCGCGCCCTTTTACGACACCTACGCCACGGCCGACGGCGGCTTCATGGCCGTCGGGCCGCTGGAGCCGGGGTTCTACGCCGAGCTGCTGGCCGGCCTGGGGCTGGACGGCGCCAGGCTGCCGCCGCAGCACGATCGCTCCGGCTGGCCGGTGCTGCGCCAGCGGTTCGCCGAGGCATTCGCGCAGCGCAGCAGGGACGAATGGACCGCCGTTTTCGCCGGAGCCGATGCCTGCGTGGCACCCGTGCTGGGCCTGGGCGAAGCACCCAGTCACCCGCACGCCGTCGCGCGGGAGGCATTCATCGAGGTCGGCGGGCTTGTCCAGCCCGCGCCGGCGCCGCGGTTCAGCCGGTCGGCGGCCGGGACGCCCCTGCCGCCGCCGCCACCGGGGGCTGACACGGACGCCGTGCTGGCCAGGCTCGGCTGCAGCGCGGCCGAGATCGGCGCGCTGCGGGCCAGCGGCGCCATTGGCTGAGCGCCCGCCCGCATTTGCCGGGGCGCGGCGGCAAACGGTAAGCTGACGGCGTTTGCCAGGCACCTCGTTCGGTGAGGCGTCGACATGAACACAGGCCACTGATCCGACGACGTCGAGAGACGCCCAGGGTCAGGACAGGTCTCCCCGGCGCAAGGGGTGACCCGAAGTGGCTGCGCCGCCGGGCGCTACGTCGTGTCGTGCCAAAGCTCTGACGAGTTTTGGGGTGCGGGCCCCGTTAATGCCGGTGCTTCTTTTTGCGCCGGTGAATAGACCGCGCCGGTGACCGGGCACGGCAATGGGCAGACACCCCCGAGTGTCATGGCCAGAGGGAGGCGAGAAATGGATAGCAGTAGTCCGGGCCACCAACGGCCCGGAATCCAGGTGTTCTCGTTTACTTCCGGCACGCGGTAACTGTCCGCTCCGCGCGAATCTCCGCCCTCGCCCTCGTGTGCCTGCGCCTGAGCGCAGCGCGAATGGCTGCTGCGTGCCTCCCGCAACACCCCTGTCCGGGGCGAGGGAGGGATTGCCATGACCACGACAGCGGAGCGCACCGCGGTACTCGACACCCAGCACGTCGGCGACATCCAGGGCGCGCTCGGCACCATCAGGCTGGACGACGCCTCGCCGCGGCGCGGCCGGTCGGCACAGCTCAAGACACTGCTGGCCATCGTCGGGCCCGGCCTGATCGTGATGATCGGCGACAACGACGCCGGCGCGTTCGCCACCTACGGCCAGGCCGGGCAGAACTACGGCACCCGCCTCCTCTGGACCCTGCTGCTGCTGGTGCCGGTGCTGTATGTGAACCAGGAGATGGTGCTGCGCCTCGGCGCGGTTACCGGCGTCGGGCACGCCAGGCTCATCCTGGAGCGCTTCGGCAGGTTCTGGGGCGCCTTCAGCGTCATCGACCTGTTCATCCTGAACGCGCTGACGATCATCACCGAGTTCATCGGCATCACCCTGGCCGCCGGCTACCTGGGCGTGCCCAAGATTGCCGCGGTGGCGCTGGCCGCGGCGGTCATCGTCGGCGCCGCCTTCACCGGCAGCTTCCGGCGCTTCGAGCGGATCGCGATGGCGTTCTGCGCGGGCAGCCTGCTGCTCATCCCGGTGTACTTCCGCTCGCATCCCGGTCCCGCGCAGATGGCCCGCGGCTTCGCCGTGCCGCAGCTGCCGGGCGGCTCGGGGCAGCTGGCCACCGCGATGCTGCTGGTGATCGGGATCGTCGGCACGACGGTCGCGCCCTGGCAGCTGTTCTTCCAGCAGAGCTACGTGATCGACAAGCGGATCACGCCGCGCTTCATCCGCTACGAGAAGGCCGACCTGTGGATCGGCATCGTCATCGTGGTCGTCGGCGCCGCAGCGGTGATGGGAGCCTGCACCGCCGCGTTCGCCGGCACCAGCGGGCTCGGGCACTTCACCGACGCCGCCGGGCTGGCCCGCGGCCTGCAGGCCGCCGCCGGCCGGACCGCCGGCGTCCTGTTCGCGATCGCGCTGCTGGACGCCTCGATCATCGGCGCGTTCGCCGTCTCGCTGTCGACCGCTTACGCGATCGGCGACGTGTTCGGCCTGAAGCACTCGCTGCACCGCGGGGTCAGGGGCGCCAAGGGCTTCTACGCGATCTACGCCGGGATCATCGGCGTCGCCGCGGCCGTCGTGCTCCTCCCCGGCTCCCCGCTCGGGCTGCTGACCGAGGGCGTGCAGACCATGGCCGGCGTGCTGCTGCCGTCGGCCTCCGTGTTCCTGCTGCTGCTGTGCAACGACGCCGAGGTGCTCGGGCCGTGGGTCAACGGCCGCAAGACCAACGTGTTCACCGCGGCGGTCGTGGCGGTCCTCGTCGCGCTGTCGGTCATCCTGACCGCCTCGGTGCTGTTCCCCGGCATCACCTCGCGGCAGATCGCGGGCATCATGGCGGCCTGCGGCGCTGCCGGGCTGCTCGCGGCCGGCTATGCGCTGGCCCGGCGGCTGCGCGCCCCGGCCCTGGCCGGGGCGGCCGGCCGGGCCGACCGGGAGAACTGGCGGATGCCGCCGCTGGCGCTGCTGGCCAGGCCGCCGATGTCCGCCGGCCGCAAGATCGGGATGTCGGCGCTGCGGCTGTACCTGGCCGTCGCGATGGTCCTGGTCGTGGTGAAGGTCGCGGAACTCGCCGTCGGCCACTGACCGCCAGCCCGGGGCGGGGCGACGCGTGCTGAACTCAGCCGGTGCCCAGCTGGACGGCCTTGACGATCAGCAGCAGCACCGAGACGATCAGGTAGAACCGCAGCAGCAGCATGGCCAGCCTGGTCGCCGGCGACCACACCACCGGCTTGAGCAGCGCCAGGGGAGGCATCCGCCAGTTGAGGCGCTCCGCGGCGGACATCTGCGCGTACTCGGGCACCGCCCTCGCCTCGCCGCGGCGGGAACTCGTCAGCCGCAGCCAGAAGAAGGCGAGCCCGCCGCCCGCCAGCAGCGCGGCGGACAGCCAGACCGCTGTCCGGGGAGCGTTGATATTCGAGAACAGCGTGGTGATCACCAGGGTGCCCGACAGCATCAGCAGCGTGCCCACGATCACTACGGCGACGATGTTCAGCCAGCGGCGGTTGACCCACGGGCCGAGCACCTCGGGATCGTTGCAGAGCAGCAGCAGGAAGACGCTCGCGCTGGGCAGCAGCACCCCGGCGAGTGCCTGCACGGCCGTGGTCAGCAGCCCGAGCGGCGCGCCGGGTATGAGCACGATGATGGCGGCCAGCGTGACGAGCGCCGAGTAGCTCGCGTAGAAGGCTTTGGCGTCCTTGAAGGTACGGTTCAGCGAATGCTTGAGGCCGAACACGTCGCCGAACGCGTAGCTGGTGGACAGGGTCACCGCGGCCGCCCCGATGATGCTGGCATCCAGCAGCACGATCGCGAACAGCGCGCCCAGGACCCGGCTCGTGGCGCCCAGCGCGTTGGCGACGCCCAGGGCGCTGGTGAAGTGGCCGGCCAGGCTGGTGCCCCGGACGGCGTATTCGCCCACTATCAGGATCGCCGTGGCGCCGGCCACCACGACCAGCGCGCCGAGCGTGGTGTCCGCCCGCTCGTACTGGATGAAGCGCGGGGTGATTCGCTTGTCGATGACGTTGGACTGCTGGAAGAACAGCTGCCAGGGAGCGACTGTGGTGCCCACGATCGCGATGATGAGCAGCACGGCGTTGGAGGTTATCCCGCCCTGGACGCCCGGCACGACGAAGTGGTAGGCGATCGAGCCCCAGTGCGGGTCGGACAGCAGCGCCAGCGGGATCAGCACCAGGCTCGCGGCGATGAACGCGAACATGGCGCGCTCCCAGCGGCGGAAGCTGCCGCTCGCGGTGATGGCGACCAGCAGGACGGCGGCCACCGGCACCGAGATGTAGGGGCTGACACCGAAGTAGCGCAGGGCCAGCGATACCCCGATGAACTCGGTGACGATGGTAAGAAAATTGAGCAGAAAAAGGTCCCCGACGGAGAACCAGCCCCAGAACCTGCCGAACCGCTCGTTGATCAGCCGCGCGTGCCCGACGCCGGTCACCGCGCCGAGCCTGACCACCATCTCCTGGTTGACGATCAGCACCGGGATCAGCAGCAGCAGGGTCCACAGCAGGGTGTAGCCGTAGTCCTGGCCGGCCTGGGCGTAGGTGGACACCCCGCCGGCGTCGTTGTCGCCGACCATGACGATGAGGCCCGGGCCGACGATCGCCAGGAAGGTGATCAGCTTGCGCCGCCAGCCGCTGCGCGGCTCGTCCCCTTGCCTGATCCGGCCGAAGGCGCCCTCGATATCGCCCAGGTGCATCTCGTCGAGCACTGCGCTCTGCTTCTCCAGCGACCGGCCCGGCGGCGCCGGCGAACCCGGCGGTGTCCGCCGGTCAGGGGGGGCCTGCCGGTCAGGGGGGGCCTGCTGGTCAGGGGGGGCCTGCGAGCCCGGCCGTGCCGGTGCGGCCGAGGCCGCAGGCGCCCGGGCCGGCGAGCCCGGCGGCGCCTGCCGGTCAGGCGGTGCTGGGTCCGCCGGTGCGTGCCGGTCAGGCGGGGCCTGCGAGCCCGGCGGTGCCTGCCGGGCAGGCGGTGCCTGCGGGGCCCGCGGCTCGCTGCCCGCCGCGCTGCCCCGCTCCTCGGGGCTGGTCACGACGGCTCGCCGTGGTGCGCATCCGGCGGCTGCGCCGCTTCGCGCCGCCGCCAGTCCTCGGGCAGGGTGACTTCCAGCACGTCGTCCACGGTGATCAGGCCCATCATCTTCCGCTGCTCGTCTACCACCGGGATGGTGATCAGGTTGTAGTCGCTCATCAGGACCGCCACGTCCACCACGTCGGTATCCGCGCCGACCCGGACCGGATCGTCGTCGTAGATGTCGCTGAGCCTGGCCGACTGGTCTGCCTGAACCAGCGCGACCAGCCTGGCCACGCCGCACAGGCGGCCGCGCTCGTCGAGCGCGTGCACGCTGGTCAGCGCCTCAGGCTGGAGATTCTCGGAGCTCGCGACCAGTTCCAGGGCCGCCCGGACGGGCGATTCCCCTGGCAGCGCGATGAAATCCATGCCCATCAGGCCGCCGGCACTGGTCGGATTGAACCCCATCAGCGTCAGCACCTTGGTGCGCTGGCCGGGCGGCAGCAGGTCCAGGACCGGCTGGCGGCGCCGCTGCGGCAGCTCGGAAATGGCATCCGCGGCGTCGTCGGCGCGCATCCTGGACAGGACTTCGGCTATCTCCGCGTCGGTGCGGGCACCGAGCAGCCGGGTGGCCAGATCCTCGTCCAGTTCCTCGAAGACATCGGCCTCGAGCTCGGGATCGGCGTGCACCTGGCCGAGGATCTCGGTCTCCTCCTCCTTGGACGCCTCCTCCAGCAGGTCGGCGATCTGCGCCGGCTTCAGCCTCCGGATACGGCCGAACGGGCGGCGCAGCCGGGCACTGCTGGTGTGGCCGATGAGCGGCTCGAACTTTGTCCACTCGCGATAGGTGTGGTAGTCAGTGTGCGCACCGGAGCGGCCGAAGAGCCGGCGGCCACGGCGGTGGGTGTCCACTCCGGCGAGCACCCATTCCCCGCCGCGGTGTACGAGTTCCAGGTCGGCGGCCTTGATCAGCTGTGCGGTCTCGACGTCGATCAGCCGGTGGCCGAGCACGTCGGCCCGCAGCAGCACCTCGCCCTCGCGGCGCTCGAACTGCCGCAGGTCGAGCTTGGGGCTGGTGAGCGTCAGCACGTCACCGTCGAACGAGCTGACCCGCTTGACCGGCACGTAGACCTCGCGGCCGCCGCCGACCGTCACGACCAGGCCGGTGACCGCGGGAAGGTCGGCACCGCGCAGCCGCACGATCACGTCGGACAGCCGCCCGATGGACTCGCCGCGCTTGTCGGTGACAGGCCGCCGCAGCAGCTCGGACAGATGCAGCGATTGAGCGCTTCCGGCCCGCGGCGCCGAAGCGGCCGGTGTCATGGTCATCGCCTTGCCTTCCTGATGTGGTCCGGCATGCAGGGATCCCTGCCCCTGGATCACCTTGTCACCAACGGCCCTGCTTCCCAGCCGCCCCCTGTCCTGCCTCGGGACGCATCCTGACACGGCCACTACCCTGGCATGGCCGAATGAACAGCCGGTTACCTGTTGCGTCACCGCCAGGCCTGGGCAAGCTGATACTGCAGGCCGCCGGCCGGCGCCCGGCACCCGGCAGCTGGGCATTTCCGGCACCCGGGCAGGCGGGCATATCCGGACATGGCCTGACTCCCGCGCAGGCAGCCGCGATGGTATGAAGGCCACGACGGAGTGCGACGAGCGGAGGAACCAACGCGTGGCCATCCGGAAGACGGTAGGGCAGCTGGGCACCGGCGACCTGGCTGAGGGCCTGGGCTACGTCGTCAAGCGCCGGCTGCTCGGCAAGCCGCTGGTCAACGAGGAACTCGGCGAGCAGCGGCTGTCCAAGGTCCTCGCGCTTGGCGTGCTCGCACCTGACGGCATCTCCTCCTCGGCTTACGGCACCGAGGAGATCCTGATCGAGCTGATCAAGGGCGGCCTCGGGATTGCCGCGTTCACGCTGATCCTGCCGCTGACTGGTGTCGTCCTGTTCGTGATGGCCCTGGTGGTCCTGTCTTACCGCGAGGTCGTCATGGTCTACACCAGGGCCGGCGGGTCCTATGTGGTCGCGCGGGACAACTTCGGGCCCAAGGTGGCCCAGATCGCCGCGGTCGCGCTACTCATCGACTACGTGGTCACGGTGGCGGTCCAGGTCGCCGCGGGCACGGCGGCGGTCGCGTCGGCCGTCCCGGCGATCAACAACCTGGACACCATCACCGTCATCTCGATCGGCATCGTGATCTTGATGTGCTACGGCAACCTGCGGGGGATCCGGGAGGCCGGCCAGTCGTTCGCGGTTCCCACGTACTTGTTCTCCGCCGTCATCATCCTCATGATCGTCACAGGCCTGCTGCGGGAGGCGTTCGGCACGCTGCCGCTCTACATCCCCCATGCCGGCATAGTCACCGGGACGCCGAGCAACAGCGGGCTGATCGCCTTCGGCATGGTCTTCGTGCTGCTGCGCGCCTTCGCCAATGGCGGTTCCTCGCTGACCGGCATCGAGGCGGTGTCGAACGCGGTAAGCGCGTTCCGCCCGCCGGAGGGTCTCAACGCCCGCCGCGTCCTGGTAGCCGAGGGTCTCATCCTGGGCACCCTCGTCGCGGGGATCTCCTGGCTGGCGCACGTAACGCACGCCAGGCCCTACACCGACGGGGTGCCGACGGTCATCTCCCAGGAGGCCAGGCTCGTCTTCGGCCACTCGCCCGCCGGCACCGGCATGTACATCCTGATCCAGGCCGCGACGGCCCTGATCCTCTACACGGGAGGCAATACCAGCTTCAACGGCTTCCCGTTCCTGGCCAGCTTCGTGGCCGAGGACGCCTTCCTGCCGCGCTGGCTGACCAAGCGCGGCCACCGGCTTGTCTTCTCCAATGGGATCGTCGTGCTCGCGGTGCTGTCGTGCACCCTGCTGGCCGCCGTCAGGGCGAACGTCAACAACCTCGTGCCTTTCTACGCGATCGGCGTCTTCACCGCCTTCACCATGGCCGGATTCGGCATGGCCAAGTACCACCACCGCGTCCGGGAGCCACACTGGCAGCGTAAGTTCGTGATCAACTTCTCGGCCGGCGTGACGTCGCTGATCGTCGTGCTGATCTTCGTGGTGGTCAAGTTCACCGAGGGCGCCTACCTGGTGGTGATCCTCTTCGCGATCGGCGTTCCCACGCTGATCTGGCTGAACCGGGAATACCGCCAGGAGGCGGATGTTCTCCTGCAGATCGGCAGCCGCGAGAAGCCGCCAGAACCGCCGACGTATTCGCGCCGGACTGTTTTTGTCTTCGTGGACGATCTCGACCTGGCCACGCTGGCAGCGCTCCGGTACGCGCGAAGCCTGCGGCCGACCTCGCTGCGTGCGGTACATTTCGTCATCGACAGCGCGCAGGCCGCTACGCTCCGGCAGGACTGGGTGCGCGCGAATACCGGAATTTCGCTCGACTTCGTCGACTGCCCGGATCGGCGGCTGGCCAGGGCGGCCGCCGAGATGGTCAGCGCCGAAGCAGCCCTGCCGGGGGTAGGGGTGACAGCGATCTTGCCGCGTCGGGTGTACTCGCCGGTTGCCCGCCTGCTGCACGACCGCACGGCGGACAAGATCGCGGGCGTGATCAGCCAGATTCCGCACGCCGCGGCCACCATCGTGCCCTTCGATGTGCGCCGGAGGGTGCAAACGCTGCATGCGCGCGGCGTCCTGCGGCCAGGTCACCCCGGGCCGGGTGCGGCGGGGGACGCGGCCGCGGGGCTGTTGCCCGCCGATGCGGTGAACGCTGACGGCGAGGTGCCGCGCGACGCGGCGGCGGCCGCTGCCCCGGGGCCTGATGCAGTTCCGGACGCGCCAGTTCCGGAGGAGCCGGCTCAGGCCGACAGCGATAATTACAGCAGGCCGGTCCCGGCCGCCGGCTGCACTCCGATGGGGACGCTCACCGGGCCGGGCCGGGCCGTCGTCGAAGGACGCGTCCGGGCTGTCGAGATCCGGCCGGTCCAGGAGAACACCGTTCTGGCCTGTGCGGTGTCCGACTCGACCGGCCAGATCACGGCGCTGTTCTACGGGCGCTCGCACATCCCCGGCCTGCAGCCTGGCGCCAAGGTCCGGTTCCGCGGGCCGGTGGGCATCCGGGACGGGCATGCCATCATGATCAACCCGGCCTACGAGCTGCTGGTGCCTGGCCTGGGCGGCCAGTCCCG
>DATJZH010000003.1:0-4997 GCA_035499215.1 Streptosporangiaceae bacterium | reverse complement strand
CTCCGTGGACGGTGGTCAGGAGCAACGACAAGAAGCGAGCCAGGCTCGAGGCGATCAAGCACGTGCTGAGGAAGTTCGACTACGACGGCAAGGACGAGGAGGCCATCGGGGAACCGGACAAGATGCTCATCGGGCCGCCGTCGGTGCTGTCTGAGCACGACCCTGACCTCAAGTTCCCCGACCTCAGGTCCCCCGGCCCCTGAGCCCACGGCGCGGATCCGGGACATCATGCAGGAACTGGCCACCCTGACCATCTTGTCGATGATGCCGGGCCGGGCGGCGCCCCTGGTGAGCTTTGTGGTCAGCAGGCACAGGACAGCCATGCGGTGCTGGGTATCGCCCAGTGAGCCGCTGCCCGGCTGCCAGTACGGGGGCGTGCGGCTCGGCCTGGTGGCGGCGCGGACGGCTATGGGCATCCGGTAGGTGTTCCGACTGGGGTGCAGCCCAGACGGCGCGGCCAGCAGCAGGGAGGTAGCCGATGGCCGCGGGCGGGTAAGGATGATGCCGGGCTGACCGGGCGGGACGGGCTGACCGGGCGGGAGGGCCATTGCTGACGTTAACCACGCTGGCTGCGCGGGATACCGTGGCGGCCTCGTCCTACACCACGGTCATGGATCACGCAGCCCAGGCGTTCGAGGTTCCTGGAACGCCGATTCTGGCCGTCGGCGTAATGCGGTCGTTTGTCCTGGCGGTGCTGGCATGGCGGTCACGCACGGGGCAGCGTGCCTGCGGTGTGCCGCGCCAAGCGTTCGGCGGCACGTCAGCCAGCCGGGGCGCGCGCAATGCAGCAGGGAGGTCAGTCTGTCCTCCGAGCCAATGCTTGCCATTCAGCGACAGAGCCCAGGTGCTCCGCCCGCTTGCTGAGGCACTGCCCGGCGCCTGGACGCCGCAGCGCTCGGGGCTGCGGGCCGCGAACCGGGCCCCGCTTTGGCGGGGCAGCGCCCCGGCAGGATGGATCGGGCACTGCCCGGCCCGGCGGGGCGACGACTGTCTTTCATCCCATCAGGAGGATGGAACTCGCCCAGCCGTCAGGTGGAGTGGTGCTTGGCGGCGAGAGCGGAGGGATATGGGCCAGACAGCGAGATTCCAGGAGATTCTGCGAAGGCTGGCGGTGATCGGCGAAGGCTTCCGTCGAAGACGAGGCCGGACTCGGGCTTGGCCTGGACAAGACATCGGCCCTGGATCCCAAGACCGGGGCACTGCTGCAAGTGGCCATGTCGGTGGCCATCGGGTCACCGGCGGTGTACCTGGAACGGAGCACCAGCCGGGCGCTGGCTACGCGCGCGACCGAGGACGAGATCGCGGACGTGCTGCTGGCGATCGCCCGGTGCCGGGCTCGGCCGGGGCGCCTGCGCCGCCCGCCGATACGGCAAGCGCGGCATGACATCGCGGCCCCGCTGGAGGAACCGGCCGATTAACCGATAACTCCGGCCTAGGCGGAAGCAGAAGGAGTGGCCATGACTGTGAAAACTAAAGATGGCGTGTCGGCGAGCCCTGCCGCGCGGGCATCCGGTAAAGGTCCGGGGCGCGCCGGGACGGTGGAGCAGCTGAGTCGCGCGGACCGGGTGGCCCAGGGTAAGGACGCCCGGGCAGAGGCTCCGCTGGAGTCGCACGCGGAGTTCGCCCCGGCCGGGAAGCGGGATCCGGTCGGGCTGCTGCTGGGTCAGGCCAAGACGCGGGTGCCGGAGCTGGTGCCGGTCCGGCACGGGCGGATGCTGGTATCGCCGTTCACGTACTACCGGGGCGCGGCGCTGCCGATGGCGGCCGACCTGGCCACAACTCCCACGTCGGGACTGCGGGTGCAGCTGTGCGGGGACGCGCACCTGTCCAATTTCGGGGCGTTCGCCTCGCCGGAGCGGAACCTGGTCTTCGACGTCAACGACTTCGACGAGACCCTGCCCGGCCCGTTCGAGTGGGATGTCAAGCGGCTGGCCGCGAGCCTGACCGTGGCCGGACGCGACAACGGGTACCCCGCCAAGGCCTGCCGCAAGATCGCTCTCGCGGCTGGAGAAGGCTACCGCACCGCGATGCGCGGGTTCGCGGAGCAGACCTTCCTGGAGGTCTGGTACACGCACCTGGACATCCAGCCGGTCCTGGCCCAGTTCCGGTCCCAGCTGAAGGCGAAAAGGTACAAGGAAACCCAGAAGCTGCTGGCCAAGGCGCACACCCAGGACAGCACGAAGGCGATGGCCAAGCTCACCACCATGGCCGACGGGCGGCGGCGGATCGTCAGCGATCCCCCGCTGATCGTCCCGGTCGAGGAGGCCTTCGCCGACGTGCAGGCCGACGCGATCTACCAGCTGCTCCAGGCCGTGCTGGGCAAGTACGGGCGGACCCTGCAATCCGACCGGCGGCACCTGCTCGAGCAGTTCACGCTGATCCAGGCGGCCCGCAAGGTGGTGGGGGTCGGCAGCGTCGGCACCCGCGCCTACGTCCTGCTGATGGACGCCCTGGACGGCGTCGAGCCGCTGTTCCTTCAGGCCAAGGAGGCCCAGCCGTCGGTCCTGGCGGAGTATGCCGGGCGCAGCCAGTACCCCAACCAGGGCGAGCGCGTCGTCGCCGGGCAGCATCTGATGCAAGCCGAAAGCGACATCTTCCTCGGCTGGACCCGCGTCGCCAACCCCCTCGACGGGGTGGACCGCGACTTCTACGTCCGCCAGCTGAAGGACTGGAAGTTCTCCGTGCCGATCGAGCAGATGCTCCCGGAGGGCATGACCCTGTACGCCCGGCTGTGCGGGTGGACCCTGGCCCGGGCGCACGCCCGCTCCGGGGACCGCATCACCCTGGCCGCCTACCTCGGCGGCTCCGCCAAGTTCGACCAGGCCATCGCCGACTTCGCCGAAACCTACGCCGACCAGAACGAACGCGACTACGCCGCGCTCAAGACCGCCGTCAAAGAAGGCAAAGCCGAAGCCACCACCGAGATCTAACCCTGGCTTTCATCGGGAAGCCCGCTCGGCTGGTTCGAGGAGCTCCGTCCGCTAACCGGGTCGCAACCGCTCGCGTTAGTGCCGGTTATCCTGCTCGTCGCCGCGACCGCGGGGGCGGCGATCGTCCCGGCCGGGCAGCGGGACCTCGGCGCGGCCGTCCTCGCGGCCGGCCGGCTGGATGGGATACGAAGTTCTCGTGGATTGCCGCGCGCGCCGCCTTCGCCGCCGCCCAGATCTCCGGCGCACGCGGCGGGGAGGCCGACGGCTACCTCGACAACTTGCTCGCCCGGAGCCTGGCATATACCGGCCTGCTGGGCCACCGCGTTGGCCAGTTGGATGATGAACCGCTGGACGTCCCGGGACAGGTGTCCGGCCAGATCGGCCGCACGAGCACGGCGTGCGGCTGCCCTTCGGCGGGCTTAGCCGGTTTGCTGGATGGCTGGGTGCTGGGTGAGTCGTTCGGCCCGCAGCGCCGAGCGGCGGACCTTCCCGGCGTCATCGCGCAGCGGCGTGGTAGCGCGCTCGATCACGCGGGGGAGTTTGTGCGGGGCCAGCCGCTGACGGAGATGGGCCATCAGATGCTCATCAGATGCCGGTTCGGACAGCTCGACGATGGCGTGCGGAATGTTGCCCAGGTCCTCGTGTGGGAGGCCGATCACGCAGGAGGACTGCACGGCGTGGTGCTCGTCCAAAGCGGCCTCGATCTCCGCCGGGTAGACGTTCGATCCGCCGATGAGGATCATGTCGGTGAGGCGGTCGGTTATGTAGACGTACCCGTCGGCGTCGACCCGGCCGATGTCGCCGAGCGATTCCCAGCCGTCGGCGGCACTGCGTGCTGTCGCCCCGATGTACCGGTACGGGGGCGGGACGCCGGGGCCCCGGCGCATCCAGATCTCCCCTTCCTCGCCAGCAGGGACGGGCCGGCCGTCGAGGTCGCGTATCTCTATCTCGCCGAGCACCGTGCGGCCGACTGACCCGCGGTGAGCGAGCCATTCAGTGCCGGTGATCACGGTGGCTGCCTGCAGCTCGGTGCCTGCGTACAGCTCGAATAGCTTCTGCGGGCCGAGCCAGTCGATCCAGGCCTGCTTGAGCCACGGCGGGCACGGCGCGGCCACGTGGAAGGCCACCTTCAGCGAGGAGACGTCGGCGGCCAGCCGGACCGCCTCGGGCCGACGCCAGATGCGCAGCATCATGGTCGGCACCAGGTACAGCCAGCTCGCCCGGTGCTGCTCGATCAGGCGCAATGTCTGGGCCGCGTCGAACCTGGACATGAGCACCACGTGGTTGCCGAGCAGTATCCCGGCCGCGGTGGCCACGAACGGCGCGTTGTGGGACAGCGGCCCGGTCATGAGGGCGCACTCGCCGGAAGGCAGGCCCACCAGCGGGGCGAGGCCAGCCACGCTCTCAAGCAGGGCGGGTGCGGTCGCCCCGATCAGCTTCGGCCGGCCCGTGCTCCCGCCGCTGGTAACGAGCTTCCACACCGGCGACACGCCCGGCGTGAACGAGCCAGCGGGAAGCCGCCGGGGCACCGACTCCAGGGCCGGCCATGCTCCCGCCTGTGCCTGCGGCATTCCCACGACGAGTGACGGACTGACCAGGTCCATGATGGCGGAGAGTTCCAGTGGCGGGAGCCGGTGGGAGACCGGCTGCGGCACGGCGCCGACGGCCCAGGCCGCGAACATGCACTCCACGAACCCGATCGAGTTGGGCAGGCCGATCGTGACCGTCGAGCCCTCCGCCACTCCGCGGGCCCCAAACAGGGCAGCCAGGCGCTCCACCCGCTCCACGAACCCGGCCCGGGTCAGCGTGACCTCTCCGCACGTCAGCGCGGGCCGGTCCGGATCATTTTCAGCCAGCTGACCAAGAACAGGCAAAAAGGTTTTCCCGCCGAAGCTGCTCATATCATGCTCCTCCCGCTGGCAGGAATACCCAAAAACGCCCAGATCCCGGCTTCGGCCCTGCCGGGACGGCCGTATCCCTGACCCGCACCAGCGGATCCGTCATACCGCTCACGTGTCCACCGTGCTGGTCGCCGGGCGCGCGCCGGCGGCTGGACCGGAAATGCCG
>DATJZH010000002.1:0-6671 GCA_035499215.1 Streptosporangiaceae bacterium | reverse complement strand
TTCGCCCTGGCTGGCGCTCTGGGGATCGGCTGGCTGAGCCGCCGGGGGCGCAGTGACGTGGCTACTGCGCTGGTGCTCGTCCTGATGCTCGGGCTCGGCGCGCTGTTCCTCAGCTTCACGGTCGAGTACTCATCAGAGATCTTCTCGCTGCTGTTCGGCGAGGTCCTCGGCGTGAGCTCCAGCGAGATCGCGCCGATTGCCGTGCTCGGCCTGATCTGCGTGGTGGGGACGCTGGTAATCTTCCGGCCGCTCATGCTGAACTCGCTGATGCCCGAGCTGGGGGAGGCTCGCGGCGTGCCTGGGCACCGGATGGAACTGTGCTTCCTGGTGATCGTGGCCCTGGCGACCAGCATGACCCTGCCGGTGGTCGGCGCCCTGCTGATCTTCAGCCTGATGATCGGCCCGCCCGCCGCCGCCCGGTCGATCACGGCGAGCCCGCTGCGGGCCATGCTGCTGTCCGTGCTCATCGCCGCGGCGACGGTATGGGCGGCGATCATCGCGTCCTTCGTGACCGACTGGCCGGTCGGCTTCTTCGTCGGCATCCTCGGGGCGGCGTGCTATGCCGCCGGGCGTGCCTGGACGTGGGTGCGGGGCCGGCGGGCCGTCAGGCCGGGGCCGCCTCAGGCAGTCACGCGGGAGCGCCCATGCTGAGCGCTCCCGCGCTGTCAGTCGAGGCGGACTGAGCCTTCCGGCTCATCGTCGGCGTGGCCGGAACCTGGCAGCATCTCGCGGCCCGGCGGCACACGGTCGGCCGGACGCCGACGCTGCTCGGGGAGCCGCTGCCAGGCCAGCAGGCCGCCGACCAGTACCGAGACCACGATCGCCGTCGTGTGGCCGACCGCGGCGACGTCCAGCTGACTCAGCCCGGCGAATATCTGACCGGGGAGGACAAGGATGGCGAAGTCGACCACGGCCGCCGTCCGGGCCGGCCACGAGCCGTACAGCACGGCCACCGCGATTGCGGACACCACCACATAGGACGGCCCGATGTCGATGATGTGCAGGTCAGCGGCGGGCAGCAGGCCGTGCGCCACGCGATAATCCACGATGCCCTCGCTGACCAGCGTGCCGGTCACATGTCCGGCGACGCAGACGAGCGCCGTGCGCCAGTTGCCCAGTGCCCGGTTGGCGCCGAACAGGGCCAGGGCGATCAGCACCGGCCAGACACCCACAGACTCGGGCGCGATGAACGCCGAGGCCGCCAGCGAGCCGACCGGGTCATGGTGCAGGTTGACCACGTTGGTGCTGGCCCACCGCATCAGCGCGGCCCGGTCCTGGCGCGGCAAGGCGGCGTCGGCAATCTCGGCGAGGACGAAGCCCGCCAGATACGTCCAGGCGACGGCGTACCTGCGCAGCAGCGTGCGGGCGGGAAGGCGGGCGATGCGGACCATAAGCCGAGCCTAGGAGTCTCGCGCCCCGGCCGCCTGGTCAGCCGGTCAGCCGGTCCGCTTGACACCGCGCTACCCGCGATCCAGCTACCGCCGGGCGCATGCTCAGCGGCGGGATGGACATGACATTCGAGATGTCCCTGGCGTCGGCAACTACCGGGCTTGGCCCCGCGCTGATGATCGCCGACGTCGGCCCCGACGATGTGGACCCGTTGCGGGCCTCGGTGTATTCGGTGAAATGGCCGCCGGCCGGATCGGACAGGGTGATGGTCGCCGGGACCGGCGTCTCCGAGCCCTCGGCGCAGTTGGGCACGCAGCCCTGGATGTTGGATGTGCCGGTGCCGGTAGCGCCGGTCGCCGTCCACGACGCCCAGCCTATTGAGGTGACGACGTTCCCCGCGTCGCCGCTGAAGTCAATGAAGGCGGGCTCGGTGCCCGTGTAGCTGCCCGCGGTGAGGACGGGCAGGGCAGCGGGGGACGGTGGCTGCCCGGTCACCGTGACCTGCGGTGCCGGGGATGACCGGGCCGGCGCTGCCGACAGCCTGCGGGGCGCGGCCCGCCCCGGAACCGGCCGCGTCCGCGCCGCGGCGGTCACTGAATCCGAGCGGCCGCACCCAGCGGCACCGGCGGCGAGTCCCGCCGCCAGGATGGCAGCGGCGACGCTGCCTGCCTTGATCAACCTCATTGCCCCACCCCTGATGCCAGGCACTGCAGCGTGCCCGCTCCCAGCTCGAGGCGCACCCGGCAGCGCCCGGCGC
This sequence comes from Streptosporangiaceae bacterium, assembly GCA_035499215.1. Lineage (GTDB taxonomy): Bacteria > Actinomycetota > Actinomycetes > Streptosporangiales > Streptosporangiaceae > DATJZH01. Next base: position 4,525 of record DATJZH010000002.1, on the reverse strand, counting down.
CCCGTGCGCTGACGCGGTTGATCATGAAAGTCACCTGCCGTGCCGACTATCCTTGGCATCAACGTTATGCCTGTGACTGAGGGCTGTCAGAGTCGTACGTCCTGCCAGCGACTGTCGCGGGTCACCACGCGCCGGCCAGCCGCCTGCCAGCCGGGCCAGCCGTGCCGCCGTCCGATTTGCCCGCCAGGCCGCGGAACCTGCCCGGCGGCGTAGGCCGCAAGCCGGCAGATAACCCGGGCGTGTCGGTCCTGCCCGCGGTGCCGCGGTCCTCAGCCGCCGGCCGGCAGCACCGCTGGCTGGCCGTCGACAGTCGTTTTGACCTGGCGGCGCAGCACGCTCACCGGGCCGAGGCCGGACAGTGCAGCGGTCACCTCGGCGGCGAGCCCGGCGCGGGCCGACGTCGACTCGGCGATGCCCAGCGACGCGATCCCGGTGAGCATGGCCGGGGTGATCTCGCCGACATCGGCGACTGCCTGCGCCCGGGCGCCGCAGTCGCGGGCCAGCCCGGCCAGCTGCCGGACGTCGGCGGACTCCGGCGCGCCCAGGATCAGCACCAGGCCGGCTCCGGACGCGACCGCGCGGATGCTGTCGGCACGGTCGGAGGCCGCGTAGCAGAACCCGTCCGGGTGCGGACCGCGGACAGCGGGAAAGCGGGATCGCAGTGCCGTCGCCACGGGTGCGCTGTCCTCCACCGGGATGCCCGGCTGGAGCAGGTAAGAGACCCGCCGGGCGTCCGTCACCTGCACCGCTGCGGTGCCCGCGGCGGTGGCGACAATCGCGGCCGCGCCGTCGGCGTGGCTGGCTATCGCGGCCGCGGCGGGGTGATCTGGCTGGCCGATGAGGACCAGCTGATCGCCCCGGTCGGCCAGCTCGCGCGCCTGCGACTGAGCCATTGCCACCAGCGGGCAGGTCGCATCAACGATCTCGAGCCCCCGCGCGACCGCCTCCTCGCGCACCTGCGGCGCGACGCCATGCGCCGCGAAGACGATGACATCCCCGCTGGGGATGTCCGGCAGTGAGGTGCCGAACACGGCGCCCCGGCTGGCCAGCTCGCTGGCCGCCTCCTCGGTGGCGGCAAGCTGACCATAGATATGGACGCCGCGGCCCCGGCCGTCGGCGTTGGCGGCCACCGCGTTCCCGGCCGACGCGAGAGCGCGCTGCGCGCCCTCGCACCACGGGCCCGCTCCCGGCAGCACCAGCCGGCGCGTGCCGAGCACCGCGGCCCATTCCTGGACAGCCGAGCATGCGACGGCGACGGCCAGCCGGTCGGCGGGCGCCGCCGCGGCGGCCAGCGCGGCTGTCGCGCCCTCGTGCAGCTGGCAGGTCGCGACGAACAGCACAGCGCCGTCCCCGTCGTACTGCCGATCCTGGAATGGCGGCGATGTAACAGAGCGGACGAGCCTGCCCTTGCGCCGCAGGCTGCCGACGACGAGCGGCGCCGCCGGGCACCTGAGCCGCCCGCGGACCGGATCCCCGATCTCAGTCGGCACCAGGACCTCGCCCGGCTGCGCAATGAGACCGGGCGCCTGGAACTCCCGCACCACGAATCGGTTCATCCCGGCCATTGATGGCCACGTTAACACGCCCGCGCGGCCCGGCACGCGCGATGCGGACTTCCGGCCGCCGCACCACACAGCAGTCCACGAAACGTCGCGCAGCGCTCGGCCGGCAAACCGCTGTCCAGTGGACGCGGCCGGGTGGAGAGGCGGTGCTCGCGGGCACTGCCGCCCGGTCAAGAGCCAGGCAGCTGCCCGAGGGTCGCCTGGACCGTGGCGGTGCCGCCCCCGGCCCTTGTCACGGTGACAGGCACCTTCTGACCGGGGCGCAGGCCGGCCAGGACCGCCGCCAGCGTCTCGGTGTCCGGGGTAGCCGTCCCGTTGACCGCGGTGATGACGTCACCAGCTTGCAGGCCGGCCCTCGCCGCCGAGCCGCCGGGCGTCACCGCGGCGATCCCAACGCCCGAAGGCTGACCGTCAGGCCCCGCGACCGTCTGCACCCTGACGCCGAGCGCCGCGCGGTGGGAACTGGTGACGTGCCCGGTCCTGATGATCTGCCGGGCGACATCGGTGACGATGTTGGAGGGGATCGCGAAACCGATACCGGGCGCAGCGCCGCCGAGCTGCTGGTCGGTTGCCGCCAGCGTGGGGATGCCTGCCACCTGGCCGGACAGGTCGACCAGCGCCCCGCCGCTGTTCCCGGGGTTGATGGCCGCCGACGTCTGGATCACATCCGGCAGCGTCGCCCCTGGCGACCCGCCCTCCTGCGGCTCAGTCACTGTCCGCCCGACCGCCGAGATGATCCCGTCGGTCGCGCTGCTGGCCAGGCCCAGCGGATTGCCCATCGCGAGCACGATCTGGCCGACCTGCAGCTTCGAAGAGTCAGCAAAGTGAGCGGGCACCAGCTGCGCCGCCCCGCTGACCTTGATCACGGCCAGGTCGTCCGGCGGGTAGCTGCCCACGAGCCGGGCCGGCAGTGGTTTCACCGAGCCAGTCAGGAAAACCTGGAATGACCCGGCGCTGCCGACCACATGCGCGTTCGTCACGATGTCACCCGCAGTGTCGTAGACGACACCCGAGCCAAGGCCGGATGACGTCTTGATCTCTACCACGGAGGGCAGCACCCGGTGGATGGTGCTGACGTACGCCTGCTGGAGGCCGAGGGCGCTATCCGCCCCCGTCGCCATAGGGGTCGGCGTCGCCGCCGCGGTCGCCGCTGGCGCGACGGCGGTGGGTCCGCCGCTGCACGACGCGGATGCCAGCGCCAGCACGAGCAGCGCCGATGCCACCGTCGGCCCAGCCGTCCACGATCCCGGGGACCGACGGTCACGACGGTGCCAGCGGACAGGGAGAGTGATCCCGTGCTGCCGGAGTCGGGCACGCAACTGCGCCATCGGCCTAGTGGATGTCATCCGCGCTCACCCCTCTCACCCGAAACGGTAGGCGGTCAGCCGTCAGTCCGTGAGAGCGGGACAGGCTGCCAGAAAAAAATCTGCGCCCCGGTAACAGCGGAACCCGACCCGGCCCGGCCGAGTGTCCGCCACCGGAGATCTGGCCCGACAGCGCGCCAGGCAGCCAGGGCCCGGCGGGCCCGATCAGCCCGCGTCTTGAACTGGCCCGCCGTGACCGAGCCGGAGTCGTGCCAGCTGATCCGCCGGCTCCTCGCCGGAGGCTGCGAGATCTGCGCGGACACGGTGAACCCGGAGGTTCACCGTGTCCGCCAGCTCGCCGCTGCGGTGTCAGGTGACGACGCGTGTTGTCCAGAAGTCGGATGCCATGCCACGCGTGGTGAGGTAGGCGTACGGCATCGTGCAGTAGCCGGCCTGCCCCCAGTCAGTGCCCCAGGAATTACGGACGGTGAACCTCTGGGTTGAGTCGTCATAGCCCACCGCGAGGACCGCGTGGCCGCCGAGCACCTGCTCGCCGGGCTGCGGCATCGGTACCATGCCGCTGTCGGCCACTTCTCTGCTCTCGAAGCTCTCGTAGACGGTGAAACCGAATACGAATGGATACCCGGCGGCTAGGCAGCCGCGCATCTGATCGGGGTCCCGCAGCAAGCGGCGGTAGGTCGTGACCCGATTGTTCAGAGCGTCTTGGTAGCATTGCGCGGATGGCTTCTCGCCGTCTCTGGCGCCTGGCGGAAAGGGCCCGCCATCGGAGACTGCGGGCGTATCATCATATGGCCATTCATCCTCTGGGCAGACGCCGAGGATTGCCACGCTCTTGATCCCGTCGCGAATCTAGGCACCGGAATCTGAGTTTACATGTCCCTCGATTTCTCGTTCATTATAGTAAATGAACAGCCGGGAGGGCGCGAAGACCTGGAGATCCTGCTTCATGATGTCGAATTCGAAAGCTGCCGCGATGGCTTTGGCGGTGCAGCTGCCAATTCTACCCTGATTATAGACAGCCGGGCAGTTACTGCGCATGTCGACGCTGGGAGGCAACGCCGCGAGCGCGATCTGCGGAGCTGCGTAAAGATGGTCTCGGGCGTCCGGGAGGTCCGGTACCCAGCCGTACCGGGCTGTCTTCCGGCTGGCCGGTACCCTCGGCATTTCCCGGATACGCAGACCAACACGAAAGGAGACGGAAATGTCAGTTCAGGGAGATGTGTTTCACGGTCCACGCAGGCAGCGGCCGGAAGACGCCACCGAGACATCCACCAACTGGTCGGGGGGCGTCGTGTTCGCTCCCGCCGGCGAGCCGTTCAGCTGGATCGAGGCCGACTGGGTAATACCCGACGTGGACGCCCCACGGAGAACCAGTGGTACTACTGCGCGAACTGGATCGGGATCGACGGGGACGGCTCGGCGGACGTGGTTCCCTGTCAGTGACGTGCCGGTCGGCGCGGTGAAGCTCAGTGAGGTGGTGGCACCGGTGGTTTGGTGGGCATTGTGCCGGAGCGTCGGGGGAATGTAGTTGAGCTTGCCTTGGAGCCGCTTCAGGACGTGGTCATAGCGAGCTCGGTGATGCGCATCGTCGGGTCGCGGCGGGAAGCCGGCCTTCTGCAGATCAGCGGCGTCCGCGGT
>DATJZH010000001.1:0-2833 GCA_035499215.1 Streptosporangiaceae bacterium | reverse complement strand
GGGCGGCGGCGTTCCCGGACGACGTGCAGTCGCTGGCGGGCCTGCTGCTGGACCTGGCCGGCAACCTGCTGCCCGCCCGCGAGCCGGCCCTGGCGCAGCTGGGACGGAGCCTGACGTCGAGGATCCGGGCGATTTCCGACGCCGCCGGTGACGCGCACCACCGGCGCCGCGTGCTGGTCCAGGACCTGGCCGATCTGCTGGTGACCGCCGACCCCGGCACGCCGGTCCTGATCATTCTCGAAGACCTGCACTGGGCCGATGAGCTGAGCCTGGATGTGCTCGGCCATCTGGCCGGCCGGCTCGCGACCAGGCCGGTGCTGGTCACGGGCGCCTACCGCAGCGATGAGCTGTATCCCCGGCTGCCCATGCGCGACCTGCGGGCCCGGCTGCTGGGCCAGCGGCTGACCGAGGAGTTCCGGCTGCCGCGGCTGGGGCTGGCCCAGACCGCGGCGATGACCAGCGCGCTGCTCGGCCGTCCGGCCCCGGCCCAGATGGTGCAGGCGATCCACGAGCGCAGCGACGGGATCCCGCTGCATATCGAGGAACTCCTCGCCGCCATCGACGAGGGCACCCTGACCCCGCGCTCCGGCGCGGCGATCCAGGCTGCCACGGTGCCGGACACGCTGGGTGACGCGGTACTGAGCCGCGTCCGGCACCTGGCCAGGCTCACCCGCGACGTGGCCTCGGCGGCCTCCGTCATCGGGCGCTCCTTCGACTTCGACCTGCTGACCGTGGTCACCGACAACGGCCCGGACGAGGTGGCCGGCGCCCTGCGCGAGCTGCAGGACGCCTATCTCGTCCTCCCCGGCGCCGACGAGGTCACCTTCGATTTCCGCCACGCACTGATCCGTGACACCCTCTACGCCGACACGGACCTGCCCGCCCGGCGACGCCTGCACGAAAGGGTGGCGCGAGCCGCCGTGGACCGCGGCTACCGCGGCGCGTTCATCTCGGCGCACTTCGAGCAGGCACAGCGCCGCGGACTCGCGCACGAGTACGCGGTCGCCGCCGCTGGTGAGGCCGCGTCGGTCTCCGCTCACGGCGAGGCCCTCGAGCTGTACCGGCGGGCGGTGCGCAACGTGCCCGCCGAGCTTCCAGCGCTCGACCGGGCCAGGCTGTTCGCCGCGCTCGGCGACGAGGCCGCGGCCACCGACGACAACACGGCGGCCGCCGAGGCGTACCGGACGGCCCACGAACTGACGGCCGGCGCCGGTGACGCCCGCACGGCGGCGGCGCTGGTACCGCGCATGGTCGCGGTCGCGCACCTGCTCGGCGAGAACCTGCCCGTACGGGTCGGCATGCTGCAGGCCGCCCTGGACAGCCTGGACGGCGCGGCCGGCGCGGATCGCGAGCGGGCCAGGCTCGGCTCCGCCATGGCCGCCGCCTACCTGGTCGATGACCGCCTCGACGAGGCCATTGCGTACGGGGAGGCCAGCCGCGCCGAGAGTCAGCGGCTAGGCGATGAGGTGGCCGCGCTCAACACCGCCGCTACGCTCGGATCGGTGCTGGTCTTCGCCGGCCGGATGGAGGAGGGCTGGCGGCTGCTCGAAGACGCGATCGCCCGAGCGACCGGCGCCCAGCGGGAGGCGGAGGCGGCACGCGCCTACCGGATGATCGGGTCGTCCGCATCGGAGCTGGTGGAGTACGACCTGGCCGAGCGCTGGCTCCCCGAAGGCATCGGCTACGCCGAGAAGGTCGAGTTGTGGAATCACCGGCACTACATGGCATCGCACCTCGCGCACGTCCAGTGGGCCACCGGTCAGTGGCAGGCGGCCGCCCAGACCGCGCAGCAGGCCCTCGCCGACGGGCGCGGGGGCCTTACCACCCAGATCACCGCGCAGTTCGTCCTGGGCTACCTGGCCATGGGGCGCGGCGACTGGACCGTCGCCGCCGACCTGCTGGGCGAGGCTTTTGATCACGGCGACCGGATGGCCGAGGTGCAGCGGTTCTCGCCGCCGCTGTGGGGGCTGGCCGAGGCGGCCAGGTGCCAGGGTGATTACGACACCGCGATCAGGCACTGCGAGCGTGGCTACCAGGCCTCGGCCGACATCACCGATGCCAGCTCTCTCTACCCCTACCTGCTCACCGGCGTCCGGGCTCACCTGGCCCGTGGCGATGTCGATGCCGCGCAAGCCTGGTCGGACCGGGTCGGCGCGGTGCTCACCGTCCGCGCCATCCCGGGGATCCTGCCCGCGATCGGGCACGCCGAGGGGCTGCTCCTGCTGGCCCGCGGCGAGGTGCCCGCGGCCAATCAGGCGCTGCAGGCGGCGAGCGAGTCGTGGCAGGTCCTGCGCCGGTTCTGGGAAGGCACGTGGGCTCGGCTCGACCTCGCCGAGACGGCCGCCCGGGCGCGCCGCCGCGGTGAGGCGGCCGTGCTCGCCGACGAGGCCCGCGCCATCGCCGCCGCGTCCGGCGCCGCCGTTCTCGTCGCGGCCGCCAGCCGGCTCACCGAATCATTTGACCAGGCCAAACCCGCCGAACCGTGGTATCCGCTGAGCGAGCGCGAGTTCGAGGTCGCCCGGCTCGTCGCGGCAGGCCTCACCAACCGGCAGATCGCCGAACAGCTCGTGCTCGCGCCCAAGACGATCTCGGCGCACGTCACGCACATCCTGACCAAGCTCGGCGCCGCGCGCCGCGCGGAGATCGCCGCGTGGTGCGCGACCGTGAGGCAGGACACCACCCGGTGACGGGTTCGTGGGCGCCGCGCCGGACGCCGGATCGCTGGTACGACCATGTGCTGCGCCCGCCGGATGGCTCATTTCGAGACGCCTAGGTTCGGCTCGCCGTCTGGTGGGGCGGATTCGTGCCGGTTAGCCTTCCCTGGGGGGTTTGC